>JBBREZ010000246.1:0-10165 GCA_038225095.1 Caldilineales bacterium
CATATATTTTTCCCTTCTAATTTTTCGCAACTTTCTTTCCTGATCACGCGCCACACCTATCAGCCTTCAAATAACTAGGCGTGCCACCCAATTTATTATCAACAGGCGTAATGCACAGTAAGCAATCAAACGCCCGCAAACTCTTATCAGGCGTAAACATCAAACAATTAGGGGATTAGGTTAGCACATCCAAGATCACTTTCGCCACCGTCGGTGGATGGAGCAACATGTTGGCGTAAGTGGCATTCGCCATCGGGCAAGCACACTCTTTGCGCTTGATGCTGCCACGCATCTGTTCCATCGCTACGCTGCGCCAGATAGGTGTGATGTCGTAGTTATGTTGGCGGAGGTTGCCCACGGATTCGGCGCGAATACAGCAACTCCAAAGGTCGCCATTGGGTGCGATATGCGCGCTGGCCCAACCGGCATAACACGGGATTACCTGGTCACGCTCGTGTAAAACGCGCTTGGCGAATTGATAATATTGGGCGCGAAAAGCCTGCGTAAAGCGGGCGATCCCTTTGGCCGGTGTCTGTTTTGCTTGCTTGCTGAGAAAATCTGCGATTTCATCATAATCATCCGGGCGCGGCGTAATGCCCCAGCCAACCGTGTCCAACTCAACGCGTTCCTCGGCCACTTCGGTGATATAGCTGTCCGGTTGCAGAAACTTTAGCCCTTCTTGAATCTGCTTAAAGCGATGGACATTGAAGCGACTGATCACCGTATGCACGGTCAGCACCAGGTTTTTGTATTCCTTTTGCAACTCTTTCAGTCGCTGCCAAGTTTCCATCGACAAATTCCAGTTGCCTTCTACGCCGCGAATGTCATCATGTTCATCGCCAATGCCGTCTAGGCTCAAATTAATGCCGATGCTGGAGGTGGGGCATTCTCGACACATACGTTCCACTTTTTCCAGCACGCGTTCGGTCAACATACCGTTAGTGGGAATCGTAATCACTTCTGGCTTGCAATGTTTGTACGCGCTGATCACCATGTCGTCCAAATCACCGCGCAGAAATGGTTCGCCGCCGGTAAAGGTCATATAGAAAGGCGACGTACCCAAGCTGGCAAAAACTTTGTCCCACTCGGCCAGGGTTAAATCATCGTTGGGCTTACGCCACACATCGCAGGTGCGACATTTACTGTTACAACGATAGCTGACGCTGATCACAACGGAAAATGGTTTGACTTTGGGCCAGCCAAAGGCACGAAAAGCCCAGTACATGGGTAATTTTGGAATGAGTTCTAGCATAAATTGTTATCTCTGCGGATCTTCATAAATATGATCAAAAGGATTATCGGTTGGTAATCCTTCCGCTTGTGCGGCGTTTAACATCTTTTTATCGCCACTTATAAATATAAACCCATTTTTTGTCTTATTACGGACAAGTATACCAGCAGCTACTTGAACTGCATCATAGCCTTTGAGGACATAGAGTAACGCTAATTCAGCAGCATACACTAACGTAGCTTGATCCACTGGATGACTAACAAACAAGCCCTGGTGCAAATCAGCCCGAAAGCGCTGATAAGTATCCTGCATAATCGTACGGCTGAATCGCTTATCTCTATGCATTTGTGCAAACGCCGCAGCTACTTCTGGCAAACAAATATCACAAACTGTGCATACATCAGTGTTTGAATTTACAATTCTACGCAACCAGATAGATCCTGGCTCCGTCACATAGAATTTTACTACGGCACTGCTATCCAGATAGAACGTCGTCATCATTATCGCCGATTTTCGATAATAAATTTTGAAGCGGGAGAGTCAGAAAAGTACAATTCATCCATCTCTTTAATAATTTCCTGGCGTTCAATTTCAGGTCGAGCAAGCCATTCCTGGACTTCCGGGCTATCCCACTCCTCCGGCGCACGCACAATACCGGATTCGATAAGTCGCTGAATAATCTCCGCGCGCGATACTTCTTCCGTTTTGTCAGACGGTCTAGCATCTAATACCTGCTCCAACGCTTCGACGATCACATCCTGCACGGGGCGCCCGGTGCGCTTCAGTTTGGATAATAGTTTTTCTGGTATTTCCACTGTAAATAAAGCCATGTTCGTGTTCCTTTCAGCAAATCCATCACGCCGCGTCTTTCGCCAACGGTGCGATTTGTGCGCCACCGACACGCACCAATGCTGCCGGGGCAATTTCCAACGTGCGGTCACGGCGACCTGTGCCACAAAAGAGCACTGCTTTTTGCAGCGCGCCATCGTCAATTACCACGCGCGTCTGGGCATTCGACGCGAATGGACAGACACCACCCAGTTCAAAACCGAGTTCCTGTTCCACTTCCGTTGGCGTCAGGCGCATAAGTTTGTCCCGGCTGACGCTACATACAGTGGCTAACTTCTTGTAGTCTATCTGCTGATAGCCGCACAGCGCCGCCAGCACCCAGCCATCATTTTTAATGCGAAACACAATCGTCTTTAATAACTGGTTAATCGGGAAGTCTAGGTGCGTCTCGGCATCTAGAACCGTCACGGAAGGTGAATGTTCATGAATATGGTAAACGACGCCACTTTCATTCAAACGTTGAACCACGTTGTCATATACAGTCATAGTGAGCGTCGTGAAAAACAAAGCCTGCCTTACAAAGCGGAAGGCAGGCTGATCACACAAGTAAATTAAAATGCCTACTTACGCCGCAACTTTGGCGCTGGCCGCTTTTTTCACTTCTGGCGCATGTTGTGTCTGGTTGCCGATAAAGAAGCGTCTGACCTGGGTCACACTGTTGGACAGATCCGTCCATGTTGACTTGAGCGTCAGTTTTTCCATCACCCGCTCCGGTCGATACAGATAGAAGCGGCGATACGCTTCGCGCCATTTCTTGATGACCAGATCAGGATCATAGCCTTCGTTCATCGTAAAACGGGGCTTTTCTTCGTGAATAGCAAAGTCACTCCATTTGTCAGCAAAAACCTCGCCGCCATCTTTGATCATATCATACATGGCTGTGCCGGGGAAAGGCGCCGCGAGCAAGAAATTTGCCAGCTTGGGATCCAATTCCAACGCTAACTGGATCGTCTTTTCCATAGTCTCTTCCGTGTCGCCCGGCATGCCGAAGATGAAAAAACCCATCGTTTGCAAACCAGCAGCCTTGGCATTGGCGAAAGCTTCGCGCACCATATCCACCGTCTGACCCTTGCGGATCACATTGCGCAACATCTGTTCGTCGCCATTTTCGACGCCGAAACCAACCCGCTTACACCCGGCGGCCTTCATCAATTGAAAAAGTTCCAAATCGCTGTGGTTGACCTTCATGCCATGCACGGTTACCCAGGGTATAGTGTTGAGACCTTCTTCCACCAAACGGCGGCACAGTTCCTTGGCGCGCGGCAGTTTCAAATTCCAAATATCGTCGGTCATGCCGATTTCGGTCGCACCCAAGCCATTGACCAACCACTTCCACTCTTTTATCACGCTTTCTACTGAGCGAGCCCGCCAAGTATCACCAGTAACAGGTTTCGAGCAGAAAGTGCATTTATACGGACAACCACGGCTGGTGAGGATTGTAAAGCTGCGCGCATGTGGGTCTAGCCCGTCGGTGAGCGGTTGCAGATTGGAATACAGATCAATTTTAAACAAATCATGCGCCGGGAAGGGCAAAGCGTCCAAATCTGGAATCATAGGGCTTTCCGGGCTAGCAATGAGTTCGTCACCATGCCAGAAATGGATACCAGGGATAACGCCCGGTTTGCGCCCCGTTTCCAGCGCATTGATCAATTCTAGAAAACTATACTCAGCTTCACCCTTGAAAACATAGTCCACGTACGCCGTATGTGGCGCTTGCATCGACTCCAGCGGCATGATCGTCAAATGCGGGCCACCCAACACGGTGATCAAACCCCGCTTTTTGCCCAGTTTCGCCATTTCCCAGGCTTCCATGATCAGCGGTGTCGTGGCCGTAACACCAAGCATGTGATACGGCTTGCCATTGGTAGCGGCCTGGTCAATGTAGTAATCGACGCCAACATCTTCAACCGCAGCGTCGAAGATCATGACTTCGTGGCCACCTTCACGCAACACAGCCGCCAAATAGCCAAGGCCCAATGGAATATGTTTACGTTGACTCCAAACTTTAACTTCGGGACTGGCAAGAATAATGCGCATGATATAGTGTCCTATAAAAACAATACCTAAGATACCAATAGAATATGATGCTTTTTACGATGAAGCTTTGACGCTTAGTACTTGTCCTGGCTTAATGTTTTCAAGTAATACCAGGGCTTGTGGAACTAAGGGGCTAAGGGCTTCATAGGTGTTCTTTTTCGCAATAAGAACCAAAACGGCGAGACTCAACGGTTTTACATTTTGCTGATAGGAAAGGTTTTGATCGACCGTAATCAGGACATCAAATTGACCAACTGCTGCACGCAAAAGTTGTCCATTTTTCAGCCCTTTCAGACCAACTTCTTTAACGGTTTGCACTTCATGGCCTAAAAAATCACGCTTGATCAAACGTGTCACACATTCATCAAGTAGCAAGCGCATAACTAGCCAGCAGCTTTTCTTTTGACGCTTCTAACACCCTTACTGCTTGCTCATACGTGACGGTTGGAAACTGATCAAGAAATTCGTCCAGACTCTCGCCAGCTTCTAAGCAATCAAACAAATTCTGAATCGGAACACGCGTGCCTGGAAACACAGGGGTGCCACTTAACTTCTCTGCATCAATTTCAATGATGCTGTTTACATCATACAGCCAACTATCTGCCATCGTGCACTCCCCTATTAGCTCAAACGGCCCAGCAAAAGATCATCTAAATCGCGCCTTCGGCTTCCATCTGCTTGCGCAGACCAGTCTTTTCCTTCTTCGGGACGAACGTATTGAGCGCAATGCGAATATTACGTGGCAAATTGAGCCAAAAATCCCTGGTCTTCAGCCGCCGAATAATCGGGGAAGGGCGCAGATAAAACTGGCGATACGCCTTGCGATACATTTCCTCGACCAATTCGGCGGTCATTTCGCCCATCTCGTAGCGCGCCTGTTGTTCAAAAAACACGTAATCTTCCCAGTCATTGATCAAGAAACGGCCTTGACGTTTGACGATCTCATAGACTTTCGTGCCTGGATAAGGCGTCATCATCGAGAAGTTGGCGATCATGGGGTCGATTTCGATGGCAAAGTTGATCGAATTCTGCATGGTCTGGCGCGTCTCGCCCGGCAAACCGATAATCATAAAGGCGATGGTTTCCAGGCCAATTTCTTTGGCATTTTTGAACGCTTGTCGAATGGTGTCCAGGTCGATCTTCTTGTCAATGCTCTTCAGAATGTCCGGATCACCGGTTTCAACGCCAAAGGCGGTGCGTCGCAAGCCGGCCTTTTTGAGGAGCGTTAATAATTCTTTGCTGGCCAGGTTGGCGCGAATACCGTTGACAAAAATCCACGGCACATGATTTAAACTGTTT
Organism: Caldilineales bacterium; assembly: GCA_038225095.1. Lineage (GTDB taxonomy): Bacteria > Chloroflexota > Anaerolineae > Caldilineales > Caldilineaceae > JAPLGZ01. Next base: position 5,417 of record JBBREZ010000246.1, read on the forward strand.
TCAATCAGCAGGTTGGCAATTTCTTCTAACCGCTTGACCCGAATATTGGCGCTGTCATCCAATACACCAATTTCCAGGGCACCCAGGTCTTCCACCAGATGTCGCCATTCGGCTAGCACGCTTTCCGCACTGCGGCTGCGCCACTTGATCGGCATGATGCTCTGGCTGCAAAAGGTGCAGCGATATGGGCAGCCACGGCTGGTCAAAATGCTAAAGCTGCGGGCGCCGTCTACGTGATCGGTGGCTGGCTGCAAGTTAGTATAGCGGTCCATCTTGAAATGATGATAGGCTGGCCAGGGCAGGCTGTCCAGATCGGCAATCGGCGTGCGATCGGGATTATTGTGAATCTGACCATCGCTTGTCTTATAACTAACGCCGAGACAATCATTGAAGATCTCATTCTCGGCATGCATAAAGGCTTCGGTATGATAAGCGGGCTGGTCTTTCAGATAAACTTCCAGGCGGTTGCAAACATCAACCCAGGTCTCTTCGCCTTCACCACGCACCACCACATCGACAAAGGGCTTCTCGCAGCTTTCTTCCGGCAGCACGCTCACATGAGGGCCGCCGAGCACAATTAAGCAATCTTGCACTTCTTTGATCGCTTTGGCCGTACGCCAAGCCTGTTTCACCTGCGGCGTATTGGCGGTAATGCCGACAACTTGTGGGCGAAACGCTTGGATAAACTCCACCAATGGCTGCTTTTCAACGTCGGCGTCGAAGATTACCACTTCATCGCCACGCTGCTCGCTAAAGGCGGCAAGATAGGCCAAGCCCAGGTGAGGAGTGGTGCGAGTGTCAATCGGGAGACGAAATTTAGGATTGATCAGTGCAACACGCATAAATTAGCTCTCCTTTATGATCCGCAGGTTGCGTCCACTCCAAATTTGGCAATGACGCAGAGCTTAGCGGAGCCATCGAATAATTTCATCAATTAAAAACATAACAAAATAGTGCTAACAACGCGGATTCTATCACGGCTTTTAAGGTAACCCAAATTATTATGAAGTCTTTCATAATAATTATTCAGTGAAAAACTGTTATATTGTCGAGTGAATCTTCAGCAGTAATGCTTAATAAGTACCTACTGATGGCTCAATTTCACGCGCCCACGCATCAATTCCGCCAGTCATATTGACAACGTTCGTCCAGCCTTGCTGGCCCAACCAGGCCGTCACCTGGGCGCTGCGCATGCCATGATGGCAAAAGACGATAATTTCGGTATTTTTATCCTGGGCGGCCACGGGCAGGGCGCTGAGCTGGCGGGCAGACAGTTCACTCAATGGTGCGTTCGCCACCCGCTCATCATCAATGGCAACTTGAGCAATTTCGTTTGGCTCGCGCACATCAAGCCAGATGAATGGTGCGCCAGCTTTGCGTTTGGCTTCAACGGCTTGTACGCTAATTTCGGGAGCGCCAAATGAATTTGGCATAGGTTTATGATTCCAATCAACTAGGCATGGGCGGGGGTTGGCCGTTGGTAGAGCGCAGAAATATCAATATCTGTCATGGCATTGAGGCCGGTGATTTCGCTAAAATTCTCTTTCAGCAAGCGCTGGATCCCCAATTTCATGGTTAAAATACTAATTGGGCAGTCAATACAGGCGCCAAACATCTTCACATGCGCAACGCCTTTTTCATCCAACTTGATCAACTGTACATCGCCGCCATCTTGATACAAAATCGGACGGTAGCCATCCAGCACTTTTTGAATCCGTTGCTCTAAAGAGGCTTCGATGGTTGAGGATACCACAGTCATACTTTTTTCCTTCAACTTATTTGCGAATCGATAGGGCGGCGTCCAGCAAAACCATCGTTCAGGTCATGCCAGAAGCGAATGTCAGCTTCGCCGTGCTGCCAACAAAGGTATACATCTTGCTGATTGCGCTTGCCCAGAAAGTCAATGATGCCTTCGTCCACATCTTTGACGATAATGCCCATCTTCATAATGCCTTTGACGCCATTCTCCAAACGCTGAAAATGCACCAGCAGTTCCCCAGCTTCGCGGCTGCCACCGTTCATGGAGGCCTTGCGCAGCATGGGCCACACCTCTGGGCGCAGGCGTAAAATCTCTTGGCGAGCCGCTTGCACCATCTGCATCAATTGTTTAACCTTAGGCAACGCAGCGCGAGCCTCAGCTAATGTAAAATAACGGTTGCTCATGGCAATAATTCTCGCACGGCAAGACGACCGATTTCAACTCCATGAATGCTCACGGGGATTTCATCGGTCAATCCGTAGGTCTGATGGGTTTGGTAATTGGCTTTCTGTGCTTCGCCGGCAGGATTTGTATAGACTTCGATGCGGTTTTCAATCAAATTAACAACCCAATCCGGTACACTATCCGATGTTGCAGCACCTAATGACTCACGCGCCGCAGTGACCAGCGGTTCAGTGATCGCTGCGGCAAGCAAGGTATCGACAGCCATTTTTTCCTCTCGGCGCTTACCCTAAACACGTAACCAACAAAACAAGGCGAGGAGAAATAGGGTCTCTCCTCGCCCATCGTTAACAATGCAGTAACGATTTAGTGATGCCCACAGCTTTGTTCTTGACCCGCTCCGCTCTGCGCCGTGCGGAAACTGCTGCCGCAACCGCAGGAACTTACCGCCTGGGGATTATCGATGTGGAAACCGCCACCCATCAAGTTGTCAACATAGTCAATGTTGGCGCCTTCCATGTAGGAGAGGCTGGTGGGATCGACAATCACGCGCAGACCTGCTTCTTCGTACACTTCATCGTCTTCACGGGGTGTGTCAAAGGTCATGCCGTATTGCATGCCGCCGCAACCGCCACCCTTGACAAAAACGCGCAAGGCATGGCTAGTTTGCATGCCCTTCTGGGCCATAATACCACCTAACTTCTCGGCGGCATTAGTTGTTACTGTAATCATGTAAGTCTCCTTAAAAGTTGAAAATTAATTTTATAGACAAGGAGCAGTAAAGCGTAGCTGGTAATTGGCAAGTGAATCTTATCAACTTTCACTTGCCAATTACCAGCTACGCTTTATCACTCATCCACCAATCTGATTCATAGAACGCTTCTCAGCGACGAGACCGTGCGCAAGGTCGTGCCCCCACGGTTTATGAAAAGCCCCTTCGCGCATCAGGTTGCGTAGCTCTTCAAAGTTGGCGCCAGCGCGCAGCGGTGTTAACAAATCTACCTCGTCGTCGCGCAACAGACAGAGTCGCAACTTGCCATCGGCCGTCAAACGGACACGCCCGCAGCCCTGACAGAAAGGCTCGGTCACACTGCTGATAAAGCCAATCGTGCCCATTGCGCCTGGAATCCTAAAGGGACGGCTCGGGTCGACAAAATCGTAGCTGGCTTCTTCCAATGGACCAAACGCACTTTCGATCCGGTTGCGCATCTCCTTGTACGTCACCACATTGGTCTGCTGAAAGTCCGTAATCTCACCAAAAGGCATCATTTCGATAAAACGTACGTCCCAGTCGTTCTCCAAAGTGAGCCGCGCTAGGTCAATCATATCATCGCCATCATTAAAGTTACGCACGACGACCGCATTCAATTTGACCGGCGTCAACCCAGCTTCTTCCGCCGCCCGAATCCCGCGCCAGAGCTCATCAATGTGGCCCCAGCGGGTAATCCGGTGAAATTTCTCGGCATCCAGCGTGTCAATGCTAATATTAACCCGCTTCAACCCAGCGGCGGCCAGCGGCTTGGCCAATTTGGGCAAAAGTAAGCCATTCGTCGTCATCGCCAGATCTTTGATGCCCGGCGTGCTGGCAATTTCATGCACAATCTTGACCAAGGTCGGCCGAATCGTCGGTTCACCGCCGGTCAAGCGAATCTTGTTCACGCCCAGACTAGCGCCGACCTTGACCAGAAAAATGATCTCTTCATCACTCATCAGTTCGTGACGCGGGCGAAAGTTCATATCCTCGGGCATGCAATAGACGCAGCGCAAATTACACGCATCGGTCAAGCTGATCCGTAAATAGTTAATGCGCCGTCCATAGCTGTCGCTCATCGGCTCAATCGCATAAGCCGTTGGAAAAGGATCAATGCGAACCGAACCTAAATTTGTATGCTCTAAATTAATGTTATTTAGCACGGCTCACCTTTAACCGACCAGCCTGATTTCTGCGGGCTCTACATAGCCAATTTGATAGGTACAACATCGATGATTCACCAGAATCGATGCGGTACGGTTGCACGGTTTACCCAGTAAATCGTCCATCAACGTCTGATCCATCAGACAAAGCTCGGCATGCTGGCCGGCTACACCAGCATAAGGGCAATTGCATTTGTGTAACAGATAACCAGCGTCGGGACCGTCGCCCGCACGCTCCCAGTGAGCCAAATAGCCGCGTTCATTCAAAAACGCAGTAACGCGTTCTAACCGCGTCTCAAACGATGCCTCAGCCATGTCTGCGCTGCCTAATTCTCCCGCCAGTTCATGCGCCAAGGAACGAAACGCACATTCCACTTGCTCTTGCGGCAAGATCTGCTTGAGTTGGCGCACTAAATTGCCAGCCAGCGCTGCAAAATTATTGGGAAAATAACTGGTGGCGCCCTCGGTTAGGGCATAGATCAATTGCGGACGCCCCACATTGCCTTTGCGCTCAATCCGCTCGACCAGAATTAAATTATCACCCTGCAAAATATCCAAATGATGGCGCACCGAAACCGGCGCCATCGCTAGCGTGTCAGCCAGTTCAGCAACCGTAGCGCCGTTCCTTTCTTTTAGAATTTCTAGGATATGTTTGCGGACTGTGTGCACAACTT
>JBBREZ010000247.1:0-10061 GCA_038225095.1 Caldilineales bacterium
GTATGCTACTAAACGTTCTGCTCGTTGAAGACAACTCCAAATTACGCACCGCTTTGAAAATCGGGCTGGCCGCCACTGGCAAAGTCACGATTTGCCATGATTGCGACAGCGGCGAAACCGCGTTAGCCTACTGCCGCGCGACGCCGCCAACTGTGATTCTGATGGATGTGCAACTGGCCGGTGCACTCAATGGCATTCAAGCCGCCATCGCCATCCGGCGCGAACACCCACGGTTGCCGGTTGTTTTCTATTCGATCCAAGATGATGATGCCTACTATCGTGACTTTCGGCGTTCGGGCATTCTTAGCCATTATGCATATGTGCGAAAATCCAATTACCTGTTGCCGCAGATGATCGTGCCGTTGTTGAAGGACGCCGTGAATGGCCGCAGTTTCATCGATCCCGACGTTGAATCACGTGTGCAAGCGGTGCGTCACAAAGATGAGCATTCACCGCTCGACCTGCTCGAACCGAATGAACTGGCAGTGGCGCGCCTGCTGGCGCACGGCTTAACCAATGAACAGATCGCCGAGCGCCTGGGCTTTCAGGACAAACGGACAATCAGTCGCACCAACGGCCAAATTTATGCCGCCTGGGGTTTGGATGCAACGACCGTTGATGAAAAAGTGGCCCGCACCCGTGCCGTCATCATCCTCCAGGCCAGCCAGTTGATTCAGTGGGACGAAGACGGCATCGCCAAGGTGCAGGATGAGCGCGGCGAATGGGTGGAATGGAGTTCTGATTGACGAAGTTGCTTCGCCAATGGCGCTTTGCGCCCACTGTGCGATCATAAATCGTCAACCGTCAATGCTTATGACTGATAACTTCTGGATCGACTGGGCTTTATTAACAATTTCGCTCGCCAATGTGATCTTGATCACCTGGCTGGGCTTGATCGTGCTGCTCAATGCGGAACGGCGGCGGTGGGGCGTTTGGCTGGTGGGCGGCGGCATTCTATCTGGCGGTCTCTTTTTTGTCTGCCATACCGCCATTCTTGGTTTGGGGCCCGATTTTGTCAGCCGCGGCCTTGAACTCTGGTGGCGCATCGGTTGGATGCCGTTAATTGCGTTGCCCTTCACCTGGTATTTGTTGATTCTTTGGTATACAGGATTTCTCGCTGATCGTTGGCCCTTTCACCTGGGCGCTAACGCGTTGCGCAAGCGCCACCTGAGCGGGTTGATCGGCGCGTTTTTACTGTTTGCTGCGTTGGTAATTTTGTTACTCTTTACCAGCCCCTTGCCCACCTTTACCCAAGCTGCCCATCTTCAACTCGCCACGCCCATTCAAATTGCGGATTTGCCCGTCTTATTATTGATTTTCCCCGTTTATACGATCCTCTGTATCGGGCTTTCGCTGGACGCCTTGCGCCATCCTATCCCCTCCGACCGGATGATGGGCGACCAGGCTCGGCAACGCGCTCGGCCTTGGCTGATCGCTGGTGCCAGCTTGCTCTTGTTGGTCAGCCTGTTGGTCGGCGGTTTGATTGGTTGGGTGATGCACACGGCGCAACAGAACACGGTTGCGGATCTGCTCATGCGCAACGTCTCAACCGACGCGGCAACGAGTCAGACGCTGATCATGACCACAGCGATTGCCTGGCTCGATTTGCTGATCAGTCTGTTAATCGCGCTGGCGGTGTACATGATCGGGCAGGCGATTGTTGCCTATGAGATCTTTACGGGCAAAACGCTCCCACGTGGCGAATTGAAACGAAATTGGTGGAATGCCGTCATTCTGGCTTGGGGTTTTGGGCTTGTCGTCGGCTTGAGTTTTGCTCTCCACCTGCGCCCAATCTACAGCTTGCTGCTGGCGACCCTGTTGATGACCTTGTTTTACGCACTGTTAAGCTGGCGCGCCTACGCTCGGCGCGAAGAATATATTCGGCAACTGCGCCCATTTCTAAATAGCCAGCACTTGTATGAACAATTGCTCCACATACCCACCAATGAAATCAGCGCGGATAGAGAACTGCATGAGCGGGCCACCTGGCTGCCAGCACCGTCAGAAATCGACGTTGTCGGCCCTTTTTATGCACTCTGTAAAGATGTCTTGGGTGTGCGCCTGGCCTATCTGCTGGCGTTAGGGCCATTGGCGCCGCTTGTTGGGCCGCCCCTCGCCTATCCCCAGCAGACCGCCGTATATTTTCCTTGGTTGCCAAGCCTGCTGCCTGCGTTACGCACACCAGACACCGTCTGCCTGCCGTTGGCGCCAGCGCAAAGTGATGGCCTGCTCTGGGCTGTGCCGCTTTGGAGTGAGCGCGGTTTGATCGGCCTCTTTTTGCTGGGGCCTAAACGTGATAACGGACTTTATACGCAGGAAGAGATCGAAATTGCCCGTGCCAGTGGCGAACGGCTGATCGACACCCGTGCCAGCGCCGAAATTGCGCGCAGTTTGATGGCGTTGCAACGACAGCGGTTGACCGAAAGCCAGCTTTTGGACCGGCGCACCCGGCGCGTCTTGCATGACGATATTTTGCCTCAGGTGCATACGGCGCTGTTGACATTGAGCAACCCCACGCCGGCGGCCATTCCCGAAGTGACGAGTTTGTTGATCGCCGTCCACCAGCAACTGGCTGATTTGTTGCGCGAGATGCCGGCCCGTTCCGCCCCCGCCCTGGCCGGCCTCGATTTAATCGGTGCGTTGCGCCAGTTGCTGGCCGATGAGTTGCCGGAAGCGTTTGAGCATGTCACCTGGCAAATTGAACCCAGTGGTGAGCAGCGTTTACAGGCGTTGCCGCCGCTCACGTTGGAAGTGCTTTTCTATGCCGCCCGCGAAGCCATTCGCAATGCGGCCCGTTATGGTCGCGGCGCAGACGGCGGACGACCGTTGCATTTGCGGCTTGTGCTGCAGGACAAAGACGGCCTTTGCCTGCAGATTGAAGACGACGGGATTGGTCTGCAAATGCGCGCAGATGACCCACAAGGCAGCCGCCAAGGTTTGGCCTTGCACAGCACAATGTTGGCCGTAGTCGGTGGTACGCTCGATGTCACAAGCACGCCGGAAAAATCAACGTGCATTACGTTACAGTTGCCGGTGGGCGGGTGACAACATACTATTCGATTGGTGTGGGTAAGTGCAGCGCACTGGGCTGTCGATGATTCGTATCCAGAACTGGCGGCGCCCAGTGCAATGCACTTAGTTGCAATATCAGCCGAACCTAGAACAAATAGCCTTGCATGCCTTGCAAACCTTTCAAACAGGCAATTTCTCCCGCGTGCGTGTAGGTATTGCTCAGAACGCCACCGTTTAAGGCATCGAGCACGCTGGCTTCACCGAAACCAAACGCTGAGAGGTCCGCTTTGCCTTGTAAATCCGCGTCATTCAAAGAAGCTAAATATTCATCGGTGGCGGCAAAGACCGCTTGTGCATAGGTGTGCAAAATTGGTAGGTCGATGTGAACACTGCGCGCCCATGCTGACCAATTCGGAAAGCCTGGGTGCTTAGGATCAGGTCCCGGTGGCATCTCATTAATACCTGTCTTGCCCGCCCAGGTGGTGGCAAAGAATGGCGCACTGCCCTTCAATAGGCCATTGACGAGACCATCTTCGCCCAAGATCACATGGGCATAGTTGGCGTCGATTGGATTGGCTGAGCCAGCGGGCGTCCAGTGCGCCATATCGGCGCTGACGCTTTGCATCATACCTTGCAAAAGCTGGTGGGCGTTCTGAATCTGTTTGCGGAGTAATGATACGGCTGCATTCTGCTGAGTAGACATCGCTTTCTCCTTGTGATTGAATGATGCGTGGTCAATTTTTGGCTTACACTATACGACGAATGAGTATGGCTAAAATCGACAGCGTCATGGCATTTTGCATAATATTGAGGGAGCTGTTTTGAGTGGTGGACAAAACTGACATACCAAAAATGGGATTTGAATGAGCAATGTATGCTCACTGCCAGCAGACAAAAGGAGAAGACTTGTATGACGAACTTATCTCTACCTATCAAGCTATTCGATCTATGCGCAACTCGATGACAAAATCTCTGGAGAATGATTTGCTACAATCTTCTGAAACCGAGGCGATCATCACTGACTTAGTCAAGTCAGTCTTTGCAACACCTGAGCACTTAACCATCGAACGTGTGCGCGAAGGCCAATCAACTGAGGTATATCGGATCCACCGGTCAAGTAGTGTGTTCTATTTGCGCATCTTACCTGAGCTAGATGCAAGCTTTGCGCCGGAAGTCTATGTTCATACCATGCTGCGGGCGCACGGGTTGTGTGTGCCAGAAGTGGTCTATTTTGAGCATCTTCATCCAACGCTACAACGATCCGTGATGATCACGACGGAAATTCCTGGTCAGGCGATTGGCTACGGCTCGCATGCCGATGATGTGCACCCCATCATCCGGCATGCTGGGCGCGAACTGGCGCGCATCAATACCGTCAAAGTAAACGGTTTTGGTTGGATACAACACGATAAGTCGCGGGTCGATGAGTTGCAAGCCGAATACACCACCTATGCCGAATGGCTTCAACAGCACTTTGCCGAACCACTCGCTGTACTCGGGCAGCGGCGTGTGCTGGCGCCGCGTGCCGTCGCGACGATCCGTTTGATGCTGGCTGAAGCGGTGGAATTATTTGGTGAAGAACCGTCTGTGTTAGCGCATGGCGACTTCGATGTCACGCATATCTACCAGCATAACGGCCACTACACTGGTATAATTGATTTTGGTGAAATCCGCGGCGCCAACCAATACTACGACCTTGGCCACTTTCAAATCGAGAATCCTGCACTCTTGCCAGATCTACTGGAAGGTTATGCCAGGATGACTGTCCTCCCGCCGGATGTTATGCGGCGTATCCTGGTGACGAGTGTACTGATCGCTACACGCCGTTTGGGACGTAGGATCGCCCGGTCAGGCGACATCTACGCGCCCGATTTAGCCGCGATTATGCGTATTATAGACATGAGCTAAATCGAGTATGAAACTTTTCCAGGTGTAAATGCGTCTCTAGTTGATAGGATTAACTTATTATTGTCCCGCTTATAGGCTATATGATGAATGACGGAGTGCTCGCTTATGCGTAGAGAGATTTTGTGGTGGTTCAGCGCGCTGGTGATGTTGTACACTGCGGGGTGTAATCCGGTGCGGCCTATACCCTCATCGGCTACCCACCAGGAAACACCAATGCCGACCCGCTCGGTTAAGACGCTTGAATTGGCGCCATCAGCGCAGATTACTCAGGAGAACACGGTGAACATTCAAATGCCTTCTGCCAATCCACTGGTTGTCCAAGCCAGCAAAGACCTGGCGCGCCGGCTTGATGTAGGAATAGAGGAAATTACCGTCATCAGCGCAGAGGCCGTGGTCTGGCCCGATGGTGGCTTGGGCTGTCCGCGACCGGGCATGGTTTATCCGCAGGTGCAACAAGATGGCATGCGCATTGTGCTCGCTGTCGCTGGCAAGCAATACCGCTATCACAGCGGTGAGCGCCGCCCGCCGTTTTTATGTGAGTAAGCAATGATAGTTGGTGCAACAAATAAAAGGCGAACCAATCAATTGGTTCGCCTTTTATTTGTTACCTCTCTTAAACCAATGTAGGGGCGTGGCATGCCTCGCCCCTACGGTCTACGTAACCTCTGCTATTTCACCTTGCCACTGGTGCAAGCGATCGCAGTGCCCTGGAAAATATCACTGGTCAGCTCCGCACAGTTCTGCCATTTACCCTTGTCCGAGGATTTTAGCTGGAAGGTGACCGTTTGAATTGCACCCGGCGTGCCTGGTGTTGAGGTGACACCTACGCTGTAACCACCCTTCGTTGGGGCTGTGCCCGTGCCATTGAAGTAGACGGCGCCGCCAGAGTTACCGAATTTATTTTCGGCCCCAACGGTCAAGGAACCACCATCGCCACCCGTAACGGCATCATAGGTGAAGTTGATGTCTTCGGTGCCATTGACGCCAATCCAGATCTCGAAACTATTCGGCTGATTGTCGCTGTAGTTGACCACTCCTTCCCAGTCAATGACAAGCCAGCTATTGACGCCGTCGGTTAGCGTGCCAACTCTGACCGTCCCACCGGCTGGTGGGTTCAGATCGGTCCAGAAGGGGGCCAGGATATTGTTGGGCGGGTTTGCATCTGGCAAATTGGTATTGGCGAATTGGACATCCGCATTTGTGCCGCCACCAACAACGACATAGCCGTTGGAAACGATGCCAACGCGTGTCCAGACTTCACCCGCATACATGAAGGAAGGGACGTTAAAGTTGGTAATGCTTTCATCACCAACGCCGGCAATCGGGGCAATGCCGAAGGTTGACAAGGGGAGATAGCCGCCAACTGGCGAAGCGTCTGGCGTGTGCGTCGCCACACTGACTTGGGCCGGGCTGGCTCCGGCCAGTACGCCTTGGAAGCCGACCGTCTTGCTATTCAACTGGGTTCCACCCGTCAATGTGCCTGGCACAACTTTCAGGCTATCTGGTAATTTATCTACCAGGTTGACATTAGCATTGCTGAAACTGGTATTCTGCATCGTAATCGTGCAGGTGGTGGATCCGGTCTTAGCCTTGAAGTTGGCCGGGGTGCAACTTTTGCTAAGCGCCACCACTGCCTGGCCGCGCACAAAGGTGACCGGAATATGCAGGGTGGTATTGTCATGGGTCATCACGATCACACCCTGGCGCACCTGCCCAATCGGCACATTACGCGCGTCGATTGTGATGTTGAAGGTCGTCTGCCCATTGGCTGGCACGTCGAAATGTTCAGGGACAATGATCTGCCAATCATCCTTGTCGGTTTTAGTTTTGAGGTCCCATTCGCGCTTCTTACCCGACACATCCTTGGCCGTCCGTTGCACAGTGATGGCGCCGGGCAGCCCTGGATGGTAGAAGCTAGGATAGTTGGCGTTCCAAAGCGCGGCTTTGAGCGATCCATACTCGGCGGCGCTCACGTCAAAGGTAATCAAAGGGTTGCCGGCGGCGTTCAGGTCGATGCGCCCGGAGCCGTAGTCAAACGAAGTCGCCGCGGTTTTTCCATCTTCCTTAACCACATTTTTGGTCTTGGCCGTGGTCATCAACGCCGACTTGATCTGGCCGGGCGTCCAGGTGGGGTGGAGCGCTTTGATCAGCGCACCGGCGCCCGCCACATGGGGGCTGGACATGGAGGTACCCGCAATGGCCTGGAAGAGCTGACCATTGGGGCCGGCTGCTTGGTCCACATGCAGCGGTGAAGCGCCTGCCAAGATCTGTACGCCGGGCGCGGTTACGTCTGGTTTGCTAATGCCTAGCGTTTGGCCAGGGCCACCCCGTGAGCTAAAGCCCGCCATAATATCACCCTGCGCATCCGCTTTAACCCCAGGCGTAAAGGTTGCCGTGACGCCAGTGTGGGTATTCATAAAGCCAATTAACTTGTCACCATCCGGTGCATCGAGGTGAACGACCGGTAGGAAATGGTTATCCGTCTCTGTATCTTGCATGATCAGGTTGCGCAAGAGCATGCCGCGCCCGCCCGCCTGCAAAACATTAAAACCTTTGGCCACACGACCAATCCCACCGCGCGTGCAGATCACAATCTCGCCGTGGAATGTGCCGGACGGTTGAGGATTACAGGCCGGATCGGGTGAGATGACCACAGGGGTAGGGGTGCTAATACCGCCCATGATCGAAGCGCCTTTCAGTTTTAACATATCGCCGTTGCTGGCACTGAGGTTGACTGTACTGACGAACGCCCGATTGCTGGTGCTCGCCGCCACCGTCGTCACCCAAGGGCCACGGTGGTCGGTTGTATCAGGCCCTGGCCCACTGTTGCCCGCTGAAGCGGCGACAAAGATCCCGTGATCATAAGCGTTCAAGAAGGCAAGCTCAACCGCATCCGCATAAGGGTTGGCGCCACCGCTGATTGAGAAGTTGAGCACGTTGACGCCATCCACAATGGCCTGATCGATCGCTGCCACGGAATCGCTCTGGAAGCACCCTGCCGCGCCGCATACCTTATAGGCAATAACCTGAGCCCGCGGCGCGATACCGGAAATAATGCCGCGGTCAACGCCAAAGATGGAGGCACGTACGCCCCCATTGCCAGCTGCCGTCGAAGTCGTGTGAGTGCCGTGGCCATCATCATCGCGGGCCGATTTGAATTCATTAGGCAAGAGGCCATTGACTGCTTCATAGGTTGCCAAGAAGCGATAGGCGCCGATCAGCTTGTTGTTACAGGTGAACGCTGCATCCCCTGTGACCGCGCTGCCAAAGTTACAGGTAGCTGGTCGATGGGCTGGCGCCGCATAGGGTTTGCCCGCAGGATCTGGATCGGCGAAAGAGGGATGCTCGGGCCAGATGCCCGTGTCGAGCACGCCGACGAGCACGCCTTCCCCCGCACTTTTCTGGCCGCCCAATGCTTTCCAAATTGTCGGCGCGCCAAGGAAGGTGGGTGAAGCATCCGTGTCGAGGTGCTGCAACTTGTCCAAATAGACGCCGGTGACGCCGCTCATGCCGGCAAGCGCGGCTACATTATCGCTGGGCGTGATGGCCGAGATGCCGTTGAAGACATGCGTGTAGCGATGGACAATTTTCCCGTTTGGCACTGCCTCTAATTTTTCCACATTGACAGAGCTATCAAAGGTGATGATTAGGCTGATCGGATGCAAGTTGCCAGCGCCCGGTGCATTAGCCGCTGCGATCGTGGCTTTGTCCGTGCTTTCTGAAGAAAGGGGCGAGATCGAGCCTTCGGTTGCGGTCAATACACCGCTGTTGTCGATGTCGTCTTCGGCCTGGGCCTTGTTCGCTTCCGCGTTGCTGACATAAGGCATGAAAACATGTTCTGGCTGTGGGGCTGGAGTCCCTTCGGAAGCGTCTTGGGCAACAATACCTTGCGCTAGGGAAGACAGGAGCAGCCCCATGATCATAAAAATGGAGAGCAACTTTTGAGTTTGCTTCATGATAATTTCCTTTATCGTCCTTGTAATCGATGGTGATTAACTTGCTTACTGGTATAGCTTGAAGGGTTGCGCCTGCGCTAGGCTGAGTAGGGTAGATAAAGCTGATCCTCAGCTCGAATTAACTTTAACTAGCTCCTTTCTTCTGTAATCTTTATGTTAGATTGAAATAATCATTTGTAAACTTAGGCAAGATACAACGGGTTTGCGCGAAGAATTTACCAGCAGCGGAAAGCACATTAAACATTGCTATTATAGCAGATATGAGATAAGTAATCATCACATAAGATAATTGAGTTGCTTACAATTCGTTTACCAAATGTAGTTGATCAATGGTAATTTTTTTGAGACTGGGGCTTCAGCTCAAGGGCTTAAATAATGATCAGGCCTGTTGTTGCTTTATTTTCATAGGTAGGTGACCATCCTGTCTATTGTGAGCACCCGCGGCAAGTCTATACTGGCTGCTCAAGTTCGGCGATGGCAGCCTGGACTAAGCGGATACAAGTCTCTGCATCCCAGCGCTCAGTGTTCAGCAGCAAGTGGAAAGGATCTGGGGCGTTCCAATCCGCCTGGTAAAACTGGCGGATGTGGTTCGCTCGGCGTTGGTCTTCCTCACGCACCCAACGCTCGGCCTCGGCGCGACGCATGCTTGTGCGCTTCATGACCCGGTCCACACGCGCTGGGAAAGGCGCAAAGAAGCGGACGTGTAATACGCCCGGTTGTTTTGCCAGAATAAACTGGGCGCCGTGCCCAAAGATGACGGCATTGCCAGTCTGCGCAGCTTCTAGCACAAGTTGGCGCGTCACCGTCACAAAAGCCTCGGTGGTAGACTCAAAGGGAACCGCCGCCGTTGGACTGTTGATCGTCCCATAGCCAGGATTAGCCACCGACAGTACACGCGCCAACCGCTCGATAAAAGCCTCGGATCGCTCATTGTACTCGGCGGCCGTCGCCTCGGAGATACCTAACCGATGGGCGACCTCACGAACAATTTGTGTGTTGAGATAACTGGCGCCCAAGCGTTCGGCCAGCAACTGGCCGATGGACGCTCCGCCACTTCCCGTCAATCGCGATACTGTGATAACTGGCATAGTTTCCCTCCTGGTGTGTTTTATTCAGGATCGTAAAAAGGTAGACAAGTAGACAGGGAAACAGGCAGATGAGAATTAGCATGCTGCCTGTTTCCCT
>JBBREZ010000248.1:0-10036 GCA_038225095.1 Caldilineales bacterium
CTTTGGTTTAATAGACAAAACAAATAAAAATCATATAAAACCAACCGTAGGCACTCTGTAGGGGCGCTGCTTGCTGCGCCTTCCTATGTGGACAGCAGGCGCAGCAAGCACGGGAACCCCCTGGGTGCCTACGGAATATGAGCAGCTTAGTGGTTTGTCTATAAGAGCGTCGCTAATTTCATCACTGTTTCGTCTGGGATGTTATACGGCGTCCACATTGGATAAGTAAGCGTTGGCTCAAGCGGAACAAGGCTCTCTTCTTGACAAATCTCACTGACCAACAACTGTAAAAGCTGGAGCTTTTGTAAGTGAGGAAGTGACCGAATCACGAGTGCTAATTCTGCAACAGACATAATATTATTCTCCTTATCTTATGTCACGAGTGCCAATTTCGCCGCCTGTAAAATATTGCTCAACAACATCACATTCGTCATCGGCCCTGTCCCGCCGGGCACGGGCGTCAGCCAGCCAGCGACAGCGGCTACGCTTTCCTGATCACAATCGCCTTTCAGCCCATCCACCGTATATGTCGTGCCAAAATCGATGACCACCGCGCCCGATTTCACCCAATTGCCGCGCACCATGGCTGGCCGTCCAACGGCGACACATAAAATATCTGCGCTGTGACAAAGTGCGGGCAAATCTTGCGTGCGACTGTGCGCAATTGTCACCGTGCAGTGGCGATGCAACAACAACATGGCCATCGGTTTGCCTACAATATCACTGCGCCCGACAATTACAGCCTGTTTGCCCACTAGGTCGATGTTCGTACTTTCCAACAAACGTAATCCGCCAGCGGGCGTTGCTGGCACAAAATAAGGCGGCCGTTGCGCAGCCAGGCGACCGGCATTCAGCGGATGCACGCCATCGACATCTTTGCTTGGATTGAGCAAAAGGACGAGCGCATTCGCATTGATCTGGCTGGGCAACGGTTCGAGGAGCATAATTCCGTGGACAGCAGTATCCTTGTTGAGCGTTTGGAGCCGGGTTTCTACCGCCTGCTGGCTGACGTCGTCGCTCATGCTTTCGGCGCGAAAATTTATACCGACACTCTGACAATTTTTCTCAATCGCCCGCGCATAGCCAGCACTGGCCTCGTCATGGCCCACACGTATCACGGCCAGCGTCGGCGTGACGTGATGCGTCTGACGGAAGAGGGCAAGCTCGGTTTTTAGGGTTTCCTTCATCTGCTTAGCCAGGGTGCTGCCGCTCAGCCATTGCGCACTCATAACGTCACCCCCAAGGTCGTTGCACAGGCGGCTTTGCCCGCCGCGTAAGCAGTAGCTGCGGTGGCTAACAAACGCTCGCGTTTGGCCGACCATTCCGCGATGAACGCTTGATCTTTGATCAAGGTAAGATTGATACTGACGTTGATTAAGGCGCTGCGTAAGCCAGCCTCGGCCAGATAGAGCGCGACCGCAGCGTCGCTGACCACGTTGCTATTGCCGTGGCGCCCGACCGGTTCAACCAACTGAAGCACGGCCAGACACTTTTCCGCCGTGACGAAAGGTACCTGGGTTGCCCCCTGTAGGGCTGCTTGCAGGGCCGCAGTACGGGCGGATTTCTCGTCGTCGGTTGCGCGGGGCAGGCTATAACAAGCGGCAACGGCGCTAAAGGCTTCGCCATCGCGGTCGGCTAACGTTAATAGTTCGTGGCGCAAGGCTTCACTTTGTTGCCAATAGGCTTGCATCGTCTGCTCAACGTCGGCGTATTTCTTGTGACCAAGCGTGAAGTTGATCACCATACTCACCAGGGCTGCTGCCTGACTGCCGACGATGGCGGCCGCACCACCACCGCCGGGCGTTGATGTTTTGGCGGCTAATGCATCGCTGAAGGCACGAATTGTCATGTCGGCTGTGACTGTCATAGGATATAAATCCTTAGGTTGCCCCAATTTGAAAGAAGAGAAACGATTTGGATGACCCAGGACGACCTACGTCATTCCTCGTTCGCCTAATGATTATATCATTATCACTTTTGAGCCGATAAAGCATTCCCGGTTGTGATGACAAAGATTCATACACTCAGGTTACGCAGGCTTAGGATGGCAAGCGCTGGGCGTAAGGATACGGGATTAGGAAATAGGGTAAGGCCCAATCCGTATCCCTACGCCCCTTCCCACCGATCGGCGTAACATAGGGGATTAATGGAGAAGTCAGCTACTTACTATTAACTGGTGTCATGGTAAATTCATCATTGATTTATTCCTTTGCCGCATAAGTTAGCTTTGTGCCGGTGGGCGTGGCCTCAATTAATGATAAATCAGCGGTTTTACTTACAAGCGTTCAGCCAACTTGTGAGTATAATGAACGGTAGTGACTTTTGCCGCTCCTGCAACCCTAGTCTCTTTGTTTCTAATGACTAGATTTCAACCTTGCTGAGTGTTTGTATAGCAAAGAGCGAGGTAAGCGTTCTATTTTATCGACTTTGCTCTATCATTTTGCAACGGAGCAGTTGTGCTGACAATTTTGTTGGCAATTTTAGGCAGAAAGAGTAAAATTCGACTCTGCGTAACAAACACGGGATTGGTACATAAAACATAAACTATGAAAAATGAACTTAAAGCTTTAGATATGGAAGACTGGGACGACGAGGACGATGATGAAGTACTGTTCGAGTCTGAAGAGTTTAGCGATCAAGATTCAGATGAGAGTACACAATTATTAGATGCCATCATTTCTGATGATCTGCCCGTGCTTCCTTTGCGCGGTGTGGTGGTCTATCCCATGATGTGGCTGCCTTTGCCAATTGGTCAGAAGCGCAGCATTCGTCTAGTAGAAGATAATTTGCCCAATAACCGTATCATCGCGTTGGTTACCAGCAAAGATGAGTCTGTTGAGGAGCCTAAACCCGATCAGATTCATATGATTGGCACAGCAGCGCAAATTCACCGCGTGCTGAAAACGCCCGACGGTACCATTCGTTTATTGGTGCAAGGCATGGAGCGCGTGCGGATTTTAGAATTTATCCAGGAAGAGCCGTATTTACGCGCCCGCCTAGAGGTAATTCCAGAACTAGTGGAAGATAACTTGGAAATGGAAGCGCTCATGCGCGCAGTCCAAGAACTCTTCCGCAAATTAATCGATCTTGAACCCCAGATGCCAGACGAATTGGCGGTTATGGCGCTGAATGTGGAAAATGCCAGCCAACTTGCCTATCTGGTCGCGGGCAGTATGCGTTTGAAAACGGACGAATCGCAAAAGCTGTTGGAAATGGACAGCGTCCACGACAAGTTGATGCGCCTGATTGCCCTGCTAAAGAAGGAAGTGGAAGTGCTCGAATTGGGCCGTAAAATCCAGTCCGAAGCCCAGGGTGAGATGGAGAAAATGCAGCGTGAGTTCTTCCTGCGCGAACAAATGAAGGCGATCCAGAAAGAACTTGGCGATGAGGACGAACAGGCTACCGATATTCGCGAATTGGAGGAGCGCATCACCGGCGCTGGCATGGCTGAAGAAGCCGAAAAAGAGGCGCGCCGCGAACTTGATCGGATGCGCCGGATGCCAATCCAAGCGGCTGAGTATAGCGTGATCAAGACGTATCTTGATTTAATGGTCAGTTTGCCCTGGCAAAAAATTACGCCAGATAATTTGGACATTCCTCATGCGCGCACGGTTTTGGACGAGGATCATTACGGCCTCGAGGAGATCAAAGCGCGTATTTTGGAATTTCTCGCCGTGCGCAAGCTGCGGGCCGAACGCAAAGATGAACGGGATGAAGAAAATGAAGATGTGCGCGACAAAATTCGGCGCGAGCGCGAAGGGGTTGTGCTTTGTTTTGTCGGCCCGCCCGGCGTAGGCAAAACCAGCCTTGGGATTAGCATTGCACGCGCCATGGATCGCAAATTTGTCCGTCTGGCGCTGGGTGGCATCCGTGACGAAGCGGACATTCGTGGCTTTCGGCGCACTTATATCGGGTCGATGCCCGGCCGCATTATCCAGAGTTTGCGCCGCGCAGAAACTAAGAATCCCGTTTTTATGCTCGATGAAGTGGACAAACTGGGCCGTGATTTTCGGGGTGATCCAAGCAGCGCGCTGTTGGAAGTGCTTGATCCAGAGCAGAATCGCGAATTCCGCGATCATTATCTGGATGTACCCTTCGATCTTAGCCAGGTAATGTTTATTACGACGGCCAATGTGCTGGATACAATCCCGCCGCCATTGCGCGACCGGATGGAAATCATCGAACTCAGCAGCTACACCGACGCTGAAAAAATCAAGATCGTTCAGGGTTATTTGATCCCACGCCAGATCAAGGAAAACGGCCTGCGCGTCGAGGAAGTCAAGTTCACCGAGGCTGCACTGCGTGAGATTATCCAAGGGTATACGCGCGAGGCGGGTGTACGTAGCCTGGAGCGTAGCATTGGCAAAATCTGCCGGAAATTGGCGGCCAAAGTGGCGGCTGGTGGCGCTGGTGAACAGACGATCATCGATGTCGCTGATGTCGTCGTCTACTTGGGCAAACGTGAGGTGTACTCGGAAGAAATTGTCGAACGCACCGAAATGCCGGGCGTGGCAATTGGTCTGGCGTGGACAGCGACCGGCGGCGATATTATGTTCTTTGAAGCCACCAAAGTGCCGGGTGCCAAAGGCTTTACTCTGACTGGGCAATTGGGCGATGTGATGAAGGAAAGCGCCCAGGCTGCGCTTAGCTATGTGCGCAACCGTGCCGCCGTGCTTGGCATTGAGCCCGATTTTTTCAACACTTCGGATATTCATCTGCACATTCCCGCCGGTGCGATCCCCAAGGATGGCCCAAGCGCTGGCATTACAATGGCAACGGCGCTGGCTAGCCTGTTGACGGGCAAACCCGTGCGTCCTTATATGGCAATGACGGGCGAAATTACCTTGCGCGGCAAAGTGCTGCCCATCGGCGGCATCAAAGAAAAGGTGTTGGCAGCAGCGCGTTTTGGCGTAAAAACGATCATTTTGCCCAGACGCAACGAAGCCGATTTGGACGACATCCCAGAAACCGTACGCAAAGAAATGAAATTTATCCTGGTAGACACGGTGGACGAGGTGCTGGCGGCGGCATTAGATTGGACAGAGGAAAGCGTGAAAGTAAAACCTCCGGTTGTCAAGCCTACGACCGCACTCAGTAACCGGATGAAGCGTAATCGCACCAAAGGGTTACCTGAATTACCAGCAACACCACTGTAAGGTATATAATTTAACCATGTGTTTTAGCTCAGATGATCACCGGCAGACGATGAAAAATTGTCGCCAGTGGTCCTGAGTTCATGCTTGCTTGACGATGTACGTCGGCATCATTATCGTAAGTCACAGGAGGATAAATAATTTTTTGTGACTAGAAAAAGAAAATCGAATACAAATCAGCAGGCCAAGCCTGCACCCTCAATCAGCCCGACGACGAACCAACCAGCCAATGCTGGGAGTCCTTCCAGTCTGGCGAAACCGCAGCGCAAGTGGTATAAAGTAGACTTGCATCTGCATACACCAGCCTCTCACGATTACGAAGAACCTCAGATTACATTTTTGGAGTGGATGAGGACGGTAGTTGCTAAAGAGCTAGATATTGCGGCGATTACGGATCATAACACTGTCGCCGGGATTGGTACAGTGCGCCGGGAAGTTGAATGGCTAACACGCTTGGAAAAGGATGGGCGTCTAACTAATACCGAGCGGGCACAGTTGGCTGAGTGGCGCGAATTGGCCGGGAAAGTTTTGTTGTTGCCAGGCTTTGAGTTTACTGCCACCTTCGGGTTTCACATTTTGGCAATTTTTCCGCCGGAAACCTCGCTCCGTCACCTCGAACATGTATTGCTGACTTTGAAAGTGCCCGCTGATAAGCTCGACGTAGGCAGCACGGAAACCGGCGCTGGCACAGAAGTTTTGAGCGCCTATCGCATCATCCGTGAAGCGGGTGGCCTTGTGATCGCTGCCCATGCCAATAGCACGCACGGCGTGGCCATGCGTAATTTCCCCTTTGGCGGCCAGACCAAAATTGCCTATACCCAAGATGTAAATCTGGATGCACTAGAAGTCACCGATTTGGAAGGGCACCGCTATTCTTCAGCGCGCTTCTTTAATGGCAGCAAGACCGAATATCCACGCCGAATGCATAGCATCCAGGGTAGTGACGCCCACCGCTTGACTATGGATGCGAAGAATGTCAAGCGGCTAGGCGTTGGTGAACGGGCGACCGAAATGGCGCTAGATGCGCCCACTTTTGACGCGCTCAAAGCCCTGTTGCAAAGCACACAGTTTGACCGCACCCGCCCTGCGCGGCCGAAGGACAAGCCGTTTGATGCTTTGATGGTGGCGCGCGCCGAAGGTCCTAGCATCATGCAGAGTTTCCATGAGTCGGCCAATCAGCGTGGGGGCAAGCTTGCGGCGATCTTGTATGACGTTTGTGCGTTTGCCAATACGGCTGGCGGTACGATTTTTGTTGGGGCGGGCGCAACGCAACGCAAGGACAAGGCCAAAGGTCTGGAAAACCCCAAACAGGTGGAAGAGGAAATTTTGGCCGGCCTGCAAGAGCGCTTGACACCGCCGCTAGAGATAAAAATTGATACGATCCAAAGCGAAGACATGCAATTGCTGCGTTTGCGTGTACCCAAAGGGCCAGAGCGACCCTATTGTCTGGACGATAACAAGTTCTACGTGCGCGATGAATCGGACACGAGCCTAGCTGTCCGTGACGAAATTGTGGCGCTAGTGCGTGAGATTTTAGAGGCAGCCTTGCCCGTCAAGCGGCCGCAGAACAGAAATGAAAATGCACCGGGCGAGGGTAAACCAAAATCCGAGAATCGCGATCGTTATAATCGACGTGAGCGCGGGCGTCCTGTTGAAGATGCGCCGGAGGATGCCGCTGTGAATGGCAAGGCTCAAGCGCCAGAATTGCCACCCGTTGTTCAGCCGATTGGCGAAGATGAATTAGGCCAGCGCGATGAAGCTTTCTATTTACCGCAGATCGGCGTCGAAATTGTTGAGACCGGCGAACGCAATGGCAACCGTTTTTATAGCGTGCGCGATTTACGCAATGGTCATATTATCAAGAATGTCACGCGGCGCGGCGCGCGCAAGCTCTGGAACTATGCGATTCAGCAACACGAAGATCGGCCGGTTTTGTCGGACAAGATCGATTGGCGCGACAATATCGGTCTGGTCGGTCTAGAAAAGCGGGCCGGTAAGACACGCTATGATCTGGCGCTGCGCGAAGGCGACCGCGTTCGTATTTTCTACGGCGTCACCGACGACGGTATGGAAGGTGAGTGGGGGGCGTTCGTCCAGGAAGAATAAACGAGGGAGATAAGGAGTAGGAAAGAGCGAGATTGGGTTAGCGCTTGCTTCAACCCGTCTTGCTCTTCTACTCAATTCTACCAGGGATTGTAAATCAAGAGCACCACGGCAGCAGCAAACAAGATTGTATTAATCAGCAGCGGCCGATCTTGCAGCAGCAATTCGTCCGGTGCGCCGCCTAATTTTTTGACGTGAATAAGATAAAGGTAGCGTACAATAAAGTAGAAGACAAAGGGCGCCGTTAGCAACATGCGGCCATCGGGCACCAGTGATGTGTTAGATTCGAAACAGTAAAATGTGTAGGCGAGAAAGGTGCTGGTGGTCACAATGCCGATGATCTGGTCAAGCAGGGCTACGTTGTAATGCTCCAAGCTAGATCTGTGTTTGGCGGCCCCTTCCTCTAGCAGCGAGATTTCGTGGCGACGCTTGCCAAAACCCAGAAAGAGCGCCAACAACGTGACACAAACATAAAGCCACGGGCTGAAGTTTGCTACATGGACAATCACAACACCAGCCACGACGCGCAACAAAAAGCCGAGCGACAAGACCATTACATCAATTAACACCAGATTTTTTAGATAAAAACTGTAGGCCACATTTTGCAGTAGATAGGCAAGTGTAATCGCGCCTACCCATGGATTTAGCCAAGTGGCCAAGCCGAGACTGGCCAGGGCCAGGCCAATCGCCGTAATGCTGGCCAGTCTCGGCTCAAGTTGCCCACTGGGGAGCGGGCGTAGTCGTTTACGCGGGTGCAAACGATCTTTCTCGATATCGACCAGGTCATTCATCAAATAGACACTGCTGGATGCTAAGCAAAAACAGAGCACAACCAGCAGCGTGTGGCCTAGCAAAGCCAGGTGGAGCAATTTACCGTCAAAAACCAGTGCTGCCAAAATAATAACGTTCTTTGTCCACTGGTGTGGTCGCATAGTTTTAAATAAACCACGCAGGTTAAGCCATAAATTTGAAGTTGCCACAGCAGTTGAGGACATAAAACCTTTCACGTATCAGCTGAAAATGTGCAACGGATCCTGGTTCCTAAGCACGTTCAAACACTTTGCGCCTGGTGCACAACCGCGCTAAACTTTTAGAATTAAATGATCGATGAGCCTTGAAATTTCACCTACTCTATCTGTTGCATGGTACTGTAATGTACGCCCTCTGTCAACATCTTTTTGTTACAGTAAGATTACTTTTTTCCTCGTTAATTTTCCACGTGAATGGATATGTTGAACGCGCCGCTGGTCCCCGAACCCAATCCTAAAAAACAACGCCTGGACCTGTTATTGGTCGAGCGTGGCCTGGCCGAAAGCCGCGAACAGGCGCGTCGCCTGATCATGGCTGGGGACGTGTTGGTTAACGACGAAGTGAACGATAAGCCAGGCAAAAGTGTTCCGCTTGCGGCCAATCTACGCGTGCGCAATCCGTTGCCCTATGTCAGTCGGGGCGGGTTGAAATTAGCCGCTGCTTTAGACGAATTTCAACTTAATGTCACTAATTTGGTTGCGGTGGATGTTGGCGCGAGTACGGGTGGTTTTACGGATTGTCTGCTCCAGCGCAACGTCGCGCGCGTCTATGCGATTGATGTTGGCTATGGGCAACTGGCTTGGAAGCTGCGTACGGATGCACGCGTTGTCGTGATCGAACGCACCAATATTCGTTATCTGGAACAGTTACCGGATGGCGTTTTGGCCGAGCTAGCGGTAATCGATGCAAGCTTTATCAGTTTGGCGTTGGTATTGCCAGCGACTTTACGCCTGTTGACGCCCCAAGCCCAGCTTGTGGCCTTAATCAAACCGCAGTTTGAAGCTGGCAAAGCCCAAATTGGCAAAGGTGGCGTGGTGCGCGATCAGGCTGTGCACCGACGCGTGATCGAAGAAGTGATGGTCTTGGCTGAGCAGCTTGGTCTTACCGTCGCCGGTTTGACAGTTTCGCCGGCGCCTGGACCCGCCGGCAATATCGAATTTCTGGTCTGGCTGCGACGCAACGCTGTGAGCGATCCGGACCGCGCTGCCCATGCGTCGCTCGATGTAGAAAGTGCGTTGCTACACGCCTTACACCAAGCGGCTCAACTTAAGGTTCGCCATAAGAATCGTGATAATAGACAAATCAATTAAACATGACACAAACGACGTACCCAATGGGTGCCTACGATTGTCCGACTTTTAAATGGTTTATTGATAAGGATTCCACGGAGCAAGCCGATGGCTAGCGCTGAGCAGTCGCAACCGGCATCATCTGTCCAATGCCTAGATCAAATTTGGCCCTATATATTTAGTCTCGTTATCGCGACGCCGTTTCCCTAGTGTATCTATATTTATGGATACAGGTTGTGATAAATTTTGATCTGTTATACAATTTGCGCAATATTGTAAGCGTTACCTGATGCTGCAAACCGCCATTTCATCCGCATCACTCATCTGACGCCGCTATACTAGCTAGTTGAATTTTATAGAATTATCCGTTTGTTGTCCTTCACCTGGATTAGCCACCAATTTCCACAGGACTACCCCACTTTTTTATTATTCAGTAAGATTCGTAGGAGGAGCGTGTAGATGCAAAAGTTCAACAGAATTTTTGGTATTATTTTCGTTTCTATTCTAATTTTTACCGCAGCGCCTGGCGCCTATGCCCAACAGTATTCGCCGACTGTGCTTGTGGCGGATCAAGATGTGGTGGACGGCCAGGTAGTCGTCGCCCGTGCGTTGGTCAACGGCCCCGGCTGGATCGTTATCCACGCAGATGCCAACGGCGCGCCGGGCCCAGTGATCGGTCAC
>JBBREZ010000249.1:0-10029 GCA_038225095.1 Caldilineales bacterium
ACAATGCAATCCCAGAAGGAATTGGTTCTCCAGGTCCTTACAACTTAACAGGAAAAACAATGGCATGTTTTGTCTATTTACCATCCGAACTCGCACCTACAGCAAACAGTCAGGCTTACATTCGACTTTTCGTCAAAGACAATACCTTTCACAATCAATTTAGTGATGCTTTTGATATTTTGCCATCGAACGTAAACAAATGGCTTCCGCTTACTTTAACAGTGGGTGCGGGAGGCAATATAGAGACTGGATTCGATAGCACCCAAATTAATGCTCTAGGTATCCGAATTGATCTACATGATGGCGCTACACTTGACTATACAGGACCGCTTTACATCGATCACTGTACTGTCGCGTATCCGTAACTTCCAATGATAACGGAACAAGCTGATGAGTGAGTTACTATCGTCGTATCTCACTTATCACTTATCACGTTTCACCGCTTGACGGCCTTAACATAGAACATGCGCTGATCGAAGACTAACTTGCCGCCTTGACGGCGCACATTGAAGCCGGTGGCGTCGGTCTCCAGGCCGGCTTCGATCATTTCGCGGACCGCCGTGCGGCTGTTGGGGTCCGACTGCATGTCGGACAGCCAATCTTCCAACTCACGCTCAAAGACAGCCACGGTCTCGGCCTCAATTGTCAAGCCGGCCCCCGTCACCAATTTGCGATATTGGTCTGTGCTGCGCGCTGCCACATGGCTGGGGTTGCGGCGCGCTTCGATCGTGTTCTGGGTAGCCCGTTTCACTGGATCATCGGCGCTGAGCAAATCGGCGATAATCAACGTGCCAGTCGTCCGCAGCAAACGCACACACTCACGCAAAATCAATTCTGGTTTGGGTGTATGGTGGAGCACCAAGCGGCAGATAATCGCATCGTAGCCTTCATTTTGAAAAGGCATTCGTTGCGCGGGTGCCAGGCGATAGCTCACCCGTTGCGCAGCGGCAGAGATACTACTCAGTCGCAAATATTCAGCAATTTCTAACATCGCAGGGCTGATGTCTACGCCAACCACTTCGCGCGCACCTTCTTCGGCCAGCAGCAACGCCAGGCGTCCATTGCCGGCCCCGACATCCAACACCCGCAACCCTTGCGGCAAATTCGCAAATTTTAACAGATGGCGAATTCGTTGGTCACGGCCTTGATCGGTTAAATCAATATCGGCAGAAACGGTGCGCTTATAGACTTTGGTGACAAGCGCTAATTCATCTTCAATGGCCGCTGATTCTGCGCCCAATGCGGGTTCCGGTACACTCTTCGGCAGCGGCAAAGGCGGCAAAGGGTTATGTTCCAGCCGATTGACATACATCAAAGACCATTGACCAACCTGGAAGCTTATTTCCGAGATGCTGGTATGGTTCACAGCCACCGAGCGTTCATGATTGTCGAACAAGCAGCGCAAGGTTGTGGCAATGGCGTTGCCGTCCAACACAATCGCAATCGTTTTACCCCAGTGGTCTTGCAAAATATGTTCTAAGGCAGCGGTCAGTTTTTGCTTGAACTCGGCATATTCTTGTTCGCCAGCAAACTGTTCCCTAGCATTCAACAGGGGAAAGGTCTGGGTATTGTTAGCAGTGGGCGTTGGAGCAACGGTGATCACCCGCACATGATGGGGCAGATCCTGATGCACGGTCACCGCACGGCTGAGCGCTTGCCCGATCCGTTGCGCGGTCAATCGGCTGCGCAAGGGCGGGGCGCTCACCAATACATCCACTCGTTCGTGGGTGGCTAACCAGGCAGCCAAGGCGTTGGTCTGCTCCCAGCCGCGCGCCGTCAGGCCACTGTTTTCCACGCTGAGTTCGGCATAGCGACTATGCATGCCCTCAGCCTGGCAAATGAGCAGCAGGCGCACACCGGGCGCGTCAGTAGCGCCCGCTTGGATGTTTATAGGAAGGGCTAGAAATGGCGGTTGAGATTGGGTCACTTTCGCGGTTATATTGGCATAAGAGGAACAAGGATCACCATGAATACTTACAATTCGCTTAGATCATACCAAATTGCCCTGTGGTTACAAAATTAGATTGCACGTCAAATGCTATCGCGGTCGCTGGGCGCGGAGGTATGCCTGCCCTTTTTGGGCTACGTCCACCGCTTTTGCGCTCATTGACATTGCGCCGCTTTTTCAGTACAATCGGATCGCCACACTTATCCGTAACGCTCCCTGCGCCACGGCTCTTTAACAGCATTATGAAGGCTACACTTTAATTCGGCAATCAGATTGGGCATGCGCCTAGATCTAGCCATAGGTCGCCGTCGCTCGCCTGCTACTTGTGCCCGTAGCGCGTGATCGACGATTGCCGAAATATGTACCCCACCCTAACCCTCCCCTAGTAAGGGAGGGGACTGATGAGGGACAAAATGAGTTACTTCGGCTGTCCCGTGACGGCTCCCGCCCAGCAGGCTGCGACGGGGCCTTCGGCAAGACTTCGGCGTGAGTTCAGTCGAACGCTCAGGCCCGTGCGGTGCGCTTGTCGAACCGCAGCCGAACGGGAGCGGGAGCCCTTTGGGCGCGGGTGGGTCATTACTTTCCTAACATGGGCATTGTTAGCCAGCGCAGGGGCGATCTTGGTAATCTTGCATGCGCCGTTTTAAGGAGGAATCATGGCAAAGTTCAGCACCGCTCAAATCCGCAATGTGGCCGTCCTCGGCCACGGAGGATCGGGGAAAACAACGTTAGCCGAAGCCTTGCTCTTCAAAACTGGAGTGACAACACGCCTAGGGCGCGTTGAGGATGGGACAACCGTTGGCGATTGGGACCTGGAAGAACAAAGACGTGGATTGTCGATCAATCTTTCGGTCATTCCAATTGAGTTTGAAAACCTCAAACTTAATCTAATTGACACACCGGGTTATCTGGATTTTTCAGGCGAACAAATTAGTGCCTTACACGTAGCCGAAGCGGGTCTGATTGTCGTGGATTCTGTGGCCGGCGCTGAAGTTGGCACAGAGTTGGCCTGGGATAAGTTGAATGAAGAAAAACGCCCTCGGATTATCTTTATCAATAAAATGGAGCGCGAGAATGCAAACTTCCAGCGGGTGATCGATAGTTTGCGCGGCTCACTTGGCCAGTCAAAAATTATTCCGATGCAGCTCCCGATTGGAGAAGCCGAACACTTTCGCGGCGTCATCAGCTTGGTGACGATGAAAGCCTATCTGGGTAAAGAAGGCCAAGAAACGACCATTCCCGATGCCATGCTAGCCGAGGTGGAAGCTGCCCGGATGGCGATGACCGAATCCGCCGCCGAGACCGACGATGACTTGATCGTCAAATATTTGGACGGACAGGAGCTGACCCCCGAAGAGGTACGCCATGCCTTACACGAAGGGGTACGCTCCGGTGCGATCACGCCGGTCTACTGTGGCAGCGCACTGCACGATATTGGCCTGGAACGCTTGCTGCAAGCGCTTGGGCGTTATGTGCCGGCCCCCACCGAACGCACCATGCCAGCGACGCAAGGCGACCAAACGATCGAGTTGACCAGTGATGGCAGCGCGCCGGTTGCTGTGGCTGTTTTCAAAACGATGATCGACCGGTATGTAGGACGCATGAACTACGTACGTATTTTTTCTGGCACAGTCCAAAAAGATGCACAACTGATCAACGAGCGCACCCACCACCACTATCGCATGGCTAACCTTGCGACGCCGCGCGGGAAAGAGTTGATGAATGGCAACGAATTGGTGGCCGGCGATATTGGTGTCGTCACGAAACTCGAAGACCTCTTAACCGGCGACACGCTAACCACAGCCGAACAGCCAATCCGGGTTGCCCAGGCCACTTATCCCCGCCCGCTTTATGCCGTCGCGATAACCCCCGCCACCCAGGCCGATAGCGCCAAACTCGGGCAAGCGCTTCATAGTTTAGCGGAAGAAGATCCGACTTTGCAAGTCCAGACGATTGCCGCCACCCACCAAACTGTATTGCAAGGCATGGGTGAATCGCATGTGGACATCGCCGTCCGTCGTCTGGAAACCAAGTTTGGTGTTAAGGTGGAAACTTCCGTTCCTAAAGTGCCCTATCAGGAAACGATTACGAAAATCGCCTCTGCCCAGTACCGGCACAGAAAACAGTCGGGGGGCGCGGGTCAATTTGCCGAAGTACATATGCGTGTGGAACCGCTAGAAACTGGCAAAGGATTTGAATATGTGAGCGAAGTCTTTGGTGGGGCAATCAGTGGCGTTTACATTCCCTCAATTGAGAAAGGCGTCAAACAAGTGATGCACCAAGGCGTGCTCGCCGGTTACCCCGTGGTGGATGTCAAAGCGGTGGTCTTCGATGGCAAAGAGCATCCAGTGGATTCAAAGGATATTGCCTTTCAGACCGCCGGCCGTGAAGTCTTTCGCCAAGCCATGCAGGAAGCCAACCCCGTTTTGTTAGAGCCAATCTATCGGGTGGATGTGACCGTACCCGACGAATATATGGGTGATGTGATGGGTGACTTTAACACCCGGCGCGGTCGTGTTCAGGGGATGGAACAGAAAAGCAAGCGTACAATTATCCATGCCGTGGCGCCTCTGGCCGAAATTCTGCGCTATGGCACCGATCTACGCTCCATGACGCAAGGGCGCGGCGTCTACACGATTGAGTTTGATCACTTTGAGCATCTGCCCGTTTATCTGGCCGAAGCAGTCATCGCGCAACACAAACACGAAGCGCACGAAGAATAAAACAAATGTAACTGTTCAGGCCTTGTGTAAACAGGTAAACACGGATATACGGATACACGGGCGTACTCTCTGTTTACCTGTCGATCCGTTTACCTGCGTATCACTAGGCCTGAACAGTTAAAAACAAATAATAAAGGGGTCAGCTTCTTCGCTAACCCCTTTATTTATCGATCAATTTTCGATTCTGTGCGTACGTCACACTAGATAGTTATGGGCGCCATTCTGTTAAAGCATGGCGCATGGCGGCAAAAACCGCAACTGATTCTGCCTCAATTTCCGCAACAAAATGCCCCAACACATTCTTATCGCGCGGGCCACTTAGCCCATCTTCTAGCATTTGGCTCAATCTAGCCAGACGCATAGCACCAAATGTGGCACTGCTTGATTTCAAACTATGGGCTGGCAGAAAGAGTATCGATACGTCATTTTCACGGATGCCGAGGCGCATTTTCTGAACTTGGCGCGTCGCCTCTGATAGAAACGCATCCACTAACTCAGTTAGAATGGCAAGCTCTCGGTCAGAGATCATGTCCGACAAGTCCAATAAAGCACTATCGGTCAGGGTAATCAGCTCAGCAGCCGGTCTTAAATTGCCATTATCTACGCCCAATCCTTGGTTTATATCGGGCTCACTGTTACTGCTAGGGCTATAAAAGGGTAGCGTTTGAGAATTCATATGAATGCCTTCAATTCACTATAATCATTTGCCAATGCCTATTAAATGGGCTCAGGTGAATCCATAAGCTAATCAACATTTTCCTTCGCATAGGGTCGCCCTTGACTCTAGTCAGACATTCACACGCAGCTAGAATCTACGCTTGCCAGCACAGTTAGTTCATCTATTTATGGTCAAATTATTGGCAAATTAATCAGCTAACACTGATTGCCGAAGAAATCTCCGTGGCGAAGCCTCTTATTAATCGTACAATGCCGCTATTATAGCACAAAACAGGCTAATATCTCTAGCCAAGTACAATCATCGATATCCGCCAAATCATGTATTTACAAAGATAATTGTAAGGTAAATGAACAAAATATAACGTCTGAGATATATCGAGCCCCAATATTTCCGTTGCAGAAAAATTAAAATACAAACGTAATATTTTGAAAGAGGATTACTATCCGCTATAATAGACCCAATCCAGCCGACGAGTGTCGTCGGCTGATTTTTTTGCAATGCGATACACTCTTCTACCAACGGCTCTGCGCAAATGACGGCCTTGGACAAGTGTGTGTTGGGTTTGGCTGCTATGAACTCGAAGGCAAATCTCCATGCGGAGTATTCTTGTACTATTCCTCCAAGTGCTTTACACCATCGGTGTACTGGGTTTAGCACTTTATGGCTTCCACGCATTTTGGCTCACCTGGAAACAACTCGGCGAACGTTTTTTTCGGCAAAACAATCATTCCCAACGGCCATCCATGCAGCTGGCAGCGCCAAGTGCTTCATCACTGACCGTCTGGCCTACGGTTACCGTCCAACTGCCAATTTATAATGAGCGTTACGTGATCGAACGTTTGATTGACGCGTGCGCAAAGCTAACCTATCCAGCCGATAAACTACAAATCCAAGTGTTGGACGATTCGACCGATGAAACTGTAGCTATCGTCCAGCGGCGTGTTCGCGATTGGCAAGCTAAAGGCATTGACATTGCCGCCGTTCAGCGCCCAGATCGCCACGGATTTAAAGCCGGAGCGCTGGCGCATGCGTTGCCGTTAGCGACGGGTGAATTCATTGCCATTTTTGACGCCGATTTTGTGCCCCCCACTGAGTTCCTCCAACGCACGATTCCCTATCTGATTGCCGGCAACGGCCATTCACTTGGTTTCGTACAAGCGCGCTGGGGCCATCTAAACCGGGATTATTCGCCGCTCACCCGGTGTCAGGCGCTGGCGTTGGATGGTCATTTCATTGTGGAACAGGCCGGGCGACAAGCGGCAGGGTATCCGTTTGGTTTTAATGGTTCGGCCGGGGTGTGGCGGCGCGCGTGTATCGAAGACGAGGCGGTCGGCGGCTGGCAAGTGGATACCTTGTGTGAAGATTTAGACCTTAGCTATCGCGCCCAGTTAGCTGGTTGGCAACCCTATTATTTGAACGATCTCGAAGCACCGGCAGAGATCCCTGTTCAACTGATTGCTTTCAAGCGCCAGCAATTTCGTTGGGCCAAAGGCAGCATTCAAACCTTGCGCAAGGTGGGCAAGCGAGTTTGGCGCAGTGAGTGGCCGTTGGCCACCCGCCTGGCCGCGCTTAGTCATTTGGGCAGCTATCTCATTCATCCACTGTTGTTATTGTTGTTACTGATTACGCTGCCCTTGATGTTGTTGGGCGTTAATCCGGCCCCTCACTTGACCGCGCTTAGCCTGGCCTCGTTTGGACCCCCCTTGCTTTATGCGGTTGCCCAACACGATTTGTATCCGCAGCGCTGGTGGCGACACTGGGCCTATTTACCACTGCTGACCTTCTTGGGGATGGGCGTCTGTCTTAAAAATAGTATTGCGGTGTGGCAAGGTCTGCGTAGCCAGGGTGGCCAATTTGAGCGGACACCGAAGTTTCGGGTAGAAGCAGCCACCGATCACTGGCAAAAAAGTAGCTATCGGCTATCCATCGAGTGGGTTTCGTTGGGCGAATTCGCCTTGATGCTCTATGCTCTGGTCACGGCAGCAACTGCCATGCTGATTGGCAAGTGGTGGTCAGCGCCTTTCCTTTTGATCTATGCCGGTGGCTTCGGTTTGATGATTTTTGTTGATTTGTGGCAAACCAAACGGGTCAAAGCCAGCCAAACGGAAAGTCAACACCCCGTTGATGAATTGCCTCCTCTAGATTACAAAACAGTGGATTATAAGGGGGAGCGAGTCAGCATTGGCTAGGGTCGGTTGACCTTGTAGGGGCGAGGCAGGGCCAAGGAGTCGAGGGGCTAACCTAAGTTCAGGTGGCCCTGCCTCGCCCCTACTACCCGTTGCCCATGCCGTCTCACAAACGAATCACCCGGAATAGGGGTGCATCTCAAGTTTGGGGCAAAAAAGTGGTGGAATGGGAGAAAAGGTGTAGAATAGGTGACAAAGGAGAAATAATGCGATGAAACCGACCCGCACGCAAAAGAAGGCAGAATTACAGGCCAGCAGTGAAGCAATTATCGAACGCTTATTAGATTGGGAAGAAGGGAATCAAGCACCGAACTTGACAGTGATCGAGGACGAACTACTGGCGTTACGGAAGCAGTTTGGCGTGGCGATGCTGCAAGTGGTGCTCGAAGGGCAGGCAGCGCGGCAACCGGTGGCGAATCCGGTGTGTGAAGCGTGTGGACAAGTGGTGCGCTACAAGGGGCAGAAGGTGCGGGATGTGGTGAGTCGGTTGGGTGAACTGGAAGTGGAACGCGGCCATTATTACTGTAAAGACTGTGCGAGCGGTCTTTTCCCCCCTCGACGAGCAACTAGGCTTGGGTAGTAAGCCGTGGAGTGCGGGGTTAGAGCGGGAAGCGGTGTGGTTGAGTGGCAGTGTCGGCTCGTTTGAGCAGGTGGAGGCCGTGCTGAAGCGGGTGGGGCAGGTGAACATGTCGCGGTCGAGTATTTGGCGCAGCACGCAGCAGGTCGGGCAGCAGTTTCAGGCCATGGCCGCAGCGGAGTGCGAACGGGCCAATGCGCTGCCAACGGTGGGGGCGAGTGGGCCAGCAGCCGCACCCGCAGCTCCACGCCTGGGGGTCGCCATGGATGGCTTCATCCTCAACCTGCGCCAAGAAGGGTGGAAAGAAAGCAAAATGGCGAGTGTGTATGAGGTTGCGCTGCGACCCACGCCGGACGAGCAGACCGGCGAACTGGTGGATTTGGCGCACGCCATCAACCTGAGCTATGTGGCGCATTTGGGTGGTCCCGAACGGCTAGGCGAAATGGCCTGGGGCGAAGCTGCCCGCCGCGGCTGGGAACGCGCCCCTGACACCCAAGTCCTCGGCGACGGGGCCGTGTGGATCTGGAACCAGGCCGCGCTGCATTTTGGCGACAGTCGCCAATTGGTCGATTGGTATCATGCCAAAGCCCATCTGAACGAAGCGGCCAGGCAACTGAAGGGCGATGACACGCCCGCCAGCCGCCGTTGGCTTAATCAACAGGAAACCCTCCTCTATCAAGGTCATGCTGCCGCGATCGCCAGCGAACTACTCGCCGCCGCCCAAAGCCCGACCCCACACGCCCAGACCTTGGCCGCTGAAGCCACTTATTTCCAACGTAACCACCTGCGCATGAACTATCTCGAAATGCGCGAAGAGGAGTGGCCGATTGGCAGCGGCATGATTGAAAGCGGGGCCAAACAGTTCAAGGCGCGCTTTTGTGCTTCGGGCATGCGCTGGAGTCGCTCCGGTGCCGAAAACCTGCTCCCCATTCGTTCCGCCGTCCTCTCTCTTCGCTTTGATCAGTTATTTGACGCTGCTCAAAACCTGCCCCAAACTTGAGATACACCCAAAAAGCTCCGTTTAGGCGGAGCTTTTTGCTTTTTTGTGGTATAATACGGACAGGTGTCCGTCATCTGTCATTCGCGACTAAGCTATTTCACGACTAACTTATTTCAGTAGTCAATTTTCAGTAGTCAATCCATTTCAGGTCAGTTTATTGTACTGGTTTTACCTATGAGCCACCGAGATCGTATTTATCGCACGCATGTCCTTGTGTTGAGCCGGCGCGATTACAACGATGCAGATCGCGTTTTGCGGGTCTTCACCCCTAGTTTGGGTAAGCTAGAATTAATTGCCAAGGGTATTCGCAAGACGACCAGTCGCAAAGCCGGTCATCTAGAACTTTTTACGCACGCTTCTCTACTAGTCGCCCAAGCGCGTACTTGGGACATTATCACCGAAGCCGCCACGGTGGAAAACTTTCGCCATCTGCGCGAGAGCTTGGAAGCGATTGGTTATGCCAACTATATTGGCGAATTGGTCGATTCCTTTAGCGAGGCCGACAACGAAAATCTACCCCTATGGGAGCTATTGCTCTTTGCCTTACGTGAATTAGATGAGCAAAGCCTGGGGTCTATGCCAGATGCCGCACAGCTGCTGATCCGCTGGTTTGAGTTGCATGTGCTCACCATCACCGGTTTTCAACCACAGTTTTTTCATTGTCTAGGCTGTCAAGAGCCGCTAACGCCCGTTACTAACTTTTTAAGCTTGAGTGAAGGCGGCGTCTATTGCCCAAACTGTGGGAAAGGTCAATCTGATGTCGAGCCGATTGAACCCGATGTGTTGAAAATATTACGCTTTCTGCAAAGCCGCGATTGGGCGGAAGTACGCGCATTGGTGGTCCGCCCCTTGATCATGCTCCGAGTCGAAAATATCCTCTCTCGCTACCTGCTGACTGTGCTTGAACGGCAACCCA
>JBBREZ010000250.1:0-10004 GCA_038225095.1 Caldilineales bacterium
ATGCCCTTGATGATCGTTAAGTCATCGAGTTTTTTCATCGTTATGTTCATAGTTTCTTCCCGACAGCTGCTGTGATGGCTAGCGACTTTAAGCTAAAGTTTTTCTGCGCTACACTGGATAGGTTTTGGGAGACCTGGCCGGCGTGTGGTGAAAATCTTTTTCTTGAAAACTAGCGTGACCCATTACAACCTTCAAACAGTTTCAAACAGTGACATCATTGCGCAATTGAGAACAATAGACCGCGGATTCGGCAGATTTAACTGGATAACGAAAATCAGCTCAATCCGTCGAATCCGCGCTCTATGCTTGGTTCATCAGCTCATGCACTCGCACTGCGTTTGATCCAGTGCGAGTGCATGAGCGCTAACCATCAATCCTCATCGGTACCCACATAAAACATCAGGTCTGGCCCTTTGCAGTAAGCGGCGATATGACCCGACTTCTTGCACCCATCCAGTGAGGTGAGCGTCACAGCCAACAGGAAGAGCGTGCCACAATCTTCCGGCTGAATCGTGCCGGCGGGAACCTTAATCGTGTACTTGTAGTTGCCATCGTTGCAAGGATCGATGGGGAAATGTACGGCCGGGTTCGGCAACGTATACTCGTTGCCAGGGCCGACGGACTCCAGATGCACTGTTACACACCACTCGCCGCAAAGATGGCGTCGGATGTGACCTTTCAGTGTCCACTCGATATCGACATGCCAGGATTCGTCGACTCGGATGATGGTTGTCGGATCGACGCCACCATCTTCATAGACTGTTGCTTTAAGCGTGCCCGTCAGCTTGGTGGCGAACGGGGAGATTTCGAACTCACAGTGTTCGAATGGCAGACCGTTAGACATAGTTCATGCTCCTTAACAGGTTATGCTAGTTGATGCTTAGATTCGTGACTCCGTTGAGTCATATTTGCTTGCTGATTGCGAGGGGCCCGCTCAAAATCAGCATGGCACTAGCATAGCGGGGGTCACTTAAGCGGCGCTGTTTTAGCACTTAATCTGCACGAGTTTTAAATTAAGTGGCATTTATGTGTGATTTCAGGGGCATGGGGTTGTAATGAATGGCGGATTAGGCCCAGACTACTACTTTTGTGGTATATTATTTTCTGGTATATGGTATTTTTATCGGTTGATGTCGTTCCACCCAAAATTAATCATCTGAAAAATAAGCAGATATGGCTCAATTCAGGTTGATTTCGAGTGTTCGATGGATCAAGGCCTCGAAAAGTAAACAAATAAACGAGGGCCACTATCAATTAAGTGCTTATCCGAGATTGTTTTAGGCGCAAGGTGACGCTGGATTTTCGGCTAACCTTTGCCTAATGTAAAAGATCAAAGCGTCGAATGGCGAGTAAGCCATTCGACGCTTTGATCTGATGAAGTGCTTATCATGTTTCGGACTTATGCAGTAGGATGGGTGAGACCGGCCGTGAGCCGCTTCGTTTACCCACGCTCTCGGTCGCCGGTCTCACCCATCCTACCGTGGAAACCCTGATGTCATCTAAACGATTTAACGCAGTGGATGCTCGCGCCGATTTACCCCAACTGTTCCCACATCCATTGGCAGAGTTGGGCTGCTTCAATATCCGGCCAGGTTGCACAAGTATCACGCTCGATGTGGTGTACTTTGGTGCGTTGCGTTTGTCGCCCACCCGCCAGCGAGCGTGTTTGATACTCGACCACAAACGAAGCGTATGGTTTCCAACGATCCGCACCGGTTTGGTCATTCGGTGTCGTGTTCACGGCCTGCACAGTTGATACTCTCGGCTGTTTTGGTAATCCTGGATCCTGCTGGATCGCTTGCTGAATGGGCATCGCCCGTTGCTTCGCCTCTCGAATCCATTGATCGATCTTCCCACGCACGATGATCTTTCCTGTAGCGCGAAATTTCTGTTCGATTTCATCGAGCGTAAGTGCGGCTAGATCATGAAACGTGCGCACATTCAATGCCTCTCGCAGCCATTGCTGGCGAATCGGTCCAATGCCCTTGATCATCGTCAAATCGTCATACAGCCGGTCGTTCCAGCGGATTGGGGTCGCATTACTCAACGCAATGGTCATAATGGTCTCTCCTTCTGTTGTGTTGTGTGAATTGATCAATGCTAATCACTTTCAAAGGAACAATAGGCCACTGGGCTTAACCAGGTGTTAAGCAGCACTTAATTTGCGTTGTATCGAAATTAAGTATCTACCGCGAAAGCGCTCATACTCGCCGACGTTGGCGAATTTGCGCATAGAGTACTTGGGTTGCCTCATCCGGCTCAACCTCCAGTTCGCGCTGTAACGCTTCCACGCAAAGGTGATACTGACGCAATGCCAGATGATAATGACCCTGGCGACTGTAACAGCGCATGAGGCGACGATGGGCATCCTCGCGGCAGGAGTCAATGGCAAGCAATTTGCTACCCATCAGGACACAAGTGTCATACACTTCCTGTTCTAGATAATGGCGACTCAGATGATCGAGGAGGGTGAGATAATCATCCTGCAAATTCTGGCGTCGGGGCAGGATCCAGTCCTCGTAACGGTCTTCTTCTAAAAACTCGCCCTGATAGAGCGCCGCGGCGGCACGGTATTCACGGACTGCCTGCTCCAGTTCTTTTGCCTGCTCCAGATGCTGACCGGTTCTGAAATGTTGGCTGAACTCTTCAACGTCCACCCAGATGCGCAGTTCAGGGTTGAGCAAGTAAGCATCATTTTGGAACAAGACATGGGAAAATTCTGGCTGCCCCCGGCGGAGTGCGCGGCGTAGGCCATAAATGGCTACGTTGAGATTGTTGCGGGCGGCATCTGGGGCGGCATCTGCCCAGAAGAGCTCCATCAAAACCTCTTTGGCGAGCGGGCGATCACGATGGACGACCAAGTATTTGAAGATCGCCTGGCCCTTGCTGCTCGGCCACTCTTCGACTGGTTGGTCATTTTGATACACTCGGAAAGGTCCCAGACAGCAGACAACTAACGAGGGTAGTCCTGGCTCAGCCTGCTCGGTTGGCTCAACCAACTCTTCTGGCGCAATCAGAGCCGTGGCTGGTGTTTCGACTTCTGTTTCAGAAGCGATAGCCTTTGGTTCGTCAGCGCGTATGGCTACCTCTTGCCCAGGTGTGAGTGTTTCCTGTGTATTCTCTGCGGTTTGTGCAAGCGGAGGAGTGACGGCTGACGGCGCTGGTTCAACTGGTGGCGCGATCAAATCTTCCACTTTCCGTTCTGTTGGTGGAGGCGCAGGCAAAATGGGCGGTCGCACTTCCTCTATGGTGGATAGCGGCGGCTTTGCAGTTCCCCCTGCCATCCATCGTCTACCTTGTTCAAACAAGTTTAAAACGCGCAAGCGCAGACCGGGAGGCGCGCCAAGCCCACTAATCTCCGGTTTAGGCGCATAGCGTTGGCTTGGCGCGACAGCGCCGCCCAATTCGACGGCTTCTCGTCCATTGATCCAACCGAGCAGCGAGTGGGCGTTTTGCTGCAACTGCTGCTCACGCTGGGCAGCCGCTTCACGCGCTTGCTGGTGCCACTCCACCTCTGCATGGCATTGGAGACAGGCTGAGCAAATTTGGCGAGTTGCCGCAACCACCGTTGTGACAAAGTTGTCATCTGTCTGATGGCTGGCAATCTGCGCTGCATAGAGCAACGCGTCAACCTGGTCATATTCGCCCGCTTGGATAAGATTATAAGCCGAACGCAAAGTCGTTTGGATTTCACCCGCATTATCCGACATCGTTGCATCACCTTGGGGGATGGAGAGAGCTACAATGAGGTGCGATTGCCACGACGGAAGTGAGCGACCCAAGGGTCGCTCACTCAGTTATATGCCACGAATTTCAAAATTTTTCAGTTGTATTGGTTGGATAAAAAATTCGCTGCTATAGTGCAAAGAAGCAGTATAGCAGCGAAAGCGAGTGATGTCGGTAACAAAAAGTAGTACTTTTATTTAGACGTGGCGCTAAATTAAATCTAGTGCTTGCGCCTTGGCCACTGCCTGTGTGCGATTCTTCGCGCCAAGTTTGCCTAGAATATTGCCTAGGTGTTTTTTGACGGTTGTTGGCGCAATGCTGAGAAAATGGGCCACATCTTCATTGGAGTTGCCAGCCGTTACGAGGCGCAGCACCTCGATTTCGCGCCTGGTGAGCGGCTCAACCAGCGGATTAATGTGATTATAGGTAGACGCAACACCAGGCGGAGCAACTGTACCATGCGATGTAGAATGAGCAAAAGCGTTCAACAATTCTTTGACATAGGCCAAGGTAACGCCCCACGTGGTTACGTGCTGTAACAAATCTGCCATTGGCGCCCCTTCGTCTAAAAATGTTCGTATATATCCTTCGCGTTCAGCTCGACAAAGGGCCTGCGCTAACTCAGTCAACGCTTGTTCTAAATTATCTAGCGCCTGATAGGCCAATGCTTTTAGGGCTAATATTTCAACGATGTCACTGCCGCGTTCTGTGATGGTAGCTGCCTGCAGGAGTTGGTTGAGTAACGGGATAGCCTTATCCGACTGACGTTGGTTGATAAACACCCTAACCAGGGTAAGATACTCAAATTGGTATTTGTACTTTATGGGATCAACTCCGCTTAATTTATACTCTTCAGCCCAGTAGGCTGCCGCATCTAGTTTCCCACGTCTGAGCCACAGGCGCGCCTGGTGGGCCTTCGCCTGTTTAATCAAACCAGGGTCGTCCATAAGTTGAGCGATTGTTATTGCTTGTTGCATTGCCTCGTCGGCGGCTTGGTCCTGCCCCTCTGCCCAGAGGACCCAAGTTAGGCTGCGATAACCGACTAATAGTAATGTTTGCGCCAATCTACTGTGGTGGATTTTTTCCAGACACCACAGTAGATATTGCTTGGCTTTTTCCAAATAGTTCCATTCATAATATAAACGACACAAGCCATAATGGAACTCGAAGAGGATTGGGTCGAGTGGGTGTTCGGCCACCAAGTCGAGTAAGGGCTGATAGGTTGCTGCGGCTAGATGTAATTTCCCCTGATGCAGGCATAGCTCGCCGAAGGTATTGATCAATGTGAACTTTTCGCGATTATGACTAAATTTAAAGTGTGCTAGCTCGAACTCAGATAAGACCTGTGCGGCTTTATTTGCTTGACCAAGTTCCAGATAGGCGCGACCTGCGACTAAAAGATTACGATCAACTTGCTCAACAGGCGCTTGTGACAGTCTTGCTTGTAAAATATCGGGGTTCATCCTCTTTCTCCCTATCACTTATCCCATAAACTATCCTGATCCGGCTTCACTATAGGCATCAAGGTATATCATAGAGCAATCAAATAAACGCCATACAATTGAGGAGCAGGCACGCCTTCGTGCCGCGCCCAGGCTTCGACCTGAGCTCAGCCGAAGGGGGCTCCCGAGTTGTACGCGGCGTGCTCCCTGCTCAATTCTATGCCTTTTAAATGATTTGTCTATAAGGACAGCGCATCCATAAAGATTTTAGACGCTGCCATAGGCTAAATAACCGCAAAATGATGTCGAACCGGCCAGATCGGATTGGTACCAAAAAATAGTAGCAATTATTCAATTAATTGCATAGTTTATGGAAGATAAAAGGCACATATATAATATATTGTTCTGCGGCGTTCGTCAACGCGCAACCAAGCGAATTTTTAGTTAGAATCCCTGTTTGCTTCAGTAAAATTTTGCTCTTTTCTGCTAGTCCATGCTTATTTTTACGATAAGTATGGCCCAACACTTGTGATTTTGGATCAGTCAACCGAGTAATTCTTTACATAATGGCGTTATCTGTATTAGACAAACTCAGGACTTAGCAAGTAGCCTGTAGCAAGCCGTTCCTCGTCCGCCCCTGGCACGTTCGACCCGATCGCGGCGTATGGTCTGAAACTGATACCTAGTGATCGCTCTACCAGAACGCTCATTGTACTTAACGTTGTCAAAA
Organism: Caldilineales bacterium; assembly: GCA_038225095.1. GTDB lineage: Bacteria > Chloroflexota > Anaerolineae > Caldilineales > Caldilineaceae > JAPLGZ01. The sequence goes on from JBBREZ010000250.1 coordinate 5,899, forward strand.
TAAGTATTTACTTACTCATGTTACGCAAGGCTAAAATTTTAATGCAAAGCCGCAAAGAACAATCAATTGCCGCGTGCAAACGTTGCTTGCCCGTGATTAACACCCTTTTTCTCGCTTGTTTTCGTTTTTCTTTGCGTTGCTCTGCGGCTTTGCGTCAGATTTTTTGCTGTCCATTGCGTAACATGAGTTACGCAATGTGATTAAGTTAAGCAGTACAAAGGCTTAGAGGCTGTTTGATAATTAACCGACCCGTCCTCTCTGGTCACTCACGCAGCGCGTTATACCATTCTTTTGACGACCAGAGGGGAAAAGCTAGGTAAGAGCCTGAATATTCAAACAGGCTCTTAGGGAGAACGCCTACGTGCGGTTTGCTCCCGTGAAGAACTGGCCCGCGGCGTGCCGACTGAGCCTTGACATCATCCTTAGGAATGACGATTAAATAGGTTGTACATTTCGGAGATTAAAGCGTAGAGATTGGAGAGTACAGGGCAACAATCTCCAATCTCTACGCGCCAAGTGATTGAATCGCTACGCCTTACCTTAATGACATTGAGCATTGACTAGGCAATGGGAATGGATGGCAAAAAGATGGTATATTTTGTATAATTCAGCCGTAACTTCTTTTTCGCCTATACAGATGAAGGAAAATTGATATGGCAAAAATTAAAGAAATTCAGACGATCCGCACGCGCGAGAATGGCACCTGGCTCTTCGTCAAAGTGATCACCGATCAACCGGGCCTCTATGGCATCGGCTCGGCCAGCGATCATTACCGCGCCAAGACCGTGCAAACGGCGATTGAAACGATTGCCCCGCTGATTATTGGGCGCGACGTCAGCCGCATCGAAGACATTTGGCAATCAATCTACACCAGTGGCTATTGGCGCAACGATTCGGTGATCAACACTGTGCAGGCCGGTATCGACATGGCGCTGTGGGACATCAAGGGCAAAGAGGCCGGGATGCCAGTCTATCAATTGTTGGGTGGGCCGTGTCGCAGCGCAGTGATGTGTTATGCGCATGCGTCGGGCGATACGTTGCAAGCATTAGAAGATGATATCCGCCGCTATATGGAAGAAGGCTATCATGTGATCCGCTGCCAGCTAGGACCTTATGGCGGTGGCGGCTTTCTCGAAGCGGATAAGGCCGGCTTCCCTAAAAATCACTGGCCGCAGGCGCGCGCTTTTGACGACGAAGCCTATCTGGAAAATGTGCCTAAAATGTTCGCCTATCTGCGCGATAAGCTCGGCTTTGGCCCCAAGCTCACGCATGATGTGCACGAACATTTGCACCCGCACAACGCCGTCCACCTGGCCAAGTTGCTTGAACCCTATCGCCTCTTCTTCTTAGAAGATTTGCTTTCACCGGAGCAGGTTAACTGGTATCGGCTGGTGCGCCAGCAATGTGTGACCCCGCAGGCGATGGGTGAACTTTTTATCAACCCGCATGAATTTTTGCCCTTGATCACCGAACGCTTGATCGATTATGTGCGCGTCCGTGTCTCCAAGGGCGGCGGCATCACCAATTGCCGCAAGATCGCCACCCTGTGTGAGTGGTTCGGCGTGCGCACGGCCTGGCAAGAAGGTGGCGACAACGATCCGGTGAATCAGATAGCGGCGGTGCATCTCGATCTGGCAAGTTATAGCTTTGGGATTCAGGAAGAGAATCATTTCCGCGCTGAGGAATACGATCTTTTCCCTGGTTATGCCAAGCTAGAAGGTGGTTATCTCTATGCCAACGACCAGCCGGGTCTGGGTATTGACATCGACGAGCAGAAAGCGCACGAACTCTTCAAACCCGAGTTAGCCACAAAATCTTTTTTTATGGCCGAAGACCGGCGGAGCGATGGCGAGATCGTGCGTCCATAAATAAAGGCGACAAGGTCATTCAGCATGCAAACTGACAAGCTTTTTCAAGAGTACTTCCAACTCGTTCCTCATGCCATTTTTGAGTTACTTCAAATAACGCCCATTTGTGCCTACCGCTATGAAAGCCCAGTCGTTAAAACGAGTGAACGGCGTATGGACGGTTTTCTAGAACCGACGCAAGCCGGCTGTCCTTATTACTTTGTCGAAGTTCAAGGCTACTATGATCGACACATCTACTGGCGCAGCTTGCATCATGTCACCCGCTATCATGAAACCCGTGCCGATTTGGATGGTCAAAATTGGCAAATGATTGTCTTCTTTTTGGATCACGCCTACGATCCTGGCCCAAATACACTTGGTCCACTTGCTGTAGGCGCTGAACGTTGGTTGGTGCGTGGTGCTTTACCTGAGCTACTCGCTAAAACATCCAATCCGTCGCCATTTCTAAATGTGCTTCGCCCACTTGCTGCGCTAGATGTAGACGAAGTGCAAGCGCAAGGACCAGGATGGGTGGAATCGATTAAAAGTTTGACTGATTTGGATGCACAGCAACGTAGCAATCTACTTGATTTGCTGGTAAAATTTCTCATACAGCGTTTTGCTAATTTGCCGTATAAGGAGATTGAAGCAATGTTGAAATTGACCCCGCTCGAAGAAACACGTGCTGGTCAGGAGTTAATCCAACTGGGCCGCGAGGAAGGCCGCGAAGTCGGCCGCGAGGAAGGCCGCGAAGTCGGCCGCGAAGAAGGTTTGCGCGAAGGAATTTCCGTTGTGCTAGAAGGTCGTTTTGAAGATATTGCTGCCGATCTGATCGCTCGAATCGCAATGCAGATTAAGCAGATTCATGACCACGAGACGCTAGAGATGTTGCTCAAGTTAGCGGCCAGAATTGTATCACCGCTAGCATTTGAACAACGAATCACCGATATGTTGACCAGAACTATCAATCCAGAAAGTCCAAGCCAGCAAAATTGACTAAAGGAGATCCACAGATGAGGATGGTGCTCGAGCCCGGCCTTAAAATCGCGGCGCAAATGTCACCGGAACCGAGTGAAGATGACTTGCAATTTATCAAGCAGTTGGGCGTCGATCATGTCGTGCTCTGGACGGACGCCAGCAAGTCGAGCTATGAATATTATGCGAGCCGACGCAAGTTGTTTGAAAATGCGGGCCTCAAGATTTATGGCTTTGGCAATCGCGACGTGCACAACCAAGATGCAATTGTGCTGAATCTGGAAAACCGCGACGCCAAGGTCGAGCAATACAAACAACATTTGCGCGATCTGGGCAAGGCGGGCATTCCGTATACCACCTATGCGCACATGGCAAACGGCATTTGGAGCACGGCGCGCGAAACGACGCGCGGTGGCGCCAGCGCACGCGGCTTTGACCTGGCCAAGGCGGACACGGGCCACTGGGCTGGCATCCATTACACAACCCCGCTTTCGCATGGGCGCCAATATACAAAAGAAGAGATTTGGAACAACTTCACCGCGTTTATCCACGAAGTCGCACCGGTAGCCGAAGAGGCGAATGTGAAGATCGGCATCCACCCCGATGATCCGCCACAGCCTGAATTGGCGGGCGTACCGCGCTGCATTTTCAGCGACTATAGTGGCTATAAGCAAGCGCTGGAAATTGCCGATAGCCCGAACGTGGGCATCTGTTTCTGTGTCGGCTGCTGGCTGGAAGGCGGCCCGCTGATGGGCAAGGACGTGCTGGAATCGATCCGTGATTTTGGCACCGAGAAAATCTTCAAGGTCCATTTCCGTAACGTGGACGCCCCGTTGCCGCACTTTGTCGAGACTTTTATCGACAACGGTTACATGGACATGTACAAAGTCATGAAAGTATTGCGCGAGATCAACTTCAATGGCGTCGTGATCCCTGATCACATTCCGCAAATGCTCAACGATGCGCGGCTGGGCACGGCGTATACGATTGGCTATATGAAGGCGTTGCTCCAGCGTGCGAATGAAGAATATAGCTAGCGGGTTGTAGATATAATACAGCAAAGGGATTAAGGATTAAGGGATACGGGATTAGCGCATTGTCTAATCCCGTATCCCTTTTTTTCCCCCTACTGAAAAATTCAAACATTTTGCTAACACAAACCAAACGTCTAACATATACGACTGGTTTACAATGTTATTAACAGTTAGAAATAACAAACGGACGAGCACAGACGAAATCGAACGAAATTGAAACTAATGTTGGTCTGGCGTCTGACTTCCGTCG
>JBBREZ010000251.1:0-9997 GCA_038225095.1 Caldilineales bacterium
CGCTAACCTTTATTTTTGCGGTGCTCACCGTAACCTTCAACCTGGTCGCAGATGTGCTCTATGGCGTGCTCGACCCACGCGTGCGTTACAACTAACGAACCGTTAGCTCTCAAGTGAGGCGTGTATGACTCAAGCAAACCAGGCAATTAACCGGCGTGTGACCAGCCCCACCGAGGCGCGTTTACAACAGCAGTCCGCGGTTGATCTTGCTAGCGTGCTGTCGAAGCGGCCGCGTACGCTTTGGGGTGATGCCTGGCGGCGCTTCCGCCGACATCGGGTGGCTATGATTGGTGCTGCTGTGCTCACGCTCTTCATCTTTGCCTCGATCTTCGGGCCGATCTTCTATAAAGTAAACCCAGAGGCGCTTGATGCAATGAACCTTCTAAGCCAGCCACTGACGCCTGGCCATCTCTTTGGCACGGACGACATTGGGCACGATTTGTTGGCGCGGGCGTTCTTTGGGGGACGTATCTCGATTGCGGTGGGTTTCGTGGCGATGTTGATTGCCGTTTCGCTCGGTTCGATGATCGGTGCAGTGGCTGGTTTCTTTGGGGGTAAAACTGACCAGTTGTTGATGCGGATTACCGATTTATTTCTTTCGTTGCCCGTGTTGCCGTTGCTGCTGCTCACCGTTTATCTATTCCGCGATCCGGTGACGAAGGCGCTCGGCCCTGAGAAGGGTATTTTCATCATCGTCGTGGTCATGATCGGCGCATTGGCCTGGATGGCGACAGCGCGCATTGTGCGCGCTTCGTTTCTCTCGCTCAAGCGTAAGGAATTTGTGGAGGCGGCGGTGGGGTTAGGTGTGAGCGAGCGGTCGATTATGTTTCGGCATATTCTGCCGAACGCCCTCAGCCCGATCATTGTCGCGGCCACGCTGGAAGTTGGCAACGCAATCATCACCGAGTCTACGCTCTCTTTTCTCGGCGTCGGTTTTCCCCCCGATACACCCACCTGGGGTCGCTTGGTGACGGACGGCAGTCAATTTCTCCAAGCGGCGCCCTGGCTGGCGATTGTACCTGGGGTGCTGATTTTCCTCACCGTGCTCAGCATCAATTTTATGGGCGATGGGTTGCGCGATGCATTGGATCCGCGCCAGCGGCAGTAATTGTGAAACGTAAATTTGCTGACCGTGCTCCGTAGCAGCGCATTACTGCCCGCCGTTTTGCCGTGGAAGAGGTGGATACAGTTGAGTTTTGCGGTTACGTAAGCCTACTTTGCCTTGATCAAGTACGCGAGCCATTATGGGCGCGCAAGAGTAAACAGCCGGTCTGCATTGCCGACACCGGTTATGCGTGGTTGCAACATTTTCCTGCTGGTCAGTCACATACAGTCACCACCATGTTTGATGCGCATGGAACGATTGTGCAATGGTACATAGACATTTGCAAGCAGCAGGGTCTCACAGCAGCCGGCATTCCGTGGTTTGATGACCTTTACCTCGATATCATCGTCCTACCCTCTGGCGAAATTGAAGTCTTTGATGCGGATGAACTTGATGATGCGTTACAAACAAATATCATTTCGCAGGCAGATCACAACTTTGCTTGGGCGGAAGCCAATCGGTTGGCCGCTCTGCTACTGCACAACTTTCCGCTTCTTTATCTAAGCGCAAACCATTACCAACAACTGCTCAAGCAAGTGATGGTATAGCTGGAAGTTGGCAAGCGTGCAGCGCACGCCGATGCAGATGAGTTTGCTAGCCAAGTTGCGTGACGGCGTGCAATGCACTCGGCTGTGCTCAATATTTCAGCTAGCTAAAGTGAAATCAGATAGAGAACAGTAGTTTTCGGCGGACCATCTTCCTGGAAGCGGACAGGCGCATTCAGGTAAGCAAGGCCATCGGTGTCCGCTTCCAGGAAGATTCTGTACTTCCGTTTTCAAACTGACTTCACTCTAGCTTACTTCTTCGCTGCGGCGGCGTAATTCTTGGCCACGGCGTCCCAGTTCACGGCATTCCACCAGGCGCTCAGATAATCTGGGCGACGATTCTGATAGTTCAGATAGTAGGCATGTTCCCAAACGTCCACGCCCAAGATCGGTGTATCACCCTGCATCAGCGGGCTATCCTGGTTGGGCAAGCTATAGGCGTCCAGACTGCCATCCGCCTTGACAACCAGCCAGGACCACCCGCTACCAAAACGGGTTGCGCCATTTTTGTTGATGGTTTCTTTGAGGGCAGCAAGACCGCCAAATTTCTGGTTAATCGCATCGGCGAGCGCGCCGGTTGGCTCGCCGCCACCATTGGGGCCCATGATGTTCCAGAACAACGTGTGATTGTGGTGGCCACCACCATTGTTCTGCACGGCAGTCTTCTTGTCGGCTGGCACTTTGTCCATGTTGCGCAGAATTTCTTCAATGCTCATGTTTTCCAACGGCGTGCCGGCAACAGCCGCGTTCAGGTTGGTGACATAGGTATTGTGATGCTTGTCGTGATGAATTTCCATCGTGCGCGCATCAATTGTCGGTTCCAGAGCATTGTTGGGATAAGGTAGGGGTGGTAATGTGAAAGCCATGCTTTCCTCCTTGGGTTGGTTTGAAACTGCAAGTCAAAATAAACTGACTAATAAACTATAATCGATCCAAACAGAACCTACGGTGTGTAAGTATACAAATTACACATCTTGGTAAGTATACAAAGTACAGACGCTGCCGTCAAACAACGAGGGCAGGGCGATTTACGATTGACGATTTTTGATTGACGAAGTGGTCTCGTCAATCAAAAATCGTCAATCGTTTCATGCCGTAACCGTAATCAACGTAATCTGCGGTCGGGCGCCAAAACGCAAAGGGATGCCTTCGCCGATGCCTCGTGTGATATAGACTTGGGTTTTCCCACGCTGCAGATAACCGGCGACATTGGCGCGCGCAAGATGTTGCACTTGCGTGTGCGCAGGCCCCCACAACGGTAAAACAATCTGTCCGCCATGCGTATGGCCCGAAAGCAACAAATCAATTGTATCGATCTGCGGGCTTTCCACGATATCAGGATTATGACTTAACAAAATGACCGGGGCATCGGTCAGGCGGTTGACGAGCGCGTCGCCCAGATGCGGTCGCCCTTCCTGAACATCATCCACACCGGCCAAATAGAGATCAATGCCATCCGGTTCACCGGGGCGATCACGGAGGTGCACGCTGCGGTTATGCAGAATTTCCATGCCGCGTGCTTGCAGCGCCTGGGCAAGTTTGGTTGGGTTATTTGAGCCAGTGCGAATCATATCAAGCGGTGTATTACGGACGTAGCGACTAAAACGCCAAAGTTGAGCTAGCGTATTGAGCATTGCTACCGGCGCAGGTAATGGGTCGCCTTGACGGAGCTCCGCTTCGCGATTGCGAAAGGTTTCCCACATGCGAGGAATGGCGGAGACGGAGTCATAATGCGTATAATCATGATTGCCAAAAACGCCATAGCTGCCAATCCGTGGCTGGGGAAGCACGTCAAGCAAGGCAAGCAGATTGGGCAAACCACTTTCGAGATGCCAAAAATCGCCCGTATGGATCAGCAAATCATATTCTAGATCAGTAGTCAGCCGGCGAATCCGTTCGATCTTGGCGTGTTCACGCCAATCGATCCCTTGAAAATGTGTATCCGACAAATGAAGAATGCGCAAGCCCTGGATTGGTAAACGCCCTTTGGCATTGGGCAGATGAATGGTTAATTGCTCAAAATCTATGTTCAATGGCTCATGCCAATAAGCATAGCTGGCTAAACCTACCCCCACCCCCAAAAACAGGCCCAGGCTACGCCACCAGTAAGATCCTTTTTTACCCGCAACAGAGGCAACCATTCCCGCCGCGCCCTTGCTGGTTCGATTGGGTTGGATCGTTGGTAAATCTGCCTTCATTACTCGTGTCATGAAAATTCCTTTACCCAAAATAGCAGAGCGTAAGCCGCAGCAAGCAAAGTTCGGCCATCCGTTTGCGCTTGGCCATGCCGTGTCTCTGCCTTCGCGATTGAGCGAAAGTTCTATCGTACTGCAAATGCTGAATCTGACCAAATGGCGCGCTCATTCATGCTGTGAACTGCCTAAGTTGACAACGAGCGGTGAACAATAGACAATAAACGGTACGATGGCAGAAGCTATCGCCCATAAACTAACCAGCTAGTTAGCATTCGCTATCCTTGCCATTTTGCACCAACGAATCCCTGACATCACCTACTTGAAACGAGGCGAATTTATGTCCATTCCAACCTTTAACGAGTCGCTTGACGCAACGTTTGAAAATAAAGCGATCAATACAATCCGCATGCTAGCGGTCGATGCGGTACAGCAGGCAAAATCTGGCCATCCTGGGCTGCCAATGGGCATGGCGCAGGCTGCCTTTACGCTGTGGACCCGTTTTCTCCGCTACAGTCCGTCCAATCCAAGCTGGCTTAACCGCGATCGCTTTGTGCTCAGTGCAGGACATGGCTCTATGTTGCTCTACGCGTTGCTCCACCTAACCCAGTATGATTTGTCCTTGGACGACCTACGTCACTTCCGGCAGTGGGGCAGTAAAACCCCTGGTCATCCAGAATACCATCATGTGCCCGGCGTAGAAACGACCACCGGACCTTTAGGCCAGGGGTTTGCGAATGGGGTCGGCATGGCGATGGCCGAACGCTGGCTGGCCGAACGTTTCAACCGGCCCGAGCATAAGATTATCGACCATTATACCTACGCAATTGTCAGCGACGGCGATTTGATGGAAGGCATCGCCAGTGAAGCCGCCAGTTTGGCGGGCCATCTAGGGCTGGGTAAGTTAATTTACCTGTATGATAACAACGCGGTCACGCTAGATACCTTTGCGGCTGAATCGTACACCGAAAGTTGGGCCAAGCGCTTTGAAGCGTATGGCTGGCATGTCCAATCGATTGATGGTATGGACGGCGCAACCGTGGCTTCGGCGATTGAACTGGCGCAGACTGATGCGCGCCCAAGTATTATCGGCTGCCGCACGATTATCGGTTTTGGCAGCCCGAACAAGCAAGGTACCTCTAAGGCGCATGGCGAAGCGTTGGGCGAAGAAGAAGTGGCCCTGACCAAGCAAAATTTGGGTTGGCCACAGGAACCTAAATTTTATGTACCAGATGATGTGCAAGCGTTCTTCGGCCAAGCCGTGCCCCGTGGTCAACAATTCGAAGCAGAATACAGCGATCAACTGGAAGCCTACAGCCAGGAATATCCGGCCGAGGCGGCTGAAATGCGGGGCATGTTGGCCGGTGCATTGCCCGAAAATTGGGAAGCGGCCCTGCCGGTCTTCGCTGGCAAGCCAGACGCCACACGCAATGCCAGTGGCGCGGTCTTAAATGCCCTGGCTAAAGTGATTCCTAATTTGATCGGTGGCAGTGCTGATTTGGCGGGCAGCAACAAAACGACCATTAGCGGCGCACCATTTGTGACGCCGGAAAGCTTTAAGACGCCCAACTTCCGTTTTGGCGTGCGCGAACATGGCATGGGTGGCATGCTCAGCGGCATGGCGTTGCACGGCGGCGTAATCCCCTATGGCGGCACGTTCCTAGTCTTCAGTGACTATATGCGCGGCAGCATCCGCCTTGCCGCGCTGATGGGGATTCGGGTGATTTATGTGTTCACCCATGACAGCATTGGCCTGGGCGAAGATGGCCCCACCCACCAACCAGTTGAACAAGTGGCGGCGTTGCGCGCTATGCCCAACCTGACGGTCATCCGCCCCGGCGATGCCAACGAAACAGTCGAGGCGTGGCGGGCTGCGTTGAAGAATACCAAAGGCCCCACTGCATTAGCACTCACCCGCCAGAATTTGCCCATCTACGATCGCGCTGCATTAGGCTTGGGCGCAGCCAGTGGTGCGGCCCAAGGTGGCTATATTTTCTACGAAAACGCGCCGAAGCAGTTGGACATGCTGCTCGTCGCCACGGGCAGTGAACTTGATATTATCTATGAAGCGGCCAAAACGTTGGCAAGTGAAGGCGTGGGCGTGCGCGTCGTCAGCTTGCCCAGTTGGGAACTTTTCGAGCAGCAGAGTGAGGAATATCGTCAATCAGTGTTTCCGGTTGACGTGGCTAAAATCGCCGTGGAAGCGGCTACAGGGTTTGGATGGGAACGCTGGGTGGGCAATGACAAGCGCAAGAGCGCCATCATCGCCATCAATCATTTCGGCGCCAGCGCCCCCTATCAGAAGCTCTACGAGGAATTTGGTCTGACGCCCGACAATGTGGTGAAACAGGCGAAGGCGTTGTTGACTGACAAGAATTGAAGATAGAATTCTATGTCTACACTATGGTCGGCTTATACAGTACGCGTCGTGCCAGAAGAAGAAATTGCGCAACAGCATGTGGCATTTGCCGCTTTGTTACAAAATTTAAGACGAAGTTCACCTGAGGAAGTGGCTAAGGTACTTGCAAAACGTGAGGTTGTTGAACCAGAACCTGGTTTGAGCCCAGAGCTAATTGCACGCGTGCAAAAACTTATTATCGAGCGCCAAGGGCAGTAGCAAAAGTCAAAAAATCTGTATTATTCTGGAGAGTTTATGAACACACTTCACTATCGAATTCTATTGCGCCAAGAACCGGAGGGTGGGTACACCGTTACCGTACCGACGTTACCCGGATGTATCACGTTTGGCACAGATATAACCGAAGCGATTGTCATGGTGCGCGAAGCAATTGAACTCTATATGGAGAGCTTGCTTGCGCATGGTGAAGAAATTCCAGTAGGATAACCATCAATATGAACACGCTCCTAACCGACATTGTCCGGCGCACGCGCCAACACCATGCGATTGAACATGCCACGATTCATATGTTGACCGAGCATTTCCCACGCCAACCGTTTAGTGGCATCAGTGACCCGCTTGGCTTTACGCTGTATGGCAATGTCACCGAGGAAAGTGTGCGGCGCGCGGTGGGGGATGCCCTGTTGCGCTTGCAGGCTGGTCACAGTGAATTGGCGATCCATCCCAATTGCGGCACGAATCTAGCCACAACCGGCCTTTTGGTTACGTTGATCGCGTTGCTGACCAACCGCGGCAAGCGCAGCCTGTTCGAGAAATTCACGACTACGCTCATGCTCGTCCTGCCGACACTCATTCTTGCTCGGCCATTGGGCGCTTATCTGCAAAGCTATACGACGCTGGCTGATACGAGCGACCGCTGGGTGGCTGAAGTGCGCCCCGTGGCGATAGGGAATGTAAAGGCTTATCGAGTTTTGTTTGAGTAACTTGTTGACAGGCTGACCGGTGGAAGCTGTCAAAGCGCACCGTTCTCATGCTGTTAGCCTGTCACCTTTTTTATCGTCTATATCCTATCATGGTCTACCTACTGCTCCACTGCGACGAATATTTGGCTACCCAACGCATCGCGGCCTTAAAAAGCGCGCTGGGCGATGCGGAGATGGCTGACTTAAATACCACCGTGTTGGAGGGTGAACGAATTAGCGCCGCAGACTTGTTGGCCCAGGCGAACATGATGCCATTCCTAACTGTGCGTCGTTTACTCTTGGTCAATGGCTACCTTGATCACCTTGATAAGCGCATGGGGGCGAGCAAAAGTCCTGAAAGTGCCGCGTATGCGGAAGCCGCGCACTTATTGGAAGCATTGACCCAAGGGCCCGATACGAGTGATTTGGTCTTTATCGATGAGGGAATCGACAAGCGTCGCCATTTGTGGAAAGGTTTCACGCTCCCTCAATCCGACAAACATGCCGCGCGCAAGGTGAACGGTCTGGAAGCGTTAATTAAAGCGCAACAGATGACGATCGAAGCATTGAGCACACCCGATCCCAAAGAACTCGCCGGGTGGCTTCAGCGGCACGCCAAAGCGCGTAAAATTGCGCTTGATGGGCGCGCGGTGCAAATGTTGGCGGACTTTGTCGGACCCAATTTGCGCCAGTTGGAAAACGAGGTAGAGAAATTATCACTCTATGCCGGCAACCGTGCGATTACAGCCGACGATGTCAAGTTAATGGTCAGTGATGCCAGCGAAGCCTTAATCTGGAATTTGACCGATGCCCTCAGCCAGCGCAACATGCGCGATGCGATCCATTCGTTGGTTGAATTACGCCGCGGTGATGCCAATCCATTCTATTTATTGACCATGATCACGCGCCAATATCGCATTATGATCAAGGTCAAAGAAGCCATGCGCGGTGGCGGCAGCGAATTTGATGTAGCTGGACGGATTGGCGAAAAGCCTTATTCAGCGAAAAAGGCGATGGCGCAAGCCAACAAATATTCATTTCAAGAGTTAGATGCGATCATGGATCGTCTATTGACGGCCGATTATGCGATGAAAACCGGGGCCGAACCAGTCACCGAAATCGACCTTTTAATGGCCGAATTAACGCGAAAATGAAATGAGGCAGCAAGCTAAGGGAGGGGTATAATGGAGCGTTGCTTCTACATGCCTACGCCCTGCTTTCTACCCTCCCTATGCTAAGCCCATGTATCTATCTCAGCTTTCACTCACACACTTTCGCAATTATCAGCGCTTGGATCTTGCCTTTTGTGGTCCAATCACGGTCTTTCAGGGGCCCAACGCGCAAGGCAAGACGAACCTGCTGGAAGCTATCTACTTTCTGGCCACAAGCAAATCCGTCCATGCGCAGAACGAGCGCGAAGTCGTTGGCTGGCAGGCCAAGGACGAACCGATTCCGTACAGCCGCATTGCCGCCCAAGTGTGCTTCCCCGAACGCGTTAGTGATTTAGAAGTCGTACTGACATCACGCGGTGACGAGCAGAATTTTGCCAAGCAGATCAAGATCAACGGTGTCCCTAAACGCAGCATGGACTTGGTCGGTTTGCTGCGCGCGGTGCTCTTCTTGCCCGAAGATGTCAAACTGATCGATGGTAGTCCTGGCGAACGCCGGCGCTACTTAGACATCGCCCTCTGCCAGATCGACCGCATCTATTATCAAGCCTTGGTGGGCTATAACAAAGTCTTGGCGCAGCGCAACAGCCTGCTTAAACAGTTACGCGAACAGAACGCGCGGCCCAACAGCGAAAGCACCGAAACCCAGCTCGATTTTTGGGATGAAAATTTGGTGCAGCATGGCGGCATCGTGATGGCCCGCCGCCACAATTTTGTGGTACAACTGGAAACGTACGCCCGTGAACGCCATACAGAACTGAGCAGTGGCGACGAAGCATTACAACTGCATTATGTGCCCAGCTTCAATCCCGGCCACCTTTCTGAAATAGAATATAGCCAACTAACAGCCGAACATTTTTCTGCTAATCGGCTGGCGATCAACAGCGCACAATCAGATGCAACCACGGTGGCGATGCACTTCCTCGCCAAATTGCGGAACCGACGCAGCCGCGAAGTGGCAGCGGGCAATACACTCTATGGCCCGCATCGCGACGATTTACGCTTTGTGAGCAACGGGCGTGATCTGCGGGCCTATGGCAGCCGCGGCCAGCAGCGGACCGCCGCGTTATCCTTAAAACTGGCCGAACTCAAGGTCAGCACGCTCACAACCGGTGTCGCGCCCTTGTTGCTGCTCGACGACGTGATGAGTGAGCTAGACGCCCAGCGCCGCAGCACGTTATTGGCCGCATTGGATGGGGTAGAGCAGGCGATTATCACGACCACGGATTGGGACGATTTTACACCAGAATTTCGCGCAGGCGCGCAATTATTGCAAGTGCGTGGCGGCACAGTTCAGCCGATTACGGGGGGCGTCTGCTGATGAGGTTGGCTCCCTCATGTTGTCTCCCAATCTTCCAGGCGCAAGGCAGCAATGCGGCTAAATTCGGCGTTATTATGAGTCACCAATGTCATATTGTTGGCGAGCGCAATCGCGGCAATTTGCAGAGCATACGGGCCAATCGGTGTGCCTTTGCGGGCCAGGTCGGCCCGAATTTCGCCAAAAACTTGGGCCGCGGCATCATCAAAAGGCAACGAAATAAACTGATTGAGGAAATTCACCTGTTTCTCTAAGCTGAACTGCGGCGTCTGACTCTTCATGCTACCGTAAAAAAGCTCAGCCTTCACAACTGAGCAGACAACAATTGAATTTACAGGCATAGAACG
>JBBREZ010000252.1:0-9995 GCA_038225095.1 Caldilineales bacterium
CGTCGGTTTTAAGAAAGTCAACGGCGAGTGGAAAGTCGCCTGGGAAATTTGGAATACGTTCGATCCACAGCCGAAGTAGAGCGAAGTCTTGATTTAGCTTCAATAAAATTCGTGAGCCTGTGCTTGGCACTTTACATCGTATAGCAAATAGACTCAACAAAAGTGCCAGGCACATTGCGCCAAATAATTAATCTTAAGGAATGACAATTAAATAACTCGTGCATTTCAGAGCGTAGAGAATGGAGATTGGAGCGAAAATCGCTACTCTCCTCTGTCCAAGTTATTGAATCGCTAATCCTAAAGGAGAAGCGTATGACCACGTTTAACATGCAACGACAGCAGGTGGATAACCAGACCAACTTTGGCGGTGATATGAATATCGGTGCAATTCAAAATTACCCAGATATGATCAATACATTGGAGGGGATCAAAGCTAAGGTCGCCAACAACCGGCAACAGGGTAAGCTTCCTGTACCACTGGCAACGGATGCCGAAGATCAGATCACCAAAGCGATTCAGCAAGCGGAGCAAGCAATTCCGAACAAACAAACTTTGCTCGATCATATCAATTCGGCAAAGACCTTGTTGGAAAGTATCCAAGTAGCGGCTAGTATTGTCGCTGGCTTGGTGGCGGTGGCACAATCAATTCAACGATTCTTCTAGTGGTTCAGGAGAAAATTTCTATGGCTACTTCAGCTAAATCGGTAAAAACCTCAATCAACTCACCTAGGAGGAATTGGCTGGTGGATGAGGGCAACAATTCTCCTCTTACGTCCACAGAATCTTCTACTCAAGCAGCTAGCTCGCAACAGGAACGGAATATTAACCCAGAATCAAAGCAACCTTTGACCATCTTTGAACAGGCACGCCAACATGTAGGATGGCAATACAACGCAGGCCGCGACATCAACATTACCAACGTTCATTCCCAGGCTGAACTTGCGGATGAATTACAGAAAATCCGACAGGAAGTTGCTGCAGCACAAAGGCATAACGTCATAAGTTCGCAGGCCGCCTTAGATTTACAGAGCCAGCTTGCTCAAATCATTGGGCAAATGCGGAGCGAACAACCGCAACCGTATATGATCCAGAAGCAACTTGATACAACCAGAGATTATCTTCGCGACGAGAGCGTTCGAATGGCGCAACAGATGCCAAAGCAGTCTAGCAATCTCTTTACCTTCCTGATAGGCATAGCGACACTCGTTGCCATTTCGTTTGACTTGGGTATAACAGCCGCTATAGTGACCGGACTATTTGGCGTCGCTACGAGTAGGTTACAAAGGCAAGCAGCCACGCAGCGCCCGGAAATCCGAACCCAGCGGCGGTTCAATGAGGCGTCTGGCCGTCCTAGGCAAAAGTAGCGAACACACGATCATTTCGCTAATCGCCAAACAGTTTGCGCAAAAAATGACTTCCAAGTAAGCACAAAACACCTACGCTGTCTCGTCGGGAGCGTAGGTGTTTTGTGCTTGGTTGCACTAGTTGCTCAGGGAGCACGAAAACGGCCGAGCATTACAATGATGGCGATGGCTGCTTGGGGTAGTAAAAATTTCTATATTTACAGAAGAACCGCAAAGGTAGTTTGCCCAAAAAACGACTTCCGATTAAGATCAAAGCGCCGGCGCCGTCTTGCCTACGGCGCCGGCGCTTTGGCATTGGCTGCGTCTGGTTTGTTCAAGGCTAATAAAAGCGGACGCGCTTCAAGATTGTGGCGGCGGATTTTTCCCACTTTTGGGCAAAGCCAGCCCGGTGTGCGTCAGCAAACGCTCTACCACCTGCTGCAACTGGACAAGCATCGCTTGCAGTTTGGGAACGCGGATGATTTCTGTTTGTAAGGCGCGCACGTCCGTTTGGAGGGCACTGAAAGCTTGCTGCACCTTCTGCTGGTCGGTGCGCGTGCCCAGTTGGGCTTCGTACAATTGACTGATGTGTTGCAAGGTGTGGCCTAAGGCCATCTCGACATCCAACTTACCGGTCGCATAATCGGATAAGACTTGTTTGTGGTCGTATGTGCTCATTGGTTCTCGTTTCATTAATATTTTTGCGTTTTTACTGACATTTTCTAGATATTGGCACAGATCAATTATGGTGTCAAGCGGCAAATGAAAAGATTTGGGGAAAAACTGCGAATGTTACGCAGGCGAGACAGACTTACACAAAGTGAACTCGCTGAACGGCTGGGTGTCGTCCACAGCCACATAGCTGGCATGGAACGAGGCAAAACAGCGCCGAGTGTAGAAATTCTACTCAAAATCACCAAATATTTTCATATATCCGCAGACATCCTGATCCATGATGAACTTGAACTAGACAATACCTGATAACGATGAAAACTGACACCCTTTTCTGCGAACTGTATTGATTGAAAGTGCTGCAGAAACTGGATGAACATTCATTGGCGCGGCATGTTCTGCGCCCTTTGCTGACGGGGGTGCGTCCCAAATTTTTGGCACAAATAAAATTTGGCCGCTGACAATAGGAAGTCGCCTCAGCGACTGGGATGTCTAGTCGCTGAGGCGACTTCCTATTGTCAGGCGCGGGATTTATCCCTGCTGCAAAAAGATGCCAAAAATTTGGGTGTACCCTGCTGGCAGAAAATGAGCGCGAAGTGCGCGCAAATGTGGTACAATGGGTAGAGAACATTCGCAATACGCCTGAGCTTGATCCGAACGCGGAAGAACGCTTGCTGAGTGTCATGTCACAGTTAATTGAACAAAAGTTCAAAACATTAAACTACAAGGAGTTAAGTCAAATGTTACGATTAACCCCACTCTGAGAGACAGATAGTGTGCAAGAAGTGCTGAAAGAAGAACGGGTAATGTTGCTCACCCGTCAGATTCGCCGGAAGTTTTCGCTTTCTGGGGAACTGATTGATGTTGTAAACAGAGAGTTGCAAAAATTAGATATGAAAAGTTTGCAAGAACTGTTCGATCAGGTCCTGGAAATTAATACAATCGAACAACTTGAACGCTGGATCGCCAACCGCTTGCCCAAGCCCAACGCCTAGAAGGATGCCAGTCCATGCTTGACGGAAAAATTGCCCTAATCACGGGCGGCGGCACGGGCGTCGGCCAGGCGATTGCCAAAAGTTTTGCCGAAGCGGGCGCGCAGGTAATCATCACCGGACGGCGTCAGGACAAATTGGAACAAGCTTGTGTAGCAATTCAAGCACCGAAACCCGTGCGTTATTTCACCGCAGATGTGGCCGACCGCACGCAGGTAGCCGCCTTAATCGAGTGGATCAACAGCGAATTTGGTCTGCTTGATATTGTGGTCAACAACGCGGGGGTCAACATCCGCGAGCGGAGCATAGCGGAACTGAAACCCGAAGGTTGGGCATATGTGTTCGATGTCAACACGACTGGCGTGTTTAACGTGATTCACGCCGTGCTGCCCCAGATGCGCGCCCGCCGCGATGGCTTGCTGCTCACCATTTCGTCGTTAGGCGGCATTCGTCCCAGTACCTTGGCCGGCGCCGCTTATAGCGCCTCTAAGCATGCGGTCAATGCCCTGATGCAAGTGATCGCGCTGGAAGAAAAAGATAACGGCATCCGCGCTACCATCCTCGCGCCCGGCGAAATAAACACGCCAATTCTCGACGATCGCCCGGTTAAGGTGAGTGACGAACATAAAGCGCGCATTTTACAACCAGAAGATGTGGCGGCGGCCGCGCTCTTTATCGCCAGCCTGCCGGCGCGCGTGCATGTGCCCGAATTGCTGATCAAGCCAATTACACAGGTGTTTGTGTAGGAGATGAGCGACACGCACTATTGATGGTAGGGTTGACTCGATCTATTTGAGGAGAACAGGATGGCTATGAACCCAGCGCTGACGCACAATCAAACGAAATCTTCAGAGCTCGCCGATCAAGAAACCGAATTTGCCGCAGGCGAGCCAGTATGGGAAATCGCCCAGCTTTTTCCGGCACAGGGCCAGTGGAGCGAAGATGATTATTTGGAATTAGATACCAATCATCTGATTGAATACTCATATGGCTATATTGAGGTGTTAGAGATGCCAACCGAATTGCATCAAGATATTGTATTTATCCTTGCTCAACTCTTGGCGCAATTTGTCAAAGTACATGATCTTGGCAAGGTTCTTTTTGCACCATTACGTGTGCGAGTGGGGCCGAAAAAATATCGCGAGCCAGACATAGTCTTTATGTTCAAAGCGCACAGCGAACGGCGCGGCGAACAATACTGGAATGGCGCCGATCTGGTGATGGAAGTGCTTAGCCCAGGCAATCGAAATTTAGACTTGGTTACAAAACGGCGTGAATATGCACGCGCTGGGATTCCCGAATATTGGTTGGTCGATCCGGAATATAGAACCATCGTGGTACTTTTTTTAGAGGGGCAGCGCTATACAATATACGGCGAATTTCACATGGGCGAACAGGCAGCCTCGCGCCTGTTGGAAGGTTTCAGCATTGATGTATCAGCGCTTTTCACCCAGGCAGAATAGTGCCACGCGCATAAGCCGCCAATAGGAAGGTTCATGATGATGACAAACGCGATACCAAAGCTTGAGCAGGTTGAACCAGCCTGGGAAATCGCTCATTTATTCCCGGCGCAAGGGCGCTGGAGTGAAGAAGATTATCTGGCGTTGAGTACGAATCATTTGATCGAATTCGCGCATGGTTATATTGAGGTCTTATCAATGCCATCCATTCCCCATCAGCGCATCGTGCGTGCTCTGTTCAAATTACTTGAGCAATTCATACTAGAACATACCCTGGGCGAGGTTTTATTTGCCCCAGTTCGTGTCCAACTTTGGCCGGGCAAATATCGTGAACCGGATATCGTGTTTATTGGTAAGGGGTATGGTGATCGCTATCGAGAACAGTTTTGGATCGGCGCTGATCTGGTCATCGAGGTCATTAGCCCGGATGACCGAAATCGTGACCTGATCCAAAAACGCCAAGAGTACGCGCAAGCGGGTATTCCAGAGTATTGGCTAGTAGACCCAGAACACCAAACGCTCACAGTTCTATCCCTCCGCAACGAAAGGTATGTTGTCCATGGCGCGTTCAGTTCAAGTGAACAAGCAACCTCACCCCTACTGGAAGGCTTCACAATTGCTGTCTCAACTATTTTTACCAGTGGAAAAGTTTAGCATAAGATTTGACAAACTGTCGACCAGCGAGTATACTTTCTGCACCTGAATAACTAACAACAGTGCACCGGAGGAGTACCCGCCAGCAAATGCCAGAGAGACAAAGTCAACGGCTGAGAACTTTGTCCATTGTGCAGCGGGGAAGGTCGCCAGGAAGGTTGGAAGGATGAATAATCAGTAATAATCAACAAGTAATAACTAATGACTAATGGGTGTACATCGTACCTGACTCATTAACCATTAATTATTACTTATTAGCTATTACTGATTGACTAGTTCTTTCCGGGTCAGCCCGTTACAGCGTCGAGTGATACGTGAAGTGTGCCCAATCAAGCCGTTTCGCGTATAACCAAGGTGGCACCGCGAAGTCGCTTCGTCCTTGAGACGAGCGGCTTTTGTTTTGTAATGATGGGAGTAGGGATACGGGATTAGAGGGCTGAGACCTAATCCCGTATCCCTACTCCTTACTCCCTTTCCGAGGAGAACGCAATTATGACCAACACAACCATGTCCAAAGCCTATAATCCGGCCCAGGTGGAAGAAGAACTATACAGTTGGTGGGAGCAGCAAGGTTTTTTCCGGCCCGAACAACAAATTGAGAGTGGCCTGGCCGACCCCAAGGCCGAACCATTTGTGATCTCGATGCCGCCGCCCAACGTTACGGGCGCACTGCATTTGGGCCACGCAATTACGAGCAGCGTGGAAGACCTGCTCATCCGCTACCACCGCATGTTGGGTCGCCCCACGCTTTGGGTGCCGGGCACGGATCACGCTGGGATCGCCACGCAGAACGTGGTGGAGCGCATGTTGGACAAACAGGGGATCACCCGCCAACAACTCGGCCGCGAACGTTTTATCGAGGAAGTGTGGTCTTGGAAGGCCGAATATCATGGGCGCATTACGGCGCAGCAGAAGCGCATGGGCATCTCCTCGGACTGGAGCCGGGAACGCTTTACACTGGACGACGGGCTGAGTAATGCTGTGCGCGAAGCCTTTATTACGCTCTACAACGAGGGCTTGATCTATCGCGGCAAGCGCCTAGTAAACTGGTGCCCGCGCTGCCAGAGTGCGATCAGCGATCTGGAAGTGGAATACGAGGAAGAAAATGGCAAGTTCTACACCTTCTGCTATCCATTAAAAGAGGGTGGTTATCTAGAAGTGAGCACGACGCGCCCCGAAACGATTTTGGGTGACACAGCAGTGGCGGTGCATCCCGATGACGCGCGCTATCAACATTTGATCGGCAAGACGGCGCTTGTGCCAATCCTGCATCGCGAGATTCCGGTGATCGTCGACAGTTACGTGGAAATGGAATTTGGCACCGGTGCGCTCAAAGTGACGCCCGGCCACGATCCCAACGACTATGAGATCGGGTTGCGCCACCAGTTGCCAATCATCAATATCATGAACGGTGACGCCTCGCTCAATGCTAATGCTGGCCCCTATGCTGGCCTGGACCGCTTCGAGGTGCGCAAGCAACTATGGGAAGATATGCGCAAGGCTGGGCTGGTGGTGCGTGAGGAAGAACGCGTGCATCAGGTGGGTCACTGTCAGCGCTGCCACACGATTGTCGAACCGCTATTGAGCGAACAATGGTGGGTGAAGATGCAACCGCTGGCCGAACCCGCGCTCGCAGCGGTGCGCAATGGTTCGATTCAAATTGTGCCAGAGCGTTTCGAAAAGACCTATTACCAGTGGCTCGAAAATATTCGTGACTGGTGTATCAGCCGTCAACTCTGGTGGGGCCATCGCATTCCGATCTGGTACGGGCCAGACGGCCACACTTTCGCGGCGCGCAATGAACAGGACGCCTTGCAACAGGCGCTTGCCCATTATGGCGAAAGCGTGGTGCTCGAACAAGATCCCGATGTGCTTGACACCTGGTTTAGCAGCGGCTTGTGGCCGTTTAGCACACTCGGTTGGCCGGAACAGACGACTGACTTGGCGAGCTATTATCCGACCACCGTGTTGGAGACCGGCTACGATATTATTTTCTTCTGGGTGGCGCGCATGATCATGATGGGCCTCAAGTTCACCGGTCAAGCGCCCTTCAAAACTGTCTATTTGCACGGCCTGGTGCGTGATGAGTTGGGCCGCAAGATGAGTAAAAGTCTTGACAACGCGCTCGATCCGCTCGACTTGATCGCCGAGTATGGGTCGGATGCGCTGCGCTTCTCGTTGCTGACCGGCGGCACGCCCGGCAATGATATGAAATTGAGCACGACGCGCGTCGAGGCGAATCGCAACTTTGCCAACAAGATTTGGAACGCGACGCGCTTTGTGTTGATGAACTTAGAAGGTCATCAACTACCGCTAGCCGCCGATAGCAAGCCATATGACATGCGTTATCAGTTGCCCGAATTCGCACAATTAAGTTTGGCCGATCGCTGGATTTTGAGTCGCTTGGAAAATATGCAAAACGAAGTGACACGCCTGATCAACCATTGGCAATTGGGCGAAGCGGGTCGTCAACTCTACGAGTTTCTCTGGAACGAGTATTGCGACTGGTATATCGAGGCCGCCAAGGTGCGCCTGAATGATGGTGCGCCCGCTGAAGCGCAAGCCACGCGCCAGGTGCTGGCGTTCGTGCTCGAACAAAGCCTGCGCTTGCTGCACCCTTTTATGCCTTGTGTCACCGAAACGATCTGGCAAAATTTGCCTAACCTGGGCGGCGCAGACGCGCAAGGCACGCGGGCATTAATTGTAAGTCGTTGGCCGCAGATCGCAGGCCATATTGATGCCACGACAGACGACGCCTTTAGTCGCATTCAGGAAATGGTGCGGGCGATTCGCAATGCGCGCACCGAGTATGCTGTCGAAGCAGCCCGCCGGATCGCAGCGCAGATCAGCGCTAATGACTACGCGCAGATTCTACAGGATAACGTTGCACTGCTGACTCGGTTGGCACAGTTAGATGGCAGCGCGATTGTGATTGCCGCTGACTTGCCTGCCCCAGAAAAAGCCGTCACCCTAGCCACGGCAGGCGTGACGATCTACCTGCCGCTAGCCGGTCTGGTCGATCTGGAAGCCGAGCGCAAACGGTTACAAAAAGAGATCGAGAATATCGACAAACAGGCGCAACGCATCGAAGGGCTCTTAGGCAACCCAGGTTTCACCAACAAAGCGCCGGCAGATGTAATTGAACGTGAGCGCGCTAAGGTTAACGAATTAAAGGAAAAGCGCGGTCAACTGGCCGAACGTTTAAGCGAATTGGCCGTGTAGAGCCGCGGAATAAGAATAAGCAGGAATAAATTCGCGCCCAGAGGGCTCCCGCTGACAGTTTCAACTGCGCGGTGTGAAATAAATCGGGGCGATGCGCAAAGGAGTCTCATTTGAACAAAATTCTTTTCATTGGTGCTGGCGGGTTTGTCGGCGCAATTATTCGTTATTGGGTTGGTGGCTATATCCAAGCACTAAGCAAGGGTATGCGTTTCCCGTTTGGCACGCTACTGATTAATGTCACCGGCTGCCTGGTGATTGGCTATTTGGCTCGATTGGCGTTGCACAATGTGCTTACGCTGGAACTGCGTTTGCTGTTGATTACCGGTTTTCTAGGCGCCTACACCACCTTTTCTACCTTTGGCAACGAGACGGTGTTACTACTGCAAAGTGATAAAAGTCTGCTGGCGTACATCTACGTTGCCGTCAGTATCACATTAGGGCTTGGTGCAGTGTGGCTAGGCCAAACATTCGCCGGAGGCGTCGGAACATAGCCATGGTAAGCAACCGGCTGGATCAACAAATCCAGTTTATTCTGGAAATCGACAAACTGAAAAGCATCTTGCGCCGCACCAGTTTGATCAACGAGGCGCGGCGCGAAAATTCCGCCGAACACAGTTGGCATATTGCCGTGATGGCCGTGCTGCTGGCCGAACACGCCAACGAGGAATTCAACCTGGCCCATGTGATTAAAATGTTGCTCGTGCATGATATTGTCGAAATCGACGCCGGCGACACCTTTGCCTACAGCGGCGTGAGCAAAACTGATCAACAAGCCCAGGAGACGATTGCTGCGGAACGGCTCTTTGGCCTGCTGCCCATCGATCAGGCGAGCGAATTTAGTGCGCTTTGGGAAGAATTTGATGCCATGAACACACCCGAAGCCAAGTTCGCCAATGCGGTTGACCGGCTGATGCCAATTCTGCACAATTATCACAATCAAGGCGGCACCTGGCGCGAACATGGGGTCACGTTGGCGAAAATTGAGCAGCGCGTCAATCCGATTGGTGTGGGTGCGGCTGAACTTGGTCAATTAACCCAAGCCATCTTGGACGATGCACTGGCACGGGGCTTGATCAACCGATAAATGATGACGCAATTTCAAATTCGCCAGTGTACGCGGGCCGAGTGCCATTTTCGCTTTCCAGTCACGCCCGAAGATCGGATTGGCAACAGTTGTCCTCTTTGTGGTGCGCCGCTTCAGATCGTGATCGAGCAAACATCATTGCCTCAAAACAGCATTGACGAGCCGCTAACGCCAGGGCTGGCGTTGAGTGTGTTGATCGACAATGTGCGCAGCACCTTCAACGTCGGCTCCCTATTCAGAACCGCCGACGGCGCTGGGGTGCAACACCTCTATCTCTGTGGCATTACACCAACACCCCGGCATCCCAAAGTCGGCAAAACGGCTCTGGGCGCAGAACAAAGCGTTGGGTGGTCGCAGCACAACAACGCCGTCGATCTGGCTTGCAGTTTACAGGCGAAAGGCGCTACACTGTTGGCATTAGAAGACTGTCCCAGCGCCGTATCGTTATTCAAGCCGCCACTGACACCCGACCAGCCGTCACTTATCCTCATGGTGGGCAACGAGATTACTGGCATCGATCCCGGTTTGCTGGCGCTCTGCGACCGCATATTGGCGATCCCGATGGGCG
>JBBREZ010000253.1:0-9965 GCA_038225095.1 Caldilineales bacterium
TCACCCATAGAGACGCCACCCGAAGTGACCAAAATATCGGCCGCGTGCAAGCCGCGCTGGATCGCCGCCTCTAACTGGGCTTGACTATCTTGGGCAATCCCCAGATCAACAGGCAGACCACCTGCCGCGACAATCGCGGCCCTCAACATGGCGCGATTGCTATCATAAATTTGGCCTGGTTCAAGCAAGCGACCCGGCTCAATCAATTCATCGCCAGTCGAAAGGATCGCAACCCGCGGCATGGGATACACGGCGACTTGCGCCGCGCCAATTGTCGCTAATAGACCGATTTCAGCCGGGCCCAGCCGTTCACCAGCTGCCAACACCACTTGGCCGGCCGCCACATCCACGCCAATCGGTCGTACATCATCGCCAGGCTTGACCCGCGCCCGGATGCGCACCGTCTTCCGATTAGGTTCGGTAGCCAACAACGCGGTCTCTTCGACCATCACGACCGCATCAGCGCCAGCGGGTAGCGGAGCGCCAGTGGTGATATAAGCAATCGTGCCCGGCGTCACGCTAAAATTGGCGATGCGGCCAGCCGTGACTTCACCAATCACTGGGTAATCACCTGGTCCATCGGCGGCGACCACGGCATAGCCATCTTTGGTGGAGGCGGAAAAAGGGGGCAGTGGCATTTGCGCGACCACAGGCTCAGCCAGCACTAATCCACCAGCCTCAGCCAAGGCGACGGTCTGCGCGGGCAAGGCTTCGGCCTGCGCCAATACGGTTTCCAACGCCTCGGCTACGGACAACATTGAATAGGGAGATTCAGTCTTCATTGCAATTTCTCAACTATAGGCGAAATGAAGCAATAATCACTTATCATTCCGTTATCGTATCTTCACAGATAAATTCTATTTCGTTGCCATCGGGATCATTCACATACATCGTGCGGCTGGCCAGCACAGGATGCTTACCGCCACGCGGTTGCAATCCGGCAGCAACCAAAGCAGCCTGTTGGGCGTCGAATTGGTCGGCGGGCAGGGCAAATGCAAGGTGATGCAATTGATAGCCGCTGGGCTTTGCTTTCACTTCAGCCGATTTAGGCACGAGGACAATCATCTGCGGCACACCGGCATGACCTTCGCCCACTTTCAGAAAAACATTGGGCAACGTGGGCGGCGAGATCACCGGCAACCCCAACAAATCGCGGTAAAAACCAATTGCTTGCGCTTTATCGGCCACCCACAGCACGATTTCAGCCAGATCAACGATATGAGGCATCAGTAGCTCCTTTGGTTTGCTTGACGATTTCTAGAAAAAGAGTAATTACTCAGGTGGAGCGTTACGCTAGGTAGACAGGTAGACAGGTATACACGTAGCATGCCTTGTCTACCTAGTACGACAACGTACAATTAGCTTGGTGTAGGTGCGTGCAGCGCACTGGTCAAGTATTGGTCGCTAGTTTGAAGATCACGTGACCAGTGCGCTGCACGCACGTGCCGCTACCATCTAACGTTGTCTACCTATTTACCTGTCTACACGAGAGCTGAGTAGTTACGAAAAAGGCAGCCTTCACACGGCTGATTAACTTGCTCTGTTCACCTGAAAACTATACTGGCGAATGGCATAACGGTCAATTGCGTAACGGGCTGATAGCACAATCATCCGCCACCAGCACATCAGTCACACCGGGCGCATGACGTAATTCCTGCGCCACATGCGGTGTACATTTCATAAAAAACATGCCTAAACTGGTCGGCGCACCAATTTTGGCTACTTCCGGCGCCAATCCATGATCGGCAAGCCACTGCACCAGTTGAGTCCGATGCTGTTGGGCATTATTTTCCAAAATTTGCAACTTCTCGCGACGGTCGTGAAGGGCCAACGTCGCAGCGGGTGGTCGATCTACGGTCACCATTATTTTCACCCAATCGGCGCGTGGTTTCGGCAAAGCTGTTTGTAATGCCAATTGATCACTCATCGTTCCCTCCTCAACGCTTACGCTGATGGCGCAAGCACACCTACATGCTCGGCAACCGAGCAAAACTAGCCGCCATTTAGGGTGCGGTAAATCTGGCCAGGCCAACGCCCACCCGATCAGCGGGTAAATTCAGAGGTAAGGCGTTGCTGATTAGATATTGCCGTAAATTGACGCCGCGCAGTTGCGGATTGGCGGATGCGATTAGCGCCGCAACGCCAGTTACATACGGCGCAGCCATACTCGTGCCGCTCATGCGCGCATAAATACTGCGATTATGAATATCGCGTTCTAAGCTAGAAATGGTATCGACGCCATAACCGGCCATGTCCGGCTCCACCTGTTGGGTAATCGGCGAAATTCCACCCCCACTAAAACTGGCGGCCTGCAAAGCACGATCGACCGCGCCGACCGACAGCGACTCGGTAAAATAGGCCGGCGCTCGCATCATGCCAGGGCCGTCATTGCCAACTGCGACAATTGGGAGTACGTCAAAGTCAACGACCAAGGTGGACAGAATTTGTTTCAAGCCTTTCAAAATTTTATCAAATTGCTCGGGCGTGACCGACGCAT
The DNA here is from genome assembly GCA_038225095.1 of Caldilineales bacterium. Lineage (GTDB taxonomy): Bacteria > Chloroflexota > Anaerolineae > Caldilineales > Caldilineaceae > JAPLGZ01. The sequence continues at coordinate 2,498 of JBBREZ010000253.1, forward strand.
CCCGAAAACCCAGTGACATATTAATGATCGCCGGTTTATGCAGATTTTCTTCAAGGCGAAACTTAGACAGCATCCAATCTAGCGCGATGACGACGCGTTCCAGGCTGGTACGCAACGTCTCACTTTCGATCACCGAAGCGACCATTAACTCGACCTTGGGCGCAATCCCCACGTGTTCCCCCGCAATAATGCCGCAAACATGCGTGCCATGACCATCCACGTCAAAGCCGCGACAGGCGCGCACGGGGTCAGACGTAGGATCCAGCGGAACATAGCGAAAGTCCACGGTTTTATGCCGTAGCTCAATATGATCCGCATCGCAGCCAGTGTCGAGCACGCCAACCATGACGCCCTCGCCCAGAAAGCCTTGCTGATGAGCCAGCGCAATGCCACTTTCTGCGGACCACTGGGCATACGGCGTAGGTCGGCGGCGGTAACGTTGCCATAAGATTGGTCGTGGCAAAGCCAATTGCAGGTCCGGCACGATTACGTGGTCCGGTTCTAGCAAGCGGCGCGCCTGTTCCGCCACTTCGGGGCTGCTGGTCTCTACAATATACGCGCCCACAAAATTCAATTGTTGAAAATGATGCTCAACATAAGGTGCACTCTGCCCCGTTGGTACATAGCGCAAGCCAAGCGATTGCAACATGGCTGACTCATCCCTAGCCAAAGCAGATTTCACCACAGCAGTCCGTTTGGCCGGCACCGACAAATCCAGCCAATTACGTTGGACGGCCAACGGCACTTTCCGAAACGCGATAAATCGAATCATAGTAGCCTATTTTACACCAATTGAAGCAATATGCACGATCCACTACTTTACGACTTAGCCTCAAATTAGTAGAATGAGCAGAGATGAAGAATAAATCAGCCAAAAGCAAACTTCCTATCACCTATAGTCAACTCATGCGCGTGGTTACGCAAGACGCCCCGGCGGCGCATGTATTAGCGATGGCCTGCGATCAGCAAACGTTACCGGTGCAGATTCATTGCTTGGTTGATGTGTCTGATTATGACTACACGCAAATAGATCCGTCGTTACAAATTGAAGCACCTGCCCCCGACGCCACGGTAGAAGCACCCAGACTCGGCCTTGGCTATGCCGGTTTGACGCCGCAACAACGCTATCAATTTTTAGCTTGGCTCGATGATCCAATGGCGGACGCACCGGCAGCCTTTCAACAACTTTATCTGGCCCATCTGGAGGTTCGGCTATTTGAAGGCGCTCAGCAAGCCCAAGCCGCTCAGAAAGAGTTGCAACGGCTCCAATATGCACCGGTCTGGCAACAAAATGAGCCGTTGGCGCGCACGTTGCTGCTCAGTTATTGGCTGCTGCAAGATGGCGCCGGCCTGGCTGATTGGATCGCCGAGGGCTTACTGCCCGTGTCCGTAGCAGAAATGGCAATTGGTCTTCAATCGTTACTACACGAAGAATTGCGCGCGGAGCAAATCCTGGCGCTGGCTACGCAGTGGCAAATCGCAACGGACCCTGCGAAACCGGCTGTATTGGCATTACGTTTAAATTCGCTGACCGCCAATCTCGGGGCGGAGCCGCTGGCCTATGCCTTGGCCCAAACCCATGAAAATGCACGTCGGCCGCAATCTTGGCGCTGTATCCATCGCGATCTGCGCATCGCCCTGCCCCAGCCCCAGTTGCGTGCCAGCTTGGCGCCTTTATTAGCCGAGATGTTAGCGACAGCGGAACAGGAAGTGGATGAATCATTTGTGAACCAGCCACAAGCGCCAACGGATCAAGCTGAGTTGGAGCCGCCCGGCATGGACGATTTGGGCTGGCATTTGATTTTAGAATTCGGCCATAGCCGCTCCGACTTCTTTCAGTTTGCGGTGGACTTAGCGCAACGCATGGAAACCTATACGCAGATTACCGATGAGAATCGGCGGCTAATTCATCGCGTCTTTTTCAAAAAACGTGAGCTTCGCCAATTCTGGCGACTTTGGGATTATGTGCAGAGTTGGTCGAGCACACAAGTTTATTTGAACGGCGACGATCTGCCAAAATGGAAAATCTATCCTTATTCGCCTTATTTAAAGTAGACGGTAGACAGGTAGACGGTAGGATATGATTCGCCGTCTACCGTCTACCACCAATCAACCTTATGAAAAAAGAACTTGACATTTACATTCGTGCCCGCTACCCGCTGCTCTGGCTGGTAACGCCCGAAGAAGAGCGGGCGCTCAAAGAAATTGAGGCATTGGCCCAAGCGCAACGCAAGCGGCTGCTGATTTGGAGCGCAACCACCGGCGTGCTGAATCCAGCCACGCCGAATCGCACCGACACGGCCAAGCGCGACCCACTCACCCTACTGGCGACCATTCTAGAAGACGCCGAAGCCTGCATTTGGGTGTTGCGCGACTTTCACCCGTTTCTGAAAGAACCAACCGTGGTGCGTCGTCTGCGCGAGGTGGCCTTTGGGTTGCGCGCCAGCAATAAAACCGTCATCCTACTGGGCGCCGTGCTCAAAATTCCGCCAGAATTAGAGAAGGAAGTCACTGTCGTTGATTTTGCTTTGCCCAATGCAGAGCAACTTAATCAGACCTTAAGCGTGGTGATCGAAAGCACCCAACGTAACGGCAAAATTGACATCGCCCTCGAAAAACGCCAGCGCACAAAATTAGTGCAGGCTTGTTTGGGGCTGACCGAAAATGAGGCTAGCGACGCCATCGCCAAGGCCATTGTCCAAGCCCACGGTCGGCTGGACGGCGACGCCGTGGAAGCAGTGACCGCGGAAAAGCAGCAGATCATTCGTAAAAGCGGGCTGTTGGAATTCTACGCCAGCGAAGAGCGTTTGACCAACGTGGGCGGGTTGGACACGCTTAAAGATTGGCTGCGTAAACGAGTGCGCGCCTTTAGCGATGAAGCGCGCGCCTTTGGCCTGCCCGAACCCAAAGGGATTTTGCTGGTCGGTGTGCAAGGCTGTGGCAAATCGTTGGTGGCGAAAGCGGTGGCCAATTCGTGGCGGCTGCCTTTGTTGCGGCTGGACGTAGGCCGGCTTTTCTCTTCGCTAGTCGGCTCCAGCGAAGAGAATTTGCGCAACGCGATCAAGGTGGCAGAAAGCATTGCGCCCGTCGTGCTCTGGGTAGACGAAATTGAAAAAGGCTTTGCCGGGGTTGGCTCCAGCAACGTCAGCGATGCTGGTACAGCTGCGCGGGTTTTCGGCAGCTTTATTACCTGGCTCCAAGAGAAAAAAGCGCCGGTCTTTGTGATCGCCACCGCCAACCAAGTCCATCAGTTGCCACCGGAATTGGTGCGCAAGGGGCGTTTTGATGAAATCTTTTTCGTCGATTTGCCAGACACCGACGAGCGTGCCGAAATTTGGAAAATCCATCTACTCCGGCGCAACCGTGACCCCGATCAGTTTGATCTGCGCACGTTGGCGATGGCTTCGGATGGCCTATCCGGTGCCGAAATTGAACAGGCGATCATTGCCGGTTTGTATGAGGCATTTGACAAAAATCGTCCGCTGCAAATGGCTGATTTACTGGATGTTTTGCAGAGCACGATTCCGCTGAGCCAGATGATGGCCGAAGAGATTGAGGCATTGCGCAGTTGGGCGCGCCAGCGCGCGCGGTTGGCGTCACAGCCTGCCAAGCAATAGCATGTTGGCAAAGTGACCATCATTCGTTACTTTGATTATAATAAAGATTGTTTGGAATAGCGGCGGATAGGCGCTAGGTAGACAAGTACACAGGGATACACAACCTGTATCCCTGTATACTTGTCTACCGTTCGGCTGAGACGTTCGACGCGACTTCGGCGTGAGCGCTCAGTCGAACGCTCAGTCGAGTCGCTCACGGTTCGGCTGAGGCTCACCTCGAAGCGTCGAAGCCTGTTTCCCTGTGGTTATTTATTCCGAATCATGTCTAATGTAGTTTGTTGACCGAGTTTAGTTAGCCGGCAGGCTTTAGCGGCCAGCCAATATGGACCCTATCGATATGACGCAAGAACGTTTCGAGTGGCTCGAAATTCCCGACGAGACCACCAAACCCAAACTAAAAAAAGATAAAACGCCGGAAGCCGTTGTCGGCAAACGTTGCCCACAGTGTCATTGGCTGGACGAAGAGACGGCGATGCGCTGTTTCCGCTGCGGTTATCGCTATAATCTCGACTACGAGATGGCTGGACGCATTGCCGAACTGGGCGTCACCTTGCCACCGCGTGTGCTGGAGACCGAGCAAAACCTGGAAAATTTCTTTCGCATCCACGGTCGTGCGCGTTTGCCAGAGCCACTGCCGATCTATCAATTACGCAAGCAGGCCGAAGTCTTGCGCCTGAGCAAAGGTTTTGACCAGTTGATCTGCCTCGAAGAGCTCGCCGTTGAGCACTATGAACACCAGATCGAGACGGCCATCCGCGCGCTGCGCGACATGCGCGGCCGCGCCTTATTGGCCGATGAGGTCGGTTTGGGCAAGACGATTGAAGCGGGCATCGTCATGAAAGAATTGATCCAGCGCGGGCTTGTGCGCAGTGTGCTGGTCCTGACGCCGGCTTCTTTGACCGAACAGTGGCGAGAAGAATTAGCCAGCAAGTTCAATGAAGCGTTTACGGTGATCGAGACGCCCAAGCAATGGCGCGACCTTCGCGACGTCGAAAATGGTCGCTGGTTGGCTAGTTTGGATCGCGCGAAGTTAAAGCAACACAGCGAGCCTATTTTGGAACGCGAATACGATTTATTGATCATTGATGAAGCACATAAATTAAAAAATCGCAGCACGCTGGCTTGGCAATTTGTCAATCAGATCCGCAAACGCTACGTGCTCTTGTTGACGGCAACCCCGGTGCAAAACGATTTGATGGAACTTTACAGTCTGATCACGATCTTGTCACCGGGCCAACTGGGCACCGTGCGCGCCTTTCGCAACCATTTTCTGGATCAAGCCGATGAACGCCAACCCAAAAACGCCCGTTCGTTGCGCCGTCTGCTCAATGATGTGATGATTCGCAACCGGCGCAGTAAGGTGAACATCACCTTTCCGCGCCGCCAAGCGGCCATTTATCATCTTACCCTCAGCGAGCCGGAATGGCTGCTCTATAGTGATGTCACCGATTACATTCGCCGGCGTTTCCGCAGCATTGACAGTGACAAACATTTGCGGCTGACCTTGATCATACTGCAAAAGGAGCTAAGCAGCAGTCCGCAGGCAGTCGCCGCCACCTTACGCAAAATGGTGCAAGATCCAGCACACGGTGAAGGCACACGCGCTGAGTTACAGCGTTTTCTGGCCCTGGCTGAATCGATCCCGCTTGGCCGCAAGCTCGTCGCCGTGCGTGAAATTTTGGAACGCCATCCCGGCAAATTTCTGATCTTTACAGAATACCGGCAAACGCTCGAAACGATGGTAAACCAGTTACGCGCCTGGGGCATCAATACGATTGGCTTTCATGGCGGTCTGAACATCGATCAAAAAGAGGCAGCCGTGGCTGATTTTCGGGGCGACGGGCGCGGGCAGAGCGGTGTACGCGTGATGGTGAGCACCGAGAGTGGCGCCGAGGGCCGTAATTTGCAATTTTGTCATCAATTGATCAACTATGATTTGCCCTGGAATCCGATGCGCGTTGAACAGCGGATTGGGCGGCTACATCGGCTGGGCCAGACCGAAGATGTGACAATTTTTAATCTAAGCTGCAATGAGACGATTGAAGCGCACATTATTGAGCTACTGGCCCGTAAAATTCGCATGTTCGAGATGGTAATTGGCGAGTTGGATTTGATCCTGGGCAATATGGAAGGCGTCAAGTCATTTGAGGATCTGTTGCGCGAGGCGTGGGAAGCCAGTGACAGTGAAAGCGATCTGCGTGAAAGGTTGGCTGGGTTGGGTGATTTGCTTAACCAGGCCCGCCAAAAATATGAGCAGGTGCGCACAAGCAATAAAATGCTGGATGAATCGTTGGATCGGTGAATCAAGTTCAGTGGCAAATGGCGAACTGGCCGCATAACGCTCCGGCACGTTCCAAGTCCTAACCGATAGTGATGCACTGATTTTATAGGGCAAGGTCGACAACGAAAAGGCGCAATAGCATACCCTAGCCGTTCTAAACGCTAAACTGGGGCCAAGCGGATGCTTGCCCCAGTTTGCTTTGCGGCCAATTCGCCAGTAAGATAAATAGACAGAACAGCTACGTGAAGCGCCTTATCCTTTTGTCTACAACCTTAAGCGAGAATTTATGACGATCTATCAAACGCTCAAATCCGAAGCCGAAGCGCTATTGCCTACGCTTGTTGCCTGGCGGCGTGATTTTCATCAGCATCCGGAATTGGGCTTTCACGAAGTGCGTACGGCCGGCATCGTGGCTGATCATTTACGCGAATTAGGGCTGGAAGTGAGCACAGGTGTGGGCAAAACCGGCGTTGTTGCCATGATTGAAAATGATCAGGCGGCGAGTGATGCACCCACCGTTTTGCTGCGCTTTGACATGGATGCCTTGCCGATCTTCGAAGCGAATGAAGTTCCTTATCGTTCACAGAACGACGGCGTCATGCACGCCTGTGGCCACGATGGCCATACAGCGATTGGCATGGGTGTGGCCCAACTTCTAACCAAGCGGCGCAACGAATTGCCGGGACGCGTTAAGTTAATTTTTCAGCCCGCAGAAGAAGGGTTAGGGGGCGCACTGGCGATGATCAATGACGGTGCGCTGAACGAACCGAAACCGGCGGCAGCGTTTGGCCTGCACTTATGGAGCCGGTTACCGCTTAACCAGGTCGTAGTCCAGTCGGGGCCGCTGTGGGCAACCGCCGGTAAATTTGAGCTGACTGTCCATGGTTGCGGTGGGCATGGCGCCGTGCCGCACGAGACGGTCGACGCGGTCCTGGTCGCCAGCCAGATTGTCGTCGCCTGGCAAAGTATTGTCGCCCGCAACGTTGATCCAGCCGAGACGGCCGTCGTGAGCGTCTGCTCTTTTAACAGCGGTGAAGCTTATAACATCATCGCTGCCCAAGCAAAGTTGCTAGGCACCATTCGTTCCTTTGATGATAAAATGCATAAGTTCCTCCAACAACGCATGACGGATATGGCGCACGGCATCTGTCAAGCGTATGGCGCGACTTGTGAAATCAGTTTTCCAAGCGATTGTCCGGCCACGATCAATTCTGTGGCCGGCGCCGCATTAATGCAAATCGTCGCCGAACAGATTGTCGGCGCACAACAGGTGACGCAGATCAAGCCAATGATGGTGGCAGAAGATATGTCGGAATTTCTCAATCGGGCGCCTGGCTGCTTTATTTTGGTGGGCGCGTCCGATCCAACGCAGCCCATGCACAGCCCGCATCACAATCCGACCTTCGACTTCGATGAACGGATGATGCCAACCGGGGTTGCATTGCTGGCTGGTGCGGCCGTTGCGTATTTACAAGAGCATAGCTAAAAAATGTGGAATGTGGAGTGCGGAGTGCGGAATCGTCGCCGCGTGTCATTCCCCACTCCGCATTTTTAAGGAATCTGTCTATGA
>JBBREZ010000254.1:0-9930 GCA_038225095.1 Caldilineales bacterium
ATGGAAAAGGGCGCCCTGCGCTGTGAACCCAACATTAGCGTGCGCACGTTGGAACAGAAAGCGCGTGGAGAGTATGGTACCAAAGTTGAGGTGAAAAATCTGAACAGTTTCCGTTCGGTGCGCATGGCGATTGCCTACGAAATGGAACGTCAGATTGTTTTGATCGAAAGCGGCGGTAAAGTCGAACAGGTGAATATGGGCTGGGATGAACAGCATCAGCGCACCGTGCTTCAGCGCAGCAAAGAGAGCGCCCACGACTATCGATATTTTCCCGAACCCGATTTGCCACCCTTGCAAGTGAGCCGCGCCTGGGTCGAAGAAATTCGCGCGCAACTGCCCGAACTGCCGATTGCCAAACGCGATCGCTACGAGCGATCTTGGGGTTTACGGCGCGCCGAAGCCGACATTCTGACCAGCGAAAAGTTGGTGATCGACTATTTTGAAGCAGCGGTGGCCGTCTATGGCGAGCATGACGGCAAGCCACAACGGTTGGCGAATTGGCTGACCGGCGAATTCTTTCGGCTGCTCTACATGGATGGTGACGGTCAAGATCTGCGCCAAATTGCTGAGGTTAAGATTCGACCAACCCAACTGGCTGCACTCCTACAACTCGTCGATGACAAGGTAATCAACCCCAACACCGGCAAGAAGGTGTTGGAGATCATGTATGCCACCGGTGACGATGCGCAACAGATTGTCGTACGCGAAGGGCTGGCGATGGTCAGCGATATGTCGGTGATCGATGACGCGATCAGCGCGATCTTCGCCGCCAATGCCGTTGATCTGGCCCGTTATCGCGCCGGAGAAGAAAAGCTCTTTGGTTTCTTCATGGGCCAGGTGATGAAAGCCACCAAAGGCAAGGCCGACCCGAACGCCGCCAAGCAACGGCTGCAAGAGTTGCTCAAGGGTTAAAATTCTTCATCAATCAATTAGAATAAAAAGTCACTGCGGCGTAGATTCCTACGCCGCAGTGACTTTTTATTAATGCCTTTAGCCCGTAAATCCCAGTTTGCTTTAGCCCTGGGATATAAGGGCTTTACTCGCTTTAGCGGCTTTAGATAGTTTTGCCGCTTGACAGTATACGATTTGACAATATGGGATACATGGATTACAATCATCCCATGATAGATAAACGCTCAAATTTCAAGTTGTGGGCGCACACCCTACCGAAATTGCGCCTTCTCTATGCTCTAACGGGTGAGAGTATGGTATCGATTGTAGATAGACTGGTAACACAAGAGCTAGATCGTGTTCAAAAAGAGCAAAACAGTGATAATCCGCAAAGCGTACAAGTTCAGAATCTATCCTAACCAGAATCAGCAAGCGGCGCTTGCGGTTCAGTTCGGGCATGCGCGCTTTGTGTATAACCACTATCGGGTAGTACGCGAAGGTTTCTACATCGACACAGGTACGGGCTTGAGTTATAACGACTGCCAAAACGACATGGCTGAATTTCTGAAAGTTGAGCATCCCTGGTTGAAGGAAGCCGATAGCCAAGCGTTGCAAGCAGCAGTGAAAGACCTTGATCGTGCCTATGTCAACTTTTTTGAAGGCCGCGCTGACTATCCGACTTTCAGAAAGAAATTCGACAAACAATCGATTCGTTATCCACAGCGTTTCAAGCTCAACGGCAAGCGGATCTACTTGCCTAAGATTGGTTCGGTCAAAGCTGTATTCCATCGCGACATTGAAGGTGAGATGAAGAATTGCACCGTGACAAAAACCAAGTCCGGTCGCTACTTCGTTTCTATCCAATGCGAGATGGTCCTTCGGCAAGCTCAGGAATCGGTCACTGAGCTTGCCGAAGTGGGCGTTGACCTGGGCTTGACCACCTTTGCCGCCTTGAGCAACGGCGAAAAGATTGAAAAGCCTAAGTACCTGTACCGCAGTCAACGCCGTTTGCAGATTCGCCAGCGGCGCTTGAGTCGCAAAGTCAAGGGTAGCAGGAGCCGTCAGGTTGCACGTTTGCCTGTTGCCATCTTGTACGAGCGGGTAGCCAATCAACGAAAAGACTACCAACACAAACTTAGCCGTCAGTTGGTTGACCGTTTCGGCGTCATCTCGTTTGAATCGCTGAATGTTTCGGGCATGGTCAAAAATCATCATTTGGCAAAGTCCATTGCTGATGCGGCTTGGAACCAATTCGTGCTGTTCTGTGAGTACAAGTCCCGTTGGTCTGGCGGTCAAGTGTTGCGCGTTGATCGCTTCTTCCCTTCGTCTAAGCTGTGCTCTGATTGCGGCCATAAAAATAAGTCACTCACCTTGAACATTCGGCAATGGGTCTGTTTGAATTGTGGTTCAGTCCACGATAGAGACACCAACGCCGCTATCAACATTTTGAATAAAACTATGGCGGGAGTCGCCAAAAGTTACGCATACGGATGGTCGCAAGACCGACATGAGCGGCGCTTGTAAGCTGTTCAGCCCTTGAAGCCCACCCGTTTCAACGGTGGGTAACTCACGAATATTTTATGAATATAGTAAAGGCGGGCACGCAGTCGGCGGCGAAGGTGGTTAGCGGGTTAGTCATTACTTGGGGGCGGCGCCAACCGCATGCCCCTACCGATTTTAGGCGATGCCCAATCGATAAGGATCCCTGGATCCTTATTGATTGGGCATCGCCTTACACTGTAGTTGCAATCTTTTATGCCTTGATCGCGCCGCTCGCCAAGCCTTCAATAAACAGGCGCATGGTGAACATGAAGAGAATCAGCAGGGGAACCGAGGCGATCACGTAGCCGGCGAACATGGGACCAACCTGTTGCAAGCTGGCCCATTGGCTACTTACTCTTCATGATTGCTCGGTAGTGGAGATCAAATCTTGTGGCGTGTCGATATCGCGCAGCAATTGCGCAGGGACCGACAGCGTGACTAGGTCTGGTCGATATTTTTGCAACAAAGGCCGCGCCCCGATATCGCCTTGTAACGTCAGCATCTCCGGCCAGAGCGAACGATCAAACAGCGCCGGTGCACCACGCATCTGACCTTCAACGAGCGGGGCCACGATGCGTGCCCCCATGCGCCAAGCGCGAATCAACTGTTGCAATAAAGTTGATGGGACAAAAGGTTGATCGGTAGGCATAAAAAGCGCCGCACCAAACGCAATTCCCGGTCGCATAGAGAGCGTCTGTGCCGCCGTGCGGATACTGCTGGCCTGGCCGGTTTGCCAATCTGGATTATGGACCAGGCGTAGCCGGTCGCCAGCTTTGTTGAATAAGGGTGAGAGCGTTGCGGTCACGACGTCGGCATACGCCCCAGTCACGACGATTACTTGGGCAACCTCACTCTGCAACGCCGTTCGCACGGCGCGTACAACCATCGCTTCACCGTCCACGATTTCCACTTGTTTGGCGCGACCCATGCGGCTGCTTTGCCCGGCGGCCAGCACAACGGCGGCCAGGGGCGCCCAACGTTCCAACACAGGATCGCTTTCGTTAGCGCCTACCGCGCCAATCAAACAGGCGTGGCTTTGTCGCGTCAACCGCTGGGCAATTAATCGAGCGCCGGCCCGTTCTATCACGCCTTCCGCTTTGTTGATCAGCGGCAATAGGCGAGCCCCGGCTGGCAACGATTTGGCACCACCCTGTGGATCTACTAACAATTGCGCGGCCATGTAGGGCGTCAAGCGCGGCGTGTCATCACTCGGCGCAAGCTGTAAGATGCGCCGCACCCATTCGACGCGGTGGACATGGTCTTCATCAATCAGCGCGCCGAGCGCGTCCATGCCAATTACCGGCACGAGCAACGTGGTTGACGTGGGGAGCGCCGGTTCGTGCGCAGCCGGCGCTTTGACCGGCAAATGCCGACTGCCATCAGCCTCCACCAAAATTGCAGCGACACCCAACGTGCTGGCCTGCGCCACCAGTTGATCGACGAACTCGGGCGAAATCCCGCACACCTTATGTTCCAGCGCCGCACCGATGATCAGGCAACGTCCGTGCTCGTCCAGCGCGCGCGCCAAAGCATCCAGCGGCAGTTGATCACCGGTGATGGCGATATGGACCGGCTCCCGTTGCATCTGCTCGGATGAAATGTGGGTGGTGGTTGTTACGAATACACGGTGACCGGTGGCGCGGATTTCTTGCGCCAGCCGAAAGAGCGCGCTGCTCTTGCCGCCGCCGCCAACAAAGGCGACCACATCAGGTTTGGATGGATTTAGTGGGAGGTTAAGCGCAGGTAAAAGTTGCATGTTATGTGATCCCAGCGAATGCAGCGCACGCCGTTTGCGATTGAGGTTATGAGAACATTGGGGGACGGCGTGCAATGCATTCAGCTTAGTTGTTCTTTAGCATTGGATGCGGCACAACGGGTACGTGGCCGCTTTTGTACACGAGCACTGTGCGTTTGAATTCGAGCACAATCACCCCGTCTTGATTGTAGCCAATTGTCTTACATTTGACAATGCCCATATGTGGCCGCGATTTTGACTCGCGCATTTCCAGCACTTCACTTTGGGCATAGATCGTATCGCCTTCAAAGACCGGGTTGGGCAGACGCACTTCGTCCCAGCCCAGATTGACGCCGTTTTGCGAAATATCCGCCACCGACAAGCCAGTCACGAGCGCCAGCGTAAAGGTCGAATCGACCAGCGGTTTGCCGAACTCAGTCTGCGCCGCGTAATGCGCGTCAAAATGGATCGGGTTGGGGTTGACAGTCAACAACGTGAACCAGATATTGTCCGTCTGCGTCACCGTGCGCCCCAGCGGATGTTGATAAATATCGCCAATCGTAAAGTCCTCATAGGTGCGGCCAGTCCAGCCTGGTTTAATCGTCATAGTACGGTTTTCCTAGGTACGGTTGACATTTTGGGGTGGGGACTAATCAGTAGGGGCGAGGCAGGGCCAACCTTCACTTAGGTAGTCCCAGATCCACTAGCCCTGCCTCGCCCCTACGGTCTAAAGTCCCTTACCTGATAACGGCGTATCAGAGTGCCTGACGCAAAATCTGGGTTAGTTCTTCGGCGGTCAACACAAGCGGATTGCCCTGCATGCTGCTCGCCCTTTGCGCTTTCGCCACCACGGCTGGAATGTCCGCCTCAGTTACCCCGAAATTCGTCAGCGGCGGTATGGCAAGTGCAGCGCAGAGTTCCTTCACCCACAAGACACCCTCATCAGCCGCGGCATTAGCATTGCCGGTCAAAATCTGCGCCACTTCGGCATAGCGCGCTAAAATTGGCGAAGCGGGTGAACGTTCTTGCAAGGCGCACACGTTGGCCGCCATCACCAAGGGCAACAGGCGCGCACAGATCATACCGTGTGGCGCAGGAAACATGCCGCCCAACGGCGCGGCAAACCCATGCACCGCGCCCAGTTTGGCATTCGCCAGCGCCAGACCACCACATAAACTGGCGAGCGCCATATCGGCCCGTGCTGCCGTATCTCCGCCATGATGGAAGGCGCGCTGAAGTGCGCGGGCGGCCCGTTGCATCCCTTCGCAACAAAGCGCGTCAGTCAATGGATTGGCTTGATTCGACACATAAGGCTCCAGACATTGGGTCAGCGCATCCAGGCCTGTGCTAGCCGTGATCGCGGGCGGCAGATCATAGGTCTGCACAGGGTCGATCAGCGCGACGCGTGGCAGCATAAACGGGCTACGCAAACTGACCTTGACCTGTTGTGCTGGCGCGGCCAAAACCGCGTTGCGCGTCACCTCCGCCCCCGTACCGGCTGTGGTTGGAATGGCAATGTAGGGTGCAGACGCCGCGAGCAGCGGTTGACCGCGCCCAATCACTTCCAAATAGTCGAGCGGGTCACCCGGATTGGTGAGCAGCGCCGCGATTGCCTTGCCTGCATCCAACGCGCTGCCGCCGCCCATGCCGATCACGAGATCACAATGCGCCGCCCGCGCCTGTTGTACGCCATCCAATACCAGATCAATTGTCGGTTCGCCAGGTACGCTGAAGACGGTCGTTGCGATGCCCTGCGCCGCGAGTAAAGTGAGCAGAGACATCAACCGTGATGGCGTGCTGCCGCCGACGACGAAAGCGCGCATGCCCAGCGCAGCCGCCAACGGCCCGATTTCCTGCAAAGCGCCTTCCCCGAAGACAATGCGCGTGGCGGTCGCAAATTCAAATTTCATTCGGTCATCTCCCACTGCTGATCATCGGGAAAAAGGTTGCTGTACTTGACGCTTGTCCGTCTTTTTGGAGGTGGAGTATAGCATAAATTGCAAGGTCGGTAAATTTGTGACGGTGAGCCGAGTGTGGCTTTCATATGCGTGTCTTTTTGCTAGACAAGTATGTCGTCTTGCCTGGACAAAAAGTCAATTCGTTTGTACGAAATTGCGCACATCCTTCCTCGATCCGGTACAATGTTTTCTGCCCACCATAGAGTAAATGAAGCTTGTCCCGCATATTGCGTTGGCGAAGAGCTAGGCTGTGCTGGGCATCGAATTGGTCGATATTTTCATCTGCGCGTGAGTGGAAAGCGCCAGCTTTGCCAGCGTTTTCGTTGGCCCAAGGTAAAAATCTATGTTATACGATAATCAGCAGAGTCTCGTTCATTTACGCTGGCGCTGGTTAATGGTCGCCACCTTTTATGCCGCGGGATTACTGTTCGGCTATAGCTTTCTGTGCCAGCAGTGGCAATCGGGACGCGAAGCCCAATGGCTAAGTGTAGCCGCAGCGGCGATGATCATCCAACTGAGTATTTTCTGGTGGGCTCTGCACCTCAATCATCGACCCGCGGAAGCCAAGCTCTTTCCGTTCCTTGGCTACGGCAATGCGATGACGCTGGCGCGGGGACTCTGCACGGCGCTGCTGGCTGGTTTTCTTTTTGCCCCGCGCCCAACCGCTGCGCTAGCCTGGATTCCTGCGCTACTTTATACGTTGGAGCGGCTGCTCGACTATTTTGATGGCTATGTGGCGCGCATCACTGGGCAGGAAACAAAGCTCGGTGCCATTCTTGATATGGAATTTGATGGTCTGGGCTTCCTGATTGCGATTCTACTCTGTATCCAATATAGGCAACTGCCCGTCGGGTATTTGGGGTTGGGGCTGGCGCGCCAACTCTTCGTGGCCGGCTTGTGGCTACGTCAACGCTGGCAGAAACCGATCTACCCGCTGCCGCCCAGCACGAATGGGCGCCTGATTGCCGGCTTTCAGACCAGCTTTGTCAGCGTCGTATTGTGGCCCGTGTTGAATGGGCAGATCACCCTGTTGGCTTGTTACCTGTTTGCGATTCCGTTGATCTACAGCTTTGGGCGTGACTGGCTGGTGGTCAGTGGCGTACTGGACGCTGAATCCCATTCGTATCAAACTGGGCGCGCTGCGATCAAGCAATTTTTCGAAGGTTGGTTGCCGGTAGCCGCGCGTGGGCTGGGGGCACTGCTAGGCGTGCAAATGCTCTGGCGCGCGTCTACCCTGCCCAACCCCTCTATCTTGCTGCAAGGCTTACGCTTGCTCTGGATGTTGGCCGTTCTGCTGTTGATCTTGGGTGTAATCGGTCGTGTAGCGGCGCTGGTGTTATTAAGTCTGGCTTGCCTCGATATTGGGGCAACCAGTCTGCATTGGACAGACAACGGGCTTTTATTTATTTGCGCGATTATCGTCCTGCATTTGGGCAGTGGCCGCTTTGCCCTGTGGCAACCGGAGGAGCGGATTTTACGCCTTAAACTTGGCGCGCGGTAGAGGGGGGACAAGGAGACAAGGAGACAAGGGGACAAGGGGACAAGGGGACAAGGGGAGGTGACTCGACGCTAGTCCTTGAGCCTGTATCCCTCATCCCTTGACTATGAGACAAGGCTTGCAACCTAGTTTCCGTTGGTTCTATTCACTGGTTGCTGGTGGCTGGTAGATTATCCATTGCTCAGGATGGTTGATCATGTTCACCAGCATTTTGATGATTTCTTCATAGGCAGTATAGAGGTTACGTCCGTTATCAGCCTGCATGTAGCCACATTGAACAGCAAATTGCAGCCAGACCTGGGTCTCGGCGGCTTCACCCTCTGCATCAGCTAACTTACTGATAAATGCTTTTTCATAGCGTCGTTTCCGCCAACCTTCGGCTAGATTTGCACAAACAGAGCGGGAGGAACGACGAATTTGATCAGTGAGCGAGTAGATTTCCTCCTTTGAAAAGAATTTTGAATATTCGAAGATATGCATTGATGCCTGAAAGGCTTTTTGATAGACCTCCAACTCATGATGTGCCACAATCTTCTTTTTTCGTCCTTCTTCTCCATCCTGTACTATCATTTCCTTGTCTCCTTGTCTCCTTGTCTCCTTGTCTCCCTCACTTCTGCTCTTTCGCTGTGAATTGCACCTCAATGCCAAATGGATCGGCCACAGTCAAGGTGTTGGCAAAGTTGGGTGGGTCGATGCCAAAGTCGCTCAGCCGCAATTGCGTCGTTGCTACGCCGGTTAAGGTATCTCCAGCCAATTTCGCCTTCACGTCGAACGTCACTGGCTTGGTCTGCTCGCGAACGGTCAAATCGCCAACTAATTTAAAATTGACCTCTTGCCCATCCGTATAGGCTGTTGGCGCACCCTGAATGGCCGTCGCCTTAAAGCTGGCTACTGGGTGCGCATTAAATTTGGGCCCATCCTCGCGGATCCATTTATCGCGGGGCGGTTGATTCGTGACTAGGGTGTTCATCTGCACCGTGAAAGTATTGTCGCCCAACGCCGCCGCCAGATTGTCCAAATTGAGTTGAAGCTGGCCGGCAATCGCCTGGGTGGAGCCGACTACTTTCGCTTTGCCCGCGTTGATGCCCAACTTTGCCAATGCCCCGGCGAAGAATTCCTCATCCACCAGATAAGAGGCTTTCGATTGTTCCGGCACGATCACAAACGTGCGCAGACCACCGGCGGTTACGGCATCGCTTTTGCTGGCCGCTGTAGTAACCGCGGGCGCTGTCGTGGCTGCCGTCGTCGGTGCTACGGCCACCGAGTCCGTCGTGGACGAATTACCACAAGCCGCAAGCATGCTGATCAATAAAAACAAGAGTAGAGCTTTACCAAATGTACGAACCATCATGTTTTCTCCTTTTTGTGAATCCAAACCACTGTTCCATAACCCGCGCCGGCCTAAAGCCACCGCCGTTGCGGACTTTTCTTAGGTGCCATCAAAGCATAAAGGATCCAGTAGGTGGGTGCTTTTAGCCGCACGTTCTGCGTATACCCAAATTGTGCGGCTAAAAGCACCCACCTACGCATGATTTTGTTCGGCAAACACTGGATCCTTATTTTATTGAAATGGCCTTACGCACTTGTTCGTTATTTTAACGCCGTCTTGATCGGCTGTGCGATCACCACGCCATGCGGCAAGTAAGCTGGCAGCGCCACCCGATCCACGCCATAACGTTCCACGAGCGCCCGCACCAAGAGCGAATAGTTGCCTTCGTGGTGCAGAGTTGACTTTAACGATTTTACCTGAAGACCCGGCACAAAGCCATATTCTGCAAAGCTGTCGATCAACGTTTGATCTTTGCTGATAATATGCACCGGAGTGTCCCAGCCATCAAAACGCCCCGATACTTGCGGCGGCTGGTGGTCGCCGACCAAGATAAACAGATTGTTCTCATCCCCGTTGTGCAAGATAAAATCGGTCAACATGTGCAGTTGATACTCGGCTGCGGCCAGATAATTTTGGCGCTTGGTCGTCGATTCGGTTGTTTGAACCGCTGGCGTGGTCTGGGCTGGCAATGCCTGATTCAGCGTGTGCCAATCCGTGACCATGGTTGGATGCGGCACCCACGGATAGTTCGAATTTTGGGTGATGGTGACAAAGAACAGCGGTTGTTTCGTCTGCTTTTTCAGCAGTTCATTGGCATAATTCAACGTATATTGGTCCGGCGGTGTCGGTCCCCAGCCGTACATCGCGCCATGAAAATCCAGATCATGGAAGCGCAGCCATTGATCCACGCCCATAAAGCGGATATATTTGTACCACATTCGCTCGTCTAATTCATCGGAAAGCGACGACACCCAGG
>JBBREZ010000255.1:0-9903 GCA_038225095.1 Caldilineales bacterium
AATTGTGACGCAATCGACTGCGCCCGAAAAGTCGATTCGGCATGGGCCGCGGCTGGGGAATCCTCGTGCTCGGCATCGGGCACGATTAGTTCTCCTGTGCGCTGATCAATGATGATAAAGTCGTCACCTTCTGGCGTCGGACCAATCCAAATTTTGTTTGTCTTACTGAAAATGAGATTGTCCGCGTCCGGGGCCAGGGCAATATACTGTCCCTCTTCTAACCGGTAGCCAACCACCGTATAGTGACATGCCGCCAGCGCAGAAAGCTCGCGCAGTCCCGCGTCCAGAATAAAATATTCGGCCACGCCAGCTTGTTGGTAAATGGCAACTTTGCTTTCCAAATCCACGCCAGCCAGCCGTGGCGAACAAACTTCCAACACAAAACGCGGGCGCGTATCTTCCGCGGCGACATCAAATATGGTACGCGGGCGATCCGGCTCGCTTATGTTGGGAATGATCATCAGATCGGGCACCGGTTGGGGCAAACCATCCGTGTTCCAACCGAGTTTTACCTGGCTAAAAACAGCGATCAGTGGATTGTAGCGGTGAACATACTGAAAAATACGCCGCAGTTTGTGTACATCCTGATCATGTTGGGCGCCGTTGACAAATTCATCACCCGCCTGGGGATCCAAAAAATCAGCTGCCGTCAAAGGCAGATAGATGTAACTTGGCTGGCCGGTTTTATCATACTTGATGAGCTGGCGGCGTCCGTAGTAAAATTCATCGTTCATGGACATAGATCTTTTAAGCTTTCGCCTGACATTTCATCCAAAATAATTCGTCACTTGGCAACGACCACTTGTCATCGTCTAATTATAGCATGATTCGGCGACGGATGCATTTTGACAGCGGTAAGCTGATGTGATATTTCTTCTCTATTTGTGAATAAACGAACATATTTCAAGTGCTAAACCGAGTAAGCGAATCAACCTATGCCAACGATCAATGCGCAATACGACCTGCCCCAGATCAATCAGTTATGTCAAAATACGCTGGTTTCTCACCTGGGCATCGAATTTACCGAGATTGGCGCGGATTATCTTCAGGCGCGCATGCCGGTAGATGCGCGCACCATCCAGCCGTTTGGCCTGTTACATGGCGGCGCATCAGTAACGCTGGCCGAGTCATTGGGCAGCATGGCCTCCGCCTGTTGTGTCGATGCAAGCAGACAACAGCCGGTTGGCCTGGAAATTAATGCCAATCACTTGCGCGCCGTCACCACGGGGTATGTGGTTGGCACGGCGCGTCCAATCCATCTGGGCAGCCGCACGCATGTCTGGGAAATCAAAATTGAAGACGATCAACATAAACTAGTTTGTATCAGTCGTTTAACGATTATGCTACTCGATGTCACCAAAAACGCCGCCCCAAAACGTCAGGAAATTGCAAGCAACCCAGCGCCATCAATGAGCGTAGAGTAACTATACTTATGAGCGTCATCAACGAACATTTTTTATGCGAGTAGAGATTAGGCGATTAAAAAGGTAATCGTCTAATCTCTACTCGTATGCCACAAGTGTTACTGCTTTATGCTCCTCGGTATAGATAGTAAACCGTCGATCAAACTTTTGAGAGCTATAGTACAATGATTTCGGCGGTTATGCGCTATAATAAGCAGAGATTGAGTTTTATTTCACAAACGCCATAGCCATTCTATGACGCCAGCTATTTCAGACGATAAAGAGCGTAAACGAGCGTGGTCACACAATCATTCATTCGGACTAAGTCAGTTCGTGCAGATGTAAAACGGACAAACAATAACAGTCATCGTGTCGCCGCCTTCTACCAGGCAGCGCTTGCCAATCGGCTACCAATTGCCCTTTGGCGTCAACCCAGGGGACGAAGCTACCAGGCCATCGTTGATCTGACCGGTGAGCCACAGCCGATGACCATCGATTTTCATGACAATCGACCCATGTTCGTGTTTTCGCCATTTGTCAAAGAGCAAAATAGCGCCACCCTCTGCTTGCAAGCCGATCTGCATCTGAATGCGACCGGGGTGCACAGTTATCGTGCGGCAGATTATACCGTGCGCCAAGTGGAGCATCATCGGCGCTTTTCGCAGACCTATCAGGATCTACTCAAGGGCCAGCTAAAGGCGCAGCCAAGTTGGTACACGTTGCCTTTCGCGATCCAGCGTAACATGATGGCGACCGAGGCAGAGTTCTCGGCCCTCGTCAAATCGGCGATTGACTTTATTCGCGCCATCCAAATCCGCAAAGTGGTCGTCTCGCGCCTGATGGAGACGCCGCTGCCCACTAATTTCGATCCCTTAGTCACCTTCGAACAATTGTGCAGCCGTTATCCGCACGCCTTTGTCTCGCTCGTTGCGATTCCCGATGTCGGTACCTGGATGGGGGCCAGCCCAGAATTGTTGCTAGCGCTAGACCATGAACAATTGAGCACAATGGCGCTCGCTGGCACCCAGGCCAGGCCCACCGAGCAGCCGTTGAATGCAGTGCGTTGGGGTCATAAAGAAGTGGAAGAACAAGCCTTAGTCAGCGACTATATTCGTGGCTTCTTCCACAAAGCGGGCATTGCGGATTTGCAGGAAGTGGGGCCAGAGACCACGGCCGCCGGTAATGTCGTCCATCTGCGCACCACCTTCCAGGTCAAACGCAGCGAGGATGAATTATTGACGTTAGCCAACCAAGTGTTGCATCAGTTGCATCCGACCTCGGCCGTTTGTGGCATGCCCAAAGACAAAGCGCTCTCTTTCATCTTGGCCCACGAACAGTATGATCGCAGCTTTTACAGTGGCTTTTTAGGCCCAGTGCACATTGGGGGGCAATCCAGTTTGTACGTCAATTTGCGCTGTATGCAATTGCAAAAGCAGACGGCCAACCTCTACATTGGCGCTGGCATCACAGGTGAATCGCAGCCGGCCGCTGAATGGCGCGAAACAGCACTCAAGTCAGAGACCTTGCTCAATGTATTGCATGCAACCGCAGCGCCAACGACCCAACACGCGTCGCTTGCATCACGCCGGTCGGCGCGAGCAAGATAGAATGGATATGCAGGGCGTTACGGCAGGGCGCGCGCAACCAGCAGTGCTGGCACCATCGTCAGCTGGTGCGATTGCCCAGCTTTGCGCCCAGATTTGTGCCGAAAAAGGGGTGCGCCACTTTGTGATCTCGCCTGGTTCACGCTCAGCCCCCTTGACGATTGCGCTCAGCCGCCATCCGCAAATTGCCTGTCGCATCGTTTATGATGAACGATCAGCCGCTTATGTGGCCCTGGGTATGGCGCAACAACTGGGTCAGCCCGTGGGTTTACTTTGCACCTCTGGTACGGCTGCGCTCAACTATGGGCCGGCGGTCACCGAGGCCTTTTATCAACAAATTCCGCTCGTAGTGTTCACAGCGGACCGCCCGCCTGAATGGATCGACCAACAAGATAATCAGGCGATTCATCAGACGGGACTCTACGAACCGCATTGTCGCGGCAGCTATGAATTGCCAGTTGAATTTAGCCATCCCGATGCGCGCTGGTTTGCAATGCGTATTTTGTCCCAAGCAATTGACCGCTGTCAGGCACCGACCCCTGGCCCTGTTCACATTAATGTTCCACTCCGCGAACCGCTTTACTCGCCTGTAGACGCGCAGCCTATCCCCAAAATCATCCAAACCTTGGCCCAGCAACCCCAGCTAGCAGAAGCCGCCTGGGACGATCTGGTAAGAATGTGGCGGACTGTGCAATGCAAACTGATTATTGGGGGCATGCATCCCATAAACCAAGCCTTACACACCGCTTTACGCACGCTTGGCGCCGATCCAACGGTCGCTGTAATCGGTGACATTACCGCCAATCTTTATCCGCACGGGACGCAACTTTATCATTCTGATATGATTCTGGGCACACGTAACACAGCAGCCAGCGAACAATTGCGGCCCGATTTGGTGGTAACTTTTGGTGGTCAATATATTTCCAAATACCTGCGCGCCTTGTTGCGCAGCTATCCACCGCGTGCACAATGGCATTTGCAATTAGAAGGCAACCCAGTCGATACTTTACAATGTTTGACGCACGTCATTCCCATGCGTCCGGCTGACTTTTTTCCCGCCTTGCAACAGCGCGTCCAGCCAAGCGACACCGGGGAATACGCAGGGTTCTGGCAAGCGATGGAGACCTACACCGCTACTAAACTGGAGGCTTTTCTGGAAACGGCTCCCTTCGGTGAATTCCAAGCGGTGAACCAGGTGATGCAGGCGTTGCCTGCCGGCAGTCGTTTGCAGATTGGCAACAGCATGATCATTCGCTATGCGAATTTTATTGGTCACATACGAGGCAGCAAACTGGGGCAAATTAACTCAAACCGCGGCACAAGCGGCATCGACGGTACAGTCAGCACAACCGTGGGCGCAGCCTTGGCCAGCAGCGCTATGACAACCTTAATCACCGGTGATTTAGCCTTTTTTTATGACCGCAACGGGTTGTGGCAACCCGACCTCCCCAACAATTTGCGCATTGTGATCCTAAATAATCACGGGGGCGGCATTTTTCAGATCATTGATGGGCCTAATCAGCTGGCGCCCGACGAGTTAAAAACTTATTTCTTGACGCCTCAGCCGCTCACGGCCCGGCGCACAGCCGAGGATCATCAGTGCGACTATTATTTCGTTGACAAGCAGGCTGATCTGGCACCCGCGCTGGCTGAATTTTTTGCGCCATATGCGCGGGCGGCTATTTTAGAAATTGAAACCGACATGAATACCAATACGCAAGTGTTCGAGCAGTTCCGTACGCTTGTGGCGGGGTTATCCATCGATTAGCAAGAGGAGTTGCGCATGAGCGAAGCAGTGCAGTGGGAAATTATTAAGTCCTACCAAGAAATCTTGTTCGAGTTTTACGAAGGCATTGCCAAGATCACGATCAATCGCCCGCATAAGCGCAACGCCTTTACGCCGTTGACCGTAGACGAGATGATCGATGCGCTGCACATCTGCCGAGAAAATCCTGATATCCAGACGATTGTCTTGACAGGCGCGGGCAATGAAGCCTTTTGTAGCGGCGGCGACCAGAGTGTGCGCGGCGAAGGTGGTTACGTGGGCAGCGACAAAGTGCCGCGCCTCAACGTGCTGGATCTGCAAAGGATGATTCGCTCGATCCCCAAAGCGGTGATCGCGATGGTGGCTGGCTACGCGATTGGCGGCGGCCATGTGCTACATGTAATCTGCGATTTGACGATCGCCGCCGAAAATGCGCGTTTCGGCCAGACTGGCCCCAAGGTCGGCAGCTTTGATGGCGGCTTTGGCGCGTCGTATCTGGCGCGCATCGTTGGCCAAAAGAAGGCCCGCGAAATCTGGTTTTTGTGTGACCAATATAATGCCCAGGAGGCGCTTGACATGGGCTTGGTCAACAAGGTTGTGCCTGTGGAACAGTTGGAAACGACGACGATTGAGTGGTGTCGCAAGATTATGGAGAAAAGCCCACTGGCGATTCGGATGCTCAAGTCCTCGTTTAATGCCGAATTAGACGGGCAGGCTGGCATCCAAGAATTAGCTGGCAACGCCACCTTGCTCTATTATCTTTCCGAAGAAGCACAGGAGGGTAAACATGCGTTTCTGGAAAAGCGCAAACCGGATTTCTCTAAATTTCAGAAGTTTCCTTAATACAGATATTTAGAGGTTAGGAGGTTTTGCAACGAATTAGACGAATTAGGACGAATTAAAAACGAAAAAGGTAACTACTCAGGTGAAGCGTTACGTTAGGTAAACACGTAGACAGGTAAACACGCAGACAGGGCATCCTACGTGTCTACGTGTTTACACACAAGGGCTGAGTAGTTACCGAAAAAGCAACTATTCAGGTTAAACAGTTACAAAAAATTCGTCCTAATTCGTCTAATTCGTTGCAAAGCATTTGTATGTTACAACTTACAGTTCACCCATATTCGCTCAATTTTAAGCGTCCGGCAGCGACCTCACGCGGGCTGCTACACACCAGGGCTGTCGTTTTTTTGCGCGCCACAGACACGGAGCAACCAGGCATTGTGGGCTGGGGCGAATGTGGACCGCTGCCCGGTTTGAGCGTGGACGACCGACCGGATTTTCTAGCACAGGTGACCAACGTTTGCACTTTGATCAATCGCGGTCAGCCACTTGATTCTATCGACCTCACCACTTTACCTTCCCTCAGCTTTGGCTTAGAGATGGCGCAGCGTGATCTGTACACGGGTGGTCAACAACGCTTGTTTGATACGCCGTTCAGCCGGGGCAAAGCACATTTAGCAACCCACGGCTTGATCTGGATGGACACGCTCACGAATGTGTTACAGCAAATCGAATACAAGCTTGCACAGGGTTTTCGGGTGATCAAACTGAAGGTAGGCGCGCTGCGATTGGCGGACGAATGTGCCATGCTAGCGACGATTCGTGACCGCTATCCGGCGGAGCAGGTGACCTTGCGGCTCGATGCCAATGGTGCGTTCACACCCGACAATGCGCTTGAAAATTTACACAAGTTGGCCGAGTTCGAGATTCATTTTCTAGAGCAACCAATCCGCGCGGGACAACAACAGGCAATGGCCGCCATCTGTGCGGCGTCACCAATCCCGATTGCGCTAGACGAAGAACTGATCGGCGTAAGCCAACCCGCGGCGCGGCATGCGCTACTAGAGAAAATTCGGCCCCAACATATAGTTGTCAAACCGGCGCTGCTCGGTGGGCTGGCAATTAGCGAGGAATGGATTAGACTAGCAGAAAGCCTGGACAGCACATGGTGGATCAATTCGATGCTTGAATCTAACCTTGGCTTAAATGCGCTCTGCCAGTGGACAAGCACACTGGATAGCCAGCGCATTCATGGTCTGGGCACCGGGCAACTATTTACGAATAACATTCCCGCCCCGTTACGCTTAGATGGACCCTTGCTTTCGATTGACCCAACCAGCCAGTGGGATCTCACAGCCATTAGCCAACCCTAGAACTGATTCAGCCATGTCACAAGATAAGCTTGCGGCGGCGCTCGTTATCGAAGGCCACCGCTATACTAACGATCAATTAATTCACTGGTCAGAGGCTGGGGAAGCTAGGCCCTTGAGCGAAAACACGCTTGATGTGTTACGCTTTTGCCAGCAGTGGCTCGCCGGTGAAACCAGCTTCACCATCAACACCTCTGGCTCCACCGGCATTCCCAAACCTATCGTCATTACACGCGAGCAGATGGTCGCCAGCGCCCGCCGCACAGGCGAGACGCTTGGCTTACAGCTGGGCCAACACGCGTTGATCTGCATGCCGACGCGCTACATTGCGGGACGCATGATGTTGGTGCGCGGCTTCGTGCTCGGGCTGGCCATGACCGTGGTCGAACCGGCCAGCGATCCACTGAGCGGTTTGCCGCCTGATGTTCATTTTGATTTTACCGCCGTGATTCCCTTACAACTGCAAACGCTCTTGAATGGACCACCCTATTACCACACCATTTTGAACCAGATGCAGGCGATCTTGATCGGTGGTGGTCCGGTCAGCCCTGCGTTGCAGAAACAATTACAGATCATTAGCGCACCGATCTATCACACCTATGGGATGACCGAAACCATCACCCATATCGCCCTGCGGCGGCTCAACGGCGCGCAAGCCAGTGAAGCTTTTACGCCCTTAAAGGGGGTAGAACTCGGTGTAGATAATCGTGGCTGTCTCAACATTCGCTCAGAAATTACGCAAGATCAAGCGGTGCAGACGAATGATATAGTCGAGTTGCGACCTGATAACAGCTTTATTTGGTTAGGCCGCTGGGACAATGTGATCAACAGTGGTGGGGTGAAGGTGCAGGTGGAAAAGGTAGAAAATGCGGTAGAGCAGGTGTTACATGCGCTTGACGCCCAGCCGTTGGACGAACGCCGCTTCTTTGTGGGCGCGTTGCCAGATGAGCGTTTGGGCGAAACGGTAACACTTGTGATGGAAGGAACACCGTTGACCCAAGCCCAAGAAAATGCAGTAGGCGAGCGCTTGGCGTACACGTTGGATAAGTATGAAATTCCGCGCCGTTTTTACTACGTAGAGCACCTGGCCGAAACGCCTACGCGCAAAATCGACCGCAAAACCACGTTGTCGCGTCTGCTCAAGTCGCCATGAGGATCGATCCATAACCGATGAGTTGGCTAAGATGATTTTTAGAGTTCGATTTACTCGGCCGTTTCCAAACCTTCATAAAACTCCGGGCCATGCTTTTTTCCTACCCTAAGCACTTCCACAACGATAAACACATCCTCCACTCGGTAGACAACCCGCCAAACATCTAGTGTAATTTGCAACTTGTCGGCATGATTTCCGCGTAAAAGTTTTGCCTCTGGTGGTCTTGGCCATGTACGCAACGTATCTTGCGATTGCTTGATACGTTGCGTACATGGCCGGGCAGCCGCTCAATTTGGTGTTGTATATGTCGATCAATTTTAAGCCGGTATAGCATCAACGCAGACCTTTTTTGTTTTCGCTTCGCTTTCCGCCGCCGCATCGGCTGTGCGTATCCAGTCTTGTAACGCTTCTTCCGTCACCTCGATCAGTTCGCTCTTACCGGTCGCTAGATCCAACTCGGCTTCAAGCGCCCATACTGTAGCTTCCAACTCATCCAAACTCTCCAAAATGCGATTCCACACCGTCGGATGCACTAGCACGCCGGCGGCTCTCCCCTGGCGCGTCAAAAGCACATGAGTCTGGTTGAGTTGATCAAACACTGTATCTGGATGTTTGCGGAGCTCACTCACCGGCATCGTGGGTGGTGTCTTATATACATCGCCCATCGCTTTTCTCCTTTATCTTTTCTCCTTTATCTAGAATAGGTAGCAAATTTGCTACCTATTCTAGATTTTTTCGGCAGCGTGTCAATTGAGTGTCACTCTGTCACCGAAGGGTTTGACAGGCCTGATTTGC
The DNA here is from genome assembly GCA_038225095.1 of Caldilineales bacterium. Lineage (GTDB taxonomy): Bacteria > Chloroflexota > Anaerolineae > Caldilineales > Caldilineaceae > JAPLGZ01. The sequence goes on from JBBREZ010000255.1 coordinate 8,874, forward strand.
AAGCGGCAAAGGCATTGTGGCCGTTTTGTCTTGATCAGTTGGCGACCAACTCAAGCTCAACGATTGGCACTTGCATTATGGCAACCGGCTTAAGTTATCCCTGTTGGTCTGCTTGGAATAGCTTTTCTAAAGAACGCACGACGTTCGCCCGGAAGAAACGATGACCGTTTTCCTCACATTCGCGCACAGGCACAGAACGCACAACCAATAATCTTCCAGCACTCCAATCGCTATAATCAATTACCTTTTCGATAATTTTGCTGCCACAAATCGGGCAGATATCCTGTTCATTCTCCATTCAATCACCTTCGTGACGAAGTGCGCATGCAGGTTAAGCATGTCCTCAGTGGCGAGACGTGTTATTTTCGGCAGTGGTCTCACCCCTGTGCAGGCCAAGCGCGCGGTTCCCTTCGATCTTCAGCGCACCGGGCAAGAATTGTTCGATCGTCCAGGCATTAAATCGCCCCAGCCGTGCCGATCGCTTGCGCATAGACGCCGCGCAGTTGACCAGGCGCAAAGGATAAGGTCTGTGCGCCCAATTGCAACCCGTCCGCCTGTGAATCGCTCATCTGCAAAAGCGCGTTGACAATATGCAAATGTTGCGCTTTCAACCCTGGGTCAGGTCGCCCGCGCCGGATATTTTCCATACGAAACGGTTGGCCAGTCAACAAGCTGAGCACCAACGCCGTACGGAGAATTTGTCCGCCGCCTTCGCCATAGGCGCCATCGAGAACGATCATAAAACTGATTGCCTTTAGATCCAAAGATTTGACAATTTAACTCGCCTTACGCACATACCATAAAAAATTGTTACACAGAGCACGCAGAGAAACAACGCTAGAGCAAGTTGGCTTTGCCTCTGTGTCTTCTCGATAAGGCCAATCCAGAAAAATAAATAACGATATAGGGATCGAGACCTAACCGGTGGAAAAGACCCCACGACTCGACTGAGCTCGCCGAACGTCCTGTCAGGCGGGTGCCCTCTGGGCGCGATAAGCTCAGCCCGTATCCTTATTGATTTGGAATGGCC
>JBBREZ010000256.1:0-9843 GCA_038225095.1 Caldilineales bacterium
AAGGCTGGTCCTGCTTTTGAAACAGGGGGTAGCTACAGGTACACCTTATGGGCGCGCCTGTGACTGGCTTTCCCTGCAAGGATAGCTGTCTGGTCTTCGGTCTATGTAGGATTTCAATGAGTAATGAGGTAGAAAATCAGATTAAGATATTGTAAGTATACTTGCTGATCAAGGGGCGTCACATCTCCCTAAAGAGGGATTGTAAGTCTATGAAGGAGGATTTACATAGTATACATATCCCCCTTTTGGGGGATTGAGGAGGATAAGACGTAATTTATCGAAACCAGGAACTGGACAAATGTGTAAGGTTGTAAGAATCATGTATGCGGCAAAAAATGAAGGGGAAGAGTGTAGGTCACGTAGTGCAGTGACTATTTCATTTTTAGAAATCAAGCTAGCCGTAGAGCCACGATCTACCGTGGCCGTCCATTCTAAAAATTAAATGGCCAGACCACTAGTCTACGTGACCTACAAATTAGGCGAACCCAGGGAAGAAATCCGTTTTAATGTGGGCGCGCTTGACCTTGAGTTCGCTTAATAATGTTTTGAAAGCATCGACCATGCCTTGCGGCCCTGAGATGTAGAACAGACAATTTTGGTAATCGGGCACTTCCGCAATTAGCATCTGCGGCGTGATGCGACCCACTCGCCACTTCCATCCCACTGGCAGTTGACTTTTGTCGGTGACGGTGTAAATCGTTCGGATGCCCAATTCACGCTGCGCCTGATTGAGCAATTCCCAATAGACAATATCACTGGCTGTCCTGTTGACATAGAACAGCACAATTGGCCGCCGTTGATGGGTATCCAGTAAATATTTGAGCATGCTGCGGAACGGTGTAATGCCGATGCCACCGGCGATAAACACACATTTCTGCTGCGGATCGTCCGGCAGGACAAAATCACCAGCCAATTGCGCGGCTAAGATTTCACTGTCCTGATCCAGGTCGAGCAGCGTTTGTTTAAAAGTGCTCGAATTTTCATAAAACTTGATGCCTACCCGCAATTCGTCTTCAGTCGGTGCAGAAGCCAGCGTAAAATAGCGCCGGTTGCCGCGCGTATCAGGGTCGGCATGCCCCAACGTCCACTCCATATATTGGCCCGGTGCAAAGGCCAGCTTGCGGTTGGTTGCAAAGATAAAATCGTAAATATCGGGCGCTAGTTGGATCTTTTCCTTCAGCTTGAGCACCAGTTTCGCTTTAGGACTGACAATGTACGCAAAGACGTTGCCAACGAGCATCGCGATTTCGGGCGTGATATAAAAGGCACCGATATGAACTTGGGGCGCAAAGAGAAAACCCACCAATGCCCCAAGCAGAATCCGTAATCGGCGCGTGGGCGGCGTCGTCAATGGCTCGGTGAGGATCACAAAGGCAAAGAAGAAGATCGGCGAGTAGACCGCCGACCGTTGCAGCGTCGCCATCAGACCGTCCCGGTTGCGTAGGCTGAACGCCAGAATGGTGGCAAAGGCAGCGAGTAAGAAGCTAAAAACCAGGTCGAATCTTCTAATTTTGCGCACAATTAGGAGGCCGCCCAGCAGAACAAAGGGCAGCATTTTGGCATCACCCACCCACCAACTGGCGGATTGATTGATCGTAAAGTAGGTGAGCGCCACCGCAAAAGTGACCGGATTAAAGATGTGTTTGCGCTTAATCGCCACGATATATTTCGAAGCCATCGCCCAAACGGCTGCCCACCCGAAAAACCAGAGGTCATGGTACGTTTGGATCGGCGAAATGATCAAGGCCAGGATCAGCGCTGAAATATAAACAGATTCAGCGTTGGCCGGAACGCTAAAGGCCTTCGCAAAGATCCAATTCGTGAGCGAACAAGCGGCCACCAGGAAAGCAGTCGTGACAAGCAGGGCATACGGATCAGTGTCTACACTGCCCGTAAAAGCCAAGATGACGGCCGCACCCAGCAGAAAGATCAGATAGTAGAGCACTAACCGGTACATCGTGATGCGGTTTAATTGGTGATCGATAAACTTAAGCATGACTTACATACCTCGCAAAACCACTGGTGAAGGTTGCCTGTTTATCCTGGTCGATCAGGTAGCCCTCGAAGCCTTCTAACTGCTCAATCAACAGGATGCCAGCCCGCCCCATCGCAAAGGCAGCCGTTGCAAAGCGATCCGCATCGTAAATATTGGGGCCAATCACGGTGAGGCTCACAATCTCGGTGATGGCTGCTGTCTGGGACTTTGGGTTGTAAATATGCTGACCGCGAATATATGTCCCCGAAGTGGCCACGCCACAATCACTCACGGCTAGCACCTTGACAATTTCATGCAGGTTGAAAGGATTGCGAATGCCCACCTGCCACTTGTCACCCAGGCTGTTTTTCCCAACTGCCTGAATGTCGCCCCCAGCCTCCACATAGAAGTTGGCAAAACCTTTTTGCCGTAAGCTGGCGGCGGCATTGTCGATCGCCCAGCCCTTGACAATGCCGGAAGGGTCATAAACGCCATCACGTTCGATGTCGAAATAACCGTCGGTGGCCTGCTTGGTCGCTTCGGCCAGCGCAAAGATGGTGCGCATATCGGCGCTCGCATCCGCTACAGCCAGCGTGTGTTGGTTGATCAGAGAAATTTCGCTGCCCGCCTTATAGGTGCTAAATTGCTCATCAACATAGGTAAAATAAGCGAAAATTGTATCAATGGTTGCTTGAGTCGCGGACGCATCGCCCACTGCCACCGTGACCGGCATCCCCATCAGCATGCGTGTTTCTTGCATCGTTATGCCTTTGCTGCCGCAAGCGCCGATTGCAGCGATTGAATAAACGCCCGGCTGGTGAGCGTGGCACCTGAAATCGTATCCACATTCGCACTTTGAACTTGCAGCGCTTCCGATTGCAGTGCCGGTACGGCTCTTGAATTAATCCGCACGGACGTTCGGCGATCTTGTGGATATTCTAGGAACTGGACATCGGCGATTTGTCCATTCTGGATCACGGCCTCGACCTGTACCCAACCGTAATAGGCATTGGTCTCAGCGCCGGTATAGGTTCCATCCTTATACATACCCTTGACAATGGCCGTTGCCGTAGGCAGGGGCTGATCGGTCGGGGTTGGCGGCAATGGCTCCGTTGCTGTCGGCAGCGTTTGATCGGTCGCGGTCGGCAGGGTTTCCGGCGTTGGCGTCGGGACAAGCACCCGTTGCGCCGGCGTTGGCAGCGTTGACGTCACCTTTGGTGCAGCGTGCGTCGGCTGGGCTACCATCGCAATCGGGGCCAGTGCAGTTGAGCTGATACTCCCGTTTGGGTTTACGACCCGCTCATGCAGAACGTAGGCCGCAAACGTGACCACCACAAAGGCTGACACAAAAAACTTTCGTATCGTTCGAATAAAGCTAGACATTGAATGCTCCTGACGCAGCGCGATTTGCTGCGTTTCTATTGATCGATCCAAATTGTGTAACTGCCCAGGTGGCAAATTGCTTGGAAACACCTTCTGGCAAATACGTTGCACGCCTGAGATTGTGTAGTTACCCGATCTGATTGTAGCCGATAAATCTCAAGGAATTATTAAGATGTTGTAGGTTAATTGTGCAATGATTGAGTAGGTGAAGTTTCCCACCGACGCTAACTTTTCGGCCCAATGTTGCCACCCAGTATAGCAGTAAACAGAAGCCCTATCGTTAAACATAACTAATAATTCGGTTAAGGGTCGGTTAAGGGCTGCCCTGCGAAAAGGATAGATGCTAATAGATAAAACAAATAAAAGTCATACAAAACCGTAGGCACCCAAGGGGTGCCTACGGCATAGAGGAAGTTTAAATGGTTTGTCTATAAGCAAGCGGCCTGTCGTCTTCTGGAAGAGGCATTGAGGAGAAAAGCAGATGGTCTTCGGAAGAAGTGATTTGCACCTGGACATCGGTTCTACCGATGCAGCCATCTGGTGTAGGTTATAGCAAACCCATGGCGCGCGCCTGGGCAACGGCCTGGGTGCGGCTCTGCACGGCAAGTTTACCGTACATGTGTTTGAGATGGGTTTTGATGGTGCCAACCGAGACCACCAACTGCTCAGCGATGGCCGCGTTCGAGAGACCCGTAGCCATCAGACGCAGGACCTCTAACTCACGGTCGGTTAGTGGCTCAATCAGATTTGCGATTTTGGATTTTGGATTTTGGATTTCCACTTGACGCGTGAGACTGTTTTCTCCCGCAGAACTTGTCGGTGGCTGGCTGGCAAAGGCGGCAATGATTTTATCCACATAGGATGCAAAGGAAGAATCGTCAATCGTAAATTGTAAATCGTAAATCAACATTCGCATAGGCTCACCCTCATCGACAAACAAACGAATATAGCCTTCGGGTTCCGCCAGTGCCAGCGCCTTTGCCAACGGGCGGGTCGCTGCCTCCGCTTGACCACCCGCCCGCAGGGCCAATGCTTGCAACAGGCAGATCTCAAGCACGCTGCCCAGGCGTTGCGTGGCTTCTGCCGCCGGTAGTAAGCGCGCCAAACGCGCCAATGCCTCGTCTATGTGGGCTTGGGCGAGCAGGATGCGCACGAAAACTAAGGTCTCAAATTCATGCAGATAGGTGAGCTGATCCGCTTCTGTCAGCGTGTGCGTATAGGCCTCGGCCCACTGATAGGCTACCGCAGGCTGGCCTAGGCGAAGGTGAATCAAGGCCTCAAGCGCAGCGGCCTGTGCTAGATCGAGGGCAATACCGGTCTGGCGTGCTGTATCCTTGGCCAATTGAAGTGCGGCCAGTGTGCTGGCCAGATCGCCCATGGCCTGGCGAATGCGCGCCAGCAGGCTAAAGCGATGGAGCGGGCCGTCCGTATACGTTAGATTGTTGGATGGGGTGAGCGCCAATCCGGCTTCGACTTGCTGGGCTGCGCCTGCGAGGTCGTTCCACTCATAAAGAATTTCGGCATACCCGACATACGCCAAGCCTACCACCGGCAACGGTTTGCCATGCTGGGCGGCTAAGGCTAACACTTGTTGATAGCTAGCCGCCGCCAGCCGTAGTGAACTCTGGGCCATGCCAATCCGCGCCGCGTGATAGCGGCCGGCAATGGTCAGAAAAATATCGTCAGCCGTCATCCCTAAATCTACCACCGCTTGATAGGCCTGCCGTGCTTCGCGCAGAATGCCACTTTGCTGATAGGCAAGGCCAAGCGAAAAATAGGCATCGCCACGGAGCAGTAAGGCATCGGCTGGAATCAGGGTGAGCGCATGCTGGGCAAAATGAAGCGCCGTGACTGGCTCACCGCGGCGAGCCGCCAGCATGGCCTGAAGCGCAGCGGCGTGACCAAGCAGCGTGTTATGCGTTGCCAACTCAGTGGCTGCTGCCGGCCCTGTCTCCGCCAGTTTCCCCTCCACTTGCCGCAAGCATGTTTCAGCCGCTTCGATCTGACCAGTGAAGGCGAGCGCCCAAGCATAGGAAACCCACAGCCGGGGGCGCGCCACTAATGCTGTATGTGGTAAAGTCTGCATCCAGTTGAGCAAGGTGGCGACGGCGCCCTGCTTCCACGTTGTCGGCCAAATCTGCTCGATCAGTTCTGCTGTGCGCGCAAAGTCGGCGGCCAGCAGGGCATGGCGGATCGCATCGATAAACAAGTCATTTTCCGCATACCACGTACTGGCCCGTTGATGCAGCAGGGGCAACAACTCCGGTTGGTTTTGGCGGAGCCGATGTTGTAACACCTCGGCAAATAGTTGATGATAGCGATACCATTGACCTTCGTCATCGAGCGGTGTGAGGAACAGGTTGGCGTGATAAAGTTGCTCGAGGATGGCCTGGCTGTCCGATTTACGATTGACGATTTCAGATGTACGACTGCCCTCGTCTAGCTGATCATTGATAAATCCTGAATCATCAGGCATGAATAAACTATCGCACAATGGACCGCACAGACGGTCCAGGATGGCGGTGCGTAACAGAAATTCCTGGACTGATTTAGATTGTTGATTGAGCACTTCTTCAATCAGATAATTGAGAATATAGCGGTGACCACCAGAGAAGGTCTGCAGGAAGCTGGCTTTGTCTTCGCGCCCATGCATGGAGAGGGCCATGAGCTGTAGACCCACAATCCAACCTTCGGTACGGGCTTCCAACGCTATGACATCAGCCGTCGCCAAGTGGAGACCCATCCGCTCATTCAAAAATAGGGCCGCTTCGTCGGATGTGAAACGCAAGGCGTCGGCGCGGATTTCGGATAATTGATCGCGCGCGCGCCACCGCGCAAGCGGCAGCGGTGGGTCGGCACGGGTCGTGATGATTATATGTACATACGGCGGCAAGTGGTCAATCAAATAGGTCAACGCTTCGTGGATCGGTTGGGCGGTAATGACATGATAATCTTCCAATATCAACACGTAGGGGGAGTGTGGTTGGCTATCTTCACCGGTTAGCTGACCGAGATCATTGATCAGGATCGTGAGGATCGTTTTGGGTGCTGGCGCGCCGGAAAGGCTACCGGGCGATGACAATAGCGCCATAGCCGTTTCCCCTACCGTCGTTGCGAATTTTTGCAGACCCACAATGAGGTAGGTGAGAAAACGCACCGGATCGTTGTCATCGGGATCAAGCGTGAGCCAGGTAACGCCCTGGTGGCTAGAGCTCGCTAACGGGTTAGACGCTGCTTGTTGCAGAGGCGCTTGGGGCGCAAATTCCACCAGCCATTCACTTAATAGAGTTGACTTACCAAAGCCGGCTGGAGCGGCGATCAGCGTCACTTTACCCGCCAGACCAGCGGTGAGTTTTTCCGTCAAGCGAGGCCGGTGGACAATGTTCGTTTGTCGCGGCGGTCTGGGCGCATAGAGCTTAGTTTGGAGGATTGGCAGTGACAAGGAACTCACCTTCACATATCATCGCGATACAGCCGTACTTGGTTCCTCATTATACCAGGAACATATAGATTTGTCTGATCATTAGGCCCTTGTATAAGGTGTGCGCTTATCGATTGGGTCAGTTGTTTGCGCCAGTCAACTATCAATCAGATGGCTTCAATTTGCAATAACTCAGGTTTGAAACCCATTCGTCAATAAATTATTCAACGCTTCGGCCAGGCCAGGGTGTGGGAAAATGGCGTCGCGCAGTGCAGTGTAGGGCACCTTCCCCATCATTGCAATTTGGAACAAGGTGGCGATCTCGCCGCCTTCGATACCAAGGACGGTAGCGCCCAAAATCTGACCGGTTTCGGCCTCAACAACGGCTTTCATAAAGCCGCGCGTCTCGCCCATTTCGGTGGCACGCGCCACATCCGTCATCGGCAGCTTGGCGACTCGAATCTTACGCCCTTGCGCCTTGGCTTCGCCTTCGCTCAACCCGATGCGTCCCAATTGCGGATCGATAAACACCGTGTACGGCACGAATCGATCGGTGATAGTTGCGTTGCCGTTTTCCAGCAAATTAGTGCGGATAATGCGGAAATCGTCATAGGCAATGTGGGTAAAGGCCGGGCCACCCTTAACATCGCCCAGCGCGTAGATGCCAGGGATGTTGGTTTCCAGCCGCTCGTTGACCTTGATAAAGCCCTTTTCAGCGGTCTCGACGCCGGCCGCTGCCAGGTTGAGTGGCTCAACGTTGGGTTGGCGACCCGTGGCTACGAGCAGGTGCGAGCCGGTGAGCGTGCGTTCGCCGGTCGGCGTGCGTACGGTCAAGTGAAGCTTGGCTTGCTCGTCTTGCATCACGCGTACGGCCTTTGTATTCAGCAGCACTTCGCAGCCATCTTCCTGCATAAGCTTGGTGACTTCGGCGGCCACGTCCTCATCCTCACGGCCCAACAATTGGGCAGCGCTCTGAATCACAGTCACTTCACTGCCAAAGCGGCGAAACATCTGGCTGAACTCCAGCCCAATATAGCCGCCACCGAGCACCAACAACTGCCTGGGCAATTGATCCAGCGCCAAGATAGTCTTCGCGGTCAGATAATCAACCTCGTTCAAGCCAGGCAGGGGTGGAATGGCCGCCCGGACGCCCGTGTTGAGGAAGATTTTCGGCGCGCTCAGCAACGCTGTACCGCCATCGTTCAACTTCACTTCTATGGTATTGGGTGCCGTGAAGCCGGCCGCGCCCATCAAAAAGTCTAACCCCGGCGTATTTTCCACGCTGTGCTGAATCCCATTACGAAACTCATCGACCACCGCTTGTTTGCGTTGGCGCACAACGGCCATGTCCACGCGCACGGGCCCGGTTTGCACGCCGTACTCTGCCCCACGCCGGGCCAGATAGGCCACGCGTCCGCTAGCCACCATAGTTTTGGTCGGCGTACAGCCTTCGTTGACACAGGTGCCACCCACATGCTCACGCTCGATCAGCGCCGTCTTCCAACCAGCTTTGACCAGCGCAAAGGCCAGCGGATTGCCGGCCTGGCCTACGCCAATGATTACGGCATCATATTGTTTGGGTTCCATTGCGGCTTCCTTTCTGGGTATCGGATCATAAAAGAGCTGATCGGGATTAAAGAAATTAAGTAAACAGGTAGACAAGGAAATGGGTAGGCGTCACCTGTTCTCCCTCTTTCCGTCCGATCGTAGGTCATCTACCTGTTTACCTGTGTAACCGCTTATTCCCGATAAAGTCTAAAGCGTTGGGCTTACGTTTGCGATTGCGCTTGATCATCCGCTATAAATATCCGGGCGCGTGTTAGCGAGCATACTTTCCCACACCTCTTCGCCAAAACCGGTGCTCGATTGCAATGATGCTCGGTTGATTGACCCAAAGCGCCGTTCGGTTCAACCAGTAAATCGGCTAAATTTTGTGAATTTTTGCCTAAAAATCATTTTCATGCTGTCAATTTGCTCTTTCTTAAGGAAAATTGTAGTATGGGTTACAAGATGCCGTGCGCTTCATCTAGATGCTGTCTATCCTGTCTTTTATAGAATTCCCTTCTCCCGCACAATTTACTGAAAGAGAAAACAGCCGCCATGCTAATATTTTATCTTCTCTTTTAAACGTGAATTCACCAACTGGCCACACATGATTACTTTGAGACCGCATGGCTGGGACACTTGGCGGTTGAATGGTGCCGTCATCGACCTTTAGGGATTTGTGTAGATTTCAAGTGAATACTGGATCAAGCGTTCAGCTACGAAAGGAGCTTTACTATGCTCTCCCTACGCATACAACGATTACGTTCCGTGCTTGCTGTTATCGTCATTCTTTCTTTGCTTTTGCCCACAACCACGCTCTTTGTGCCCAGCGTGGCGCTCGCCCAAACGAACGAGCCAGCCACCGCACCTGTGCCCACACCGGCGTCGGCGCCCAGTTGGCCGGAAGTTGCCGCCCAACCCCCATATGTCCCTGTCTTTGAGCCAGCCAGTGCGCCAAGCGTGTTTTCCCCCAGCGTACCCGTGGCCGCGGCGGCTGCGGAAACAGGAGCCGTTGATACCGAAGCCAACAAAACCGGCGTGGTGGTTGGGGCGGCCCGCGCCACCCTCTCCCCAACGGGCGGCCAGGCCCAACTGGGGACGCTCCAACTGAGTCTGATGAGTGCCGCCGGTGCGCTGGCGCAGACCCTCGACGTACAGGCCGCGGTCTTGCCGGTCGCCCAGGCCCAGGCGCTCTCGCCGGTGGGGATGGCCTTTCAGCTTAAGTTTGCGCCAACTGCCCAAGCTGGCGCAACGGCCAGCGCTTTGCTGGTGCCGCACCACCCGCTTTCCTTGATGCTCGACTATCGGCAGATTCCCTTGCGTTATGGCGGGAGTTTTGCCGATCGGTTGACGCTTTACCGCGTGACCCAGTGCGCGGGTGCGGCCAGTGGCCAGCTTAGCGCAGAGCAAAGCCAAACTTGTCGATGGCAAGCCTTACCGACCGTGAATGACCGCGTTCAACAACGGCTAACGGTCGCATTATTTGCCGATGCGTCACCCACCAGCGCTGACCAGGCAC
>JBBREZ010000257.1:0-9824 GCA_038225095.1 Caldilineales bacterium
GATGTTGCGCATCAATCCCGAATTTGAGGCGAAATGGCGCGAAAGCGTTTTCCCCGGCGGTTGCGCCCATGCCTGTGAGCTAGAGACTTCGATGCTGCTGCACCTATCGCCCGAAAGTGTGCGTATGGACAAGATTAAGAGCGAGCTTTCCAAGACGAATCAGCTTGGCTCGAAATACGTCTGGTCCGATCTCTTTGCCGCTGGACCGATGGGCTTGGTCGAATGGACCAGCCAATACACGGATTCTGGTGTGATTGGTGAGGCGGAGAAGGCCACCGCGGCCAAAGGCAAAATGTGCCTGGAAGAAGCCGGTCGCAATTTGGCGACTTTTGTCGCAGAATACCAGGCGCGCCAGATGCAGCCGCGCATCTCGCATCACACCCAACCGCCGACGATCCCGCTGGCGTTCCCGACAGACTAATCCTCTCTGCACGCGAAGTAGGCAAAAACGTTACCCAGAGGACACGAAGAAAAGCTGGCACAGAGACACAGAGAAAAAGATCAAACAGTCTTTTTTCTCTGTGTCTCCACTCTGCTCTCTGTGTAATCGCTGTCTCTGCGCGCCATGGATTCGTAAAGTAAGATTGACTATTGGTTGTAGCCCGTGAATCGATTATACTGGTGAGATAAACGAAAATTGTAAGGAGAAAAAAGTATGATTGCTTTGCAACAACCAGAATTGATTGTACGTGTGCAAAATATTGCGCGTGCCATTAATCAAGACGAAAACGAAGTGTTGGAGACCGCCGTCCAATTATACCTGGACCATGTGGAGCGCGAAAAAATTCATGCCGAAACCCAGGCTTTCTGGGCGATGACGGCCGATCTACAAAGTAAACATCTGGGCGAATTTGTGGCCGTCCACGAAGGCCAGGTGATCGATCACGACGCGGATGTTGCCCAATTAGAGCAGCGCATTACGCAGCGTTTGGGCGATATTGCGGTGTTGATTGCCCCCGTCACCCAGGCGAGCCAGCATGATCTCTATACCTCAAGTTTTCGACTGGAGGCGTTTAATGAATAGTTTTCCGTATGACGCTTCCTACGCATTGCCTGCGCCGACTTGTGAAATATTTTTGTCATCCACGCGCAGCAAAGAAGTCGTAGGGCCGCTGCATGCCATTTTGGATACCGGCGCAGAGGGCACGCTGATTCCCCAACCGTATTTAGATGCACTGGGGGCGCGTCCGACCATCGAAACAGGTCTGCGTAGCCCGTGGGGCGAACGGCGCGTTGTCTTTCTCTACTTGGTAAACTTGCGTATTAATGAGATCAACCTACCCGGTATCTATGTAGTAGGCGACGACCGTTCAAGCGAAATTGTGATTGGGCGGAATGTGCTCAATCAGCTTAGAATAAGCCTAAATGGACCAGCGAAATTACTTGAATTATCATTAGATTAAAAATACATACACACGCAGAGGCGCCAAGAACGCAAAGAAAAGCCAGATCAGCTATCTGACCCGCATTTGTGTTCTCCTTGCACTTTCGCGTTGATTTTAAAGGATGAAAGGGGAAAATTATGCAAGCGCTCGTTTGGGAAGGCCCGCGGCAGATGAATTTGCGGGATGTGGCTGATCCACAAGTATCACCTCAAGAAGTATTGATCAAAGTGATCTATTCCGGCATTTGTGGCTCGGAATTGGGCGGTTATTTAGGCCATAATTCATTGCGCAAACCGCCGCTGATCATGGGCCACGAATTTTCCGGCGAAATCGTTGCACTCGGCGATCAAGCGGTCACGATCAAGGCTGGCCTAGCCGTGGGCCAGCGCGTCACGGTGAATCCATTGATCAGCAATCCGTGGTCGCCTGCTGCACTGAAAGGTCGCCATAATCTGACGTTGCCGCGCAATATTCTTGGCATTCAGCGTCCGGGCAGTTATGCGCAATATGTAACGGCGCCTGCCGCCAATGTCTATCCATTGCCCGACAACATGAGCTTGGAACATGCGGCTTTAACCGAACCGATGGCGTGCGCCTTGCGGGCGGCAAAACTGTCGGGCTGCACGGCCACCGACAAAGTGCTGATCACGGGATTGGGCCCGATTGGCCTATTGGTGCTACAAGTGGTGAAGCAGTTTGGTGTGCAAGAAATTTTTGCCACTGACACTGACGCCGACCGTCGCACGATTGCTGAACATTTTGGCGTGCGCGTGTTAAACCCACAGACCGATAACGTGGTTGAAATTGTGCGCACCGCCACGAATGGTGCAGGCGTCGACATGGCGATCGACGCGGTGGGGGCGACTGCCACGCGCCGTGAATGTATTGATGCGGTGACGCCGGGGGGCAAGGTAATCTTCACCGGGCTGCATTCGGAAGAGAGCAACATTCCGGCCAATTATATCATTCGCAACGAGATTAATATCCAAGGCAGTTTTGCCTATACACCAGTCGATTTTGAAGACGCCTTTGATTGGCTGGCGCAAGGCCGGATCGAGATCGATCCTTGGTTGATGAAGGCGCCGTTGGCCGACGGGGGTGCAATGTTTGAAAAATTGTTGAATAATCCTGGCCCAGTGGCGAAAATTTTGTTAGTGTCGTAGGAAGGGAGTAAGGAGTAGGTAGTAGGTAGTAGAACAATTACACCTACTTCTTACTCCCTACTTCTTACTTCCTACTTCTTACTCCCTACTCCCTACGCAAGGAGACATTCCATGTCCAGCATAAAAAAACGCGACGAAACACTCTTTTGTGAACGTTGTGGTATTTCGTTTCTTTGGTCGGTAGAAGAGCAGAATCAATCGGTGCAGGCAAGTGGGCATGCGGCCACCGCGCCAACTCACTGTGCTGGCTGTCGCCAGTTGTTGCCTGCCTTAACGCACGAGCGTGGACTCGTCAAGTGGTACAACGCCCAAAAGCGTTACGGCTTCATCACGCGGCGCCATGATCCTGAGCTTTATATCCACGGTTCGCAATTACAAGACCAACGCCGCCTCTTGCCAGGCGATTTGGTGGAATTTAGCATCGGCGCCAATGAGCGCGGTCCGGCGGCGCAGGTTGTGCAAGTGCTAGAGCGGGCGATAGACGGCGATAAGGAAGCAGGAAGACAAGGAGAAAAGGAGAGAAGGAGAAATTAGACCTTATATCTTATTGTTTGGTCTCCTACTTTTTGTTTTGGACCTAAGTATTTTAGGAACTGTGAAAGCGTATCGGGTAACTTTTTTTAGCTGAAACGGCATCGGACGAGTAAACTATCATTATCCAGTAGTTTAAATAAGAGAACCCATGGTATTGACTTCAGCTGTACTATCATAGATAGGTCGTTTATTTTTGGCTGGGTAACTGTTCATTTTTATTGGTTTAACCATTCTTTGTCAATTCTGAAACAGATTTTATGAACCTTCGCCGCTGGTTATATTGGTTACTCCTGATTGGCTTTCTTTGGTTGGTGATTCGTCAGTTTAATGAGATCGAGAAAATCACAAAAACATTCGCTCAGGGTCAATGGCAGTGGGTATTGGTGGCGGCGGGACTGCTTCTGATCAATTATGCCCTTTACGCGTTGCTTTACCAGTTAGCCTTTGCGACCGTTGGGATTGCGAGCCGCATGCGTGATTTGCTTGCCATTACCTTTGCTTCCATCTTTGTCAACGCCACTACCCCGACCGCTGGTACGACCGGCTTTGCCCTCTTTATTGATGATGCCCGCCGTCGAGGCCACTCATCGACGCGGAGTACGGTAGCTGTTTTGACGGTAGTTGTGGCCGATTTTGGTGCTTTCTGTCTCCTGTTGGTGGTGGGGCTGGTTGAGCTTTTTCGATTACACGAGTTGCAATTTTATGAACTGATTGCCGCGTTGCTGCTTTTTTTATTAGTAGGCGCTATGGCCACTGCGCTTGGTCTTGGTTTATGGCGACCACGCTGGCTTCACCACGTACTCCGCCGTTTACAACAAGGGGTGAATTATGTGGGTGGGTGGGTCCGGCATCCTGATTGGCTTACCGCTGATTGGAGCGAAAGAAACGCAGCTGAGTTTACCACCGCGGCGCGGGTGATGGCCGCCCAGCCGCACAAACTGGCGTATACCGTCTTTGTGGCATTGACGCTCCATATTGTTGCGATCCTGAGTCTCTATACAATCTTCCTCGCTTTTCATCAACCGGCCCACTTTGGTGTGCTCATGGCGGCCTACACGATGACCATTCTCCTGAGCATTATTTCGCCGACGCCCAGTGGCATGGGGATCGTCGAAGGGCTGATGCCGGTGATTTATGTCTCGCTGGGTTTGCCCATCGCGGCGGCTACGATCATTAGTCTGACCTTTCGTGGATTGAGCTTTTGGTTCCCCATGCTGATTGGTTTTATCATGTTGCGCCGGCTTACGCTCTTTCGTGCGCCGGAACGGTCGTTGGCCGAGCAGGAACAAACCCATCTGGCGGCGATTATCACCGCTGTCATGGGGATCGTCAATCTATTGTCAGGAGCGACGCCGGGCCTGGCGTATCGGGTACAACTGCTCGTGCACTACTCACCGCTGCAAATTCGGCACGGTGGCCATTTAACGGCGGTGCTGGCTGGTTTCGCTTTGCTAGTGCTTGCTCAGGGTTTGTGGCGGCGTAAACAAACGGCTTGGCTGTTGACGGTTGGGATTTTAATCCTGTCCATCCTTATCCATCTGGTCAAAGGGCTTGACTATGAGGAAGCAATGCTCGCCACGGCCCTGCTTATCTATTTGGTGACCCAACGTTCGCATTTCCATGCGCTCTCGGATCAACCATCGATCTGGCAAGGCGTGTGGGCGTTGGTAGGGGCGCTGGCGTTTACGCTGGCCTACGGTGCCATCGGCTTTTATTTACTTGACCGTCATTTTCGGGTGCATCACGACCTGATGGCGGATATCCGTCAGACCGTGACGATGTTTACCCAGTTCTATGATCCCGGATTGGAGCCGGTGACCGGGTTTGGGCGATATTTTGTCTCTTCGATTTATGGGGTCGGTGCCGTAACGTTGGGCTATGCCCTATTTATGTTGTTGCGTCCGGTCTTGGTGCGCACCCCGGCGTCTGCCAGCGAACGCCACCGTGCGACGCAAATTGTCCAAGCATATGGTCGTTCTTCGCTGGCGCGCTTTGCCCTCTTTTCTGACAAATCGTATTATTTTAGTCCCGGTGGTTCGGTGGTCGCTTATGTGGTCAAACGCCGCACCGCGCTCGCGTTGGGCGATCCGATTGGTCCGCCGGCCGATAGGGCCACGGTCATCCTTGGCTTCAAAGAATTTTGTACCCGCAACGATTGGGCCGCGGCTTTCTATCAAACTCTCCCCGATGATCTGGAAGCGTACCGTGCCGCTGGGTTCGATTTCCTATGCATCGGGCATGAGGCCATTGTCCACCTGAAAAATTTTAGCTTGGCGGGTAGCGATAATAAGTCCATGCGTACGGTGGTCAATCGTTTTACCAAATTGGGCTATCAAGCGATTCTGCATGAGCCGCCCTTGTCTGATGGGCTGCTGCGTGAACTGCGCGCGATCAGTGATGAGTGGCTGGCTATGATGCAGAGCAATGAGAAACGTTTTTCGTTAGGCTGGTTTGATGATGACTATATCCATAACTCCCCCGTGATGGCGGTCCATGCACCGGATGAGGCCATTGTCGCTTTTGCCAATCTCGTCTCCGAATATCAACGGAATGAGGGCGCGGTCGATCTTATGCGTCGTCGCTGCGCCATTGAAAATGGCACGATGGATTTTCTCTTTATCTCCTTCTTTCTGTGGGCCAAAGCGCGTGGCTATGCCAGCTTTAATCTGGGGTTGAGCGCTTTGGCTGGTATAGGTGAGAGACCAAACGACCCAGCGGTTGAACGTGCCTTACGCTCGATCTATGAACATGTGAACCAATTCTACAATTTCAGGGGACTGCACGAATTTAAAGAAAAGTTCCACCCCGAATGGTCACCCCGTTATCTCATCTATCGCAGGCCAGCTAGCCTGTTGGGCGTGGCGTTGACGTTACAATGGGCATCTTCAGGTGATAATATGTTTGACGAGTATATCGTACCCTGGCTAAAAAACCGTTTCTTTTATAATAAAGCTACCGCGTAAAACCGAGTAGACAATCAGCGCGACTGAGCATCTGATGAGAAAATGAAGCACGATTGCTGTCATCAGCACAAAGGCTTAAATTGTGTCAGCCCCTGGTCGCCCGTCAAAGGTGCGCTCGGTACGTGAACAAGGTAAATTGTCCATTCGGGGTGGCTTGGGCCTGCGTACACCGGAGTAGCCCTTCATTCACGAGTTCGTCGAATATACGCAACGCCACGTCGGTTAGTTGGCCGCTTGCGTCGTAGAGCGTAAGATGGATGAGCTGACCGGACTGGTTCTCCACTTTTATGATCCAGCCATCGCTACGCTGGAGGAGATCCAAAACAGTTTGTGCTCGATCACTGAGCATTGATGAGCTCTTTCGCTATGGCGGCCTCAGTTTCACGAGAAGTCGTTATCATTTACATATAGGGGCACAAGTGAACGCACTGCCCGGGGGCATCAACCGACACAAGGCAAGAATTGGACGCTTGTGTCAAGTGGACTCTGACTGTGGTGGCCTAACTTATCGTCTGCTGTGAGATAGAAGGCCCACGCCCCATAATCTGATCCTGGCACATCCGTGCCTTTGACGGTTATCATGTAGTGGTCGTCACCTAATGGAGCCACGGCGACGGCGGTAAAGGGTTGCTGGTCGCCGACGCGATACCAGAGCATAACCTGGGTAATGCCCGCTGGCGCGGTGATAGTGGCGGTCACGGTGATCGTCGTCACCAGGCAATCCGACTTCGCAAAGACCTTGTTGGAGGCCGTAATCTGCGTGAAACGAGGGTCGGTAGGATTGGTGGCCGTTGATAGTGGTGAGAGGGGGGGATTGCTCTTGGTTATGCGCCCCGGTACGCTTGGGAGCGTGGTCACTTGCTGGCTGCTACCAGGACGGGGTGGGGGACTGAATGGACCCGCAGAACAGGCGACCAATAGCACTACGCAGAATAAAGCGATTAAGGGAATGCGCCTGACGCAATAGATCCGAGTGAGGTGATAAGGATCGATCATATCATTTTCTCCTTCGTCACTTGTGCTGGCTAGGACGGCTATTATCCTACCTATTGCAGATGACTTTAGAACATTTAGGGTGGTAGCGCTGCGGACATGCTTATATCCTGCTCAGAAGACGTAAGCGAGAATACACACAAACGATTAAAATAAAGACGGAGGTATTATAAGGGTGCTTCAATCAGATGGCAAGCGTCCGGTGAACGATGCTTAGCGTAATCGCGTAAAGGTAATGTTACAAAATTTTTTCCAGCAATGTAATCTACGGTCAAGAGAAAGGCTTCGCGACAGATTGATTCCACTTTATGCTCGTTTCAGAGGGATAATTTTGACGGAGTATCTCGCTTAACGTACTATGCGGTAGCACTGGCTTGGACAAGCTATCATCGCGGGTGTCGGTTATCATATTCCATCGCACGCATCCTGTACCCATCGAACAGCCTCTCTGCTTACACGATACGCGCGCTATCATTACACTGAATGGCTTCAACTAGCATGACTTTTTCAATCAGGTGGACCAATCTGCGCGGTCTCATCAAAACGATAGGTTTACACGAGTTTTCCAAAAATGTGATCATTTACACAGGACTGGTCTTTGATGGAAAGCTATTCCAGCTAACCTTGTTCTTGCAGACAACGCTGGTGGTGATTACTTTTTGCCTGGCGTCTAGCACCATCTTTCTGATCCAAAACTTGGCTGAGCGCAAACAGGATCGTAGGCAGCTACATCAGCGTCCTTTGACCAATAGCGCACTTAATCTATCCCCGGTAGGGTTTGCGAGCGTCATGCTCGCTGTGGTCAGTTTGGCGCTGGCGGCGTGGCTGAATGGGTGGGTAGCGTTGCTTGTCCTTGCCGATCTGCTCCTCACCCTCGCCTATAGTTTCTGGCTAAAATATATCGTGCTCATTGATGTGATGGTGTTATCGTTGGGGTTGTTGCTGCGTGTCGTGGCTGGGGTAATCATTGTCCATGTGGCCAACTTCAGTCCCTGGCTCTACGTCTGTATGACCCTGCTTGCCCTCTTTCTGGGCTTTAGTCGGCGTCGCCACGAAATTTCACAGTTGGAAGATAATGTAGCGCAATCATGTGCCAACTTTACGTACTATAACCTGCCTCTACTCGACCAGATCATTGGCATCCTCACGGCCAGCACCTTCCTTGCGTACACATTCTACAGTTTCCAGGCTAAAACCGCGCGCGTCCAAGATGGACGCATGTTGCTCACCGTGCCCTTTGTCTTTTACTTCATCGTCCGCTACCTCTATCTGATCTACGTCAAACAGCGCGCGATCCCCGATGAACCATTATTGCAAGACCCGCCCTTACTGATCAATAACCTCCTCTTCGCCGCCTCGGTTGTGGTATTAATTTACGCATTGTAATGAATGTAGCTCACTTACCTGCCCCACCGTCGTCAGTAACGCCGTAAACAATACGCAATGGGGTAGTGGTTACATATTGACTGTTGGATACCAATTACCCAGAGAGATTCGATGGCTTATCAGTCAATATGTAACTACTACCAAACTCCTTATGCATTAGAGTTTATTCCGATTTGTTATCTACCACTGGTGGCACTTCACAGAGCACTAGAGAGAAAATTTAAATCGGAATGCAGTTTCTCGCTTGATAAAAAGGGATGATATACTAGCGAACCGTACAATGGAACATTAGGCGTTGGATAACGTCATCGATTTAGCCGGACAGAAAGAGGGTGCAGTTCCTGCTGATTTCATCTCGATTTCATCTATGTTGATTATACTGTTTCCCTGTCAGCGGGCAACTAAGCCCGCCTCTCTTTGTTGCAGATGAAGGAGCGAATCGTTGACAACAAGACCGACAAACTTTCAACTGAGGCCGCTCTCATTGGCCTGGTTGCTCAATCTAAGTATTATCGTGAGCCTTACCACAATTTTTGTTGGTATTAGCACAGAAATCTGGTTCAAAGAAGGGTTTACCTGGGATGTGCCGGTGGCACTGGCCATCCGTCAATGGGGTCAGCCCTGGCTGGACAGCGTCATGCGTGCCATCAGCCAGACCGGTGCCATAGGCGCTGGTGTGTTTGTCATTGGGGTGGCTGTGTGGTTTGGGTGGCGTCAACAATGGCTAAACGCCGCCATGCTGTTGGCTGGCTTTGCCGGTGCCACCGTCCTTAACGATGTGCTCAAATTTTTGTTTGAACGTCCGCGTCCTGCCATACTTTCACCACTCGTGGTTGCCACGAGTTATGACTTTCCGAGTGGGCGCACCATCGCCGCCGTCGCATGCTATGGCATGCTGGCCGTTTTCCTATGGCGCAGATGTCATCCTGGTTGGGCGATTGCATCAGGCACCTGGGTGGTCGTCGTGGCGATTAGTCAAGTTTACCAGGGCGATCATCCGCCGAGCGATGTGCTGGCTTCCTTGAGCGTTGGCGTGTTGTGGCTATTTACGATCTTCGCCGTTTATGGGGTCAGCGCACGAAACGGATTACAGAGTACGCTAAAGGGGATACTGTCAGGTTAGGGTATAGCCTAGCCTGATGTCAGAGAACGCCTGTTAAAAACGTCAAAATAGCGCCTCTTTTTGGATTGATGGGCATGATTACCAAAGGGTCATAGATTTCATCCTGACAGGATCAGGAAATCTTAGGCGCAGACAACGCAACGAATCATGGTGCGTGAGCCGCGGTTTGTCCTAATTTGACCTGAGTTTGGTATACTATACTCAGCAAGGGAACAAATGATAATGGAAATGAAAGCAAAAAGGGTAGAATAAGCGGCATCGATCAAAGCAGTCATAG
>JBBREZ010000258.1:0-9817 GCA_038225095.1 Caldilineales bacterium
GAGTCATACACGCCTCACTTGAGAGCTAACGGTTCGTTAGTTGTAACGCACGCGTGGGTCGAGCACGCCATAGAGCACATCTGCGACCAGGTTGAAGGTTACGGTGAGCACCGCAAAAATAAAGGTTAGCGCCATCACCACCGGTGTGTCGGAGTTCTGAATCGCCGTGATCAGCAGTTGACCAAGCCCGTTGACCCGGAACAGATTCTCGGTGATAATCGCGCCAGCGAAGATGGTGGGGATGCCGAGCGCGATCAGTGTCACTACCGGGATCAGGCTGTTCGTCACTACATGGCGCAGCACGACTACCCGTTCGGCTAGCCCTTTGGCGCGCGCGGTGCGCACATATTCAAGTGGTAGATTGTCGAGCATGGATGAGCGCATAAAGCGGGTTAAGGCGGCCGTCTGTTGCACGACCAACACCGCAACGGGCAGCGCCATTTGGCGGAGTTGTAGCACAAAACTGCTCCAATTGTTGATTTCCAAGGTCGAACTGTAAACAATCGGGAACCAGCGGAAACTGATAGCAAAGACCAACATCAACAGCAAACCGGTGAGAAAGGAGGGCAAGGAGAAGCCGATAAACGAGCAGAAGGTCGCGAATTGGTCAAAGAACGAGTACTGCCGGACGGCCGAGATAATGCCAATCGGGATGGCCAGGAGCACAGCGATGATATAGGCCGTGCCGACCACCTGCAACGTTTGTGGCAGGCGCTGCTTGATCAAATCAATCACCGGCGCCTTCGTTTGGAAGGAGAAGCCCCAGTTGCCTTGCAGCATGGCGATGAACCACTTCACGTAGCGGATGTACCAGGGTTGATCGATGCCCAGTTGGTGGCGAATCAACTGGCGCGTCGATTCGGGAATCGCGGGGTTGAGGGCAAACTGCGCCAGCGGATCACCCGGGGCAAGCGCCAGAACGGCAAAAATGATAAAGCTGATCACAAACAAGGTCGGGATCGAGAGCAACACCCGCCGCAAGATATATTGGGACATCGATCAGCTCCTTATGGCAGTAGAGAATAAGTTAGCAGGAGAGTGCTTGTATAACCGTAGGGCAATAAATCAGTAGGCCAGGAAAATATTGGTTCACTGGCCTACTGATTTACTGGCTCACTAACTATTTACGCTTCCACATCGCAACATTCCACAAGTTGGAGTCAAACGTATTGAAAGTCGGACCATCTACATTCTTGGCCTTGCCCGACGGCGTGACACGATTGATTAACGGGATGATGCCCACGTCATTGACGAACAGGTCGTTGAGCTTGATCGCCAATTCGGCCCGTTTGGCTGGGTCGAATTCCTTGGAATATTGGGCAAACAAGGCATCATAGCCCTTATTGCAGTAGCGGCTATCATTGCCACCTTGCCACTTATTCTCGGCGCTATCTGCCTTTGAGCACTGCCAGCCACCCAAGTAACCTGTTGGATCAGGGCCATCAGGGCCATTCGTGTACATCTCGAGGTCGGCATAGAACTTGTTGGTTGTATCTGGGTTGCCTGGATCGCCGCCGAAGTAGACGCCAGCATCGATCGCCTTGAGATCAACCTGGATGCCCACCTCGGCCAAGTTCGCCTTGACGATGGCCTGGGCGCCCTGGCGCACCTGATTGATCGAGGTCTGGTAGGAGAGTTCAAACTTCTTGCCGCCTTTGTCGAGTATGCCATCACCATCACTGTCCTTCCAGCCAGCGTCGGCCAACAATTTCTTGGCGCCGTCTACATCGTGGTCGCACTTAGTATTGGGCGAATTGAGCGCTGTGGGCGATACGAGGATGTTGCAGGTGGGTACACCGGCAGAGCCATATAGTTGGTCGGCAATCGCCTTGCGGTCAATTGCCTTATTAATTGCCTGGCGCACTTTCAGATCACTAAAGAAAGGGTGCGGCTGATCCGGTTCGCTGCGCTTATCGCCCAACGCCGGATCAGGATTAGCGAAGTTGATGAGAATACGTTCAACACCAAACGAACCGCCTGCAACGGCATCACAGGCACCGGCTGCCAAGATCGGATCTAACACAGCCTTGGGCACCTGCAAGTTCCAGGCATAGTCAACTTCACCCGTCTCGCAGACAGCACGGGCCGCCGAGGCCGCGTCGCCGCCACCCTTGATTTCGACTGTGTCGAAGTAGACATTGGCTGTATCGCGGAAGTTCTCATTCTTCACATAGGTGACTACGTCGCCGGGCTTGAATTCCTTCAGTTTATAGGCGTTGGTGCCGATGGGGGCCAAGTTCGCAGCCTGACAATCCTTGTCGGTAATGGCAGGTGCGCCGACGCACTTCTCAAACTGCTTTTTCTGCAAAATCATACCCTGTTGGGCGACGAAAGAGACGTAGGGGTTGGGATTCGGGTCGTTCCAGGTGATCTTCACCGTGGTCGGGTCAACGGCCTCAACGGTCTTAATCGGATCATAATTGGCTTTGTTGACGCAAGCGGTCTCCTTTGTAGAGCAGTATGTCCAGGTGAAGACGACATCGTCAGCCGTAAAGTCGGAGCCATCTGACCACTTGACACCCTTCTTGAGTTTCCAGTTGGTGGTTGTCCCATCTTTGGCAACATCCCCATTATCAATCGTCGGAATCTCTGCAGCCAGATAGGCAACGAGTTCATCCTTTTCATTGTAGCGCGCCAATGGCTCGAGGATGACAGAAGCGGCATCGAAATCCTTTGTACCACTGGCCTGATGTGGATTCAGGATGGTGGGAGCCTGCCAGTACAGAATTTTCAAATCCTTGCCGGCCCTAGCTGCGCTTGCGGCGGGGGCCGATGCAGCAGGTGCGCCACCAGGTGCGGGCGCTGGCACGCAGGCTGTAATCACCATAGACAACAGGGCGATCAGACCAATGGCGTGAAAAGCGCTGAGTTTCCTCAGTTTACGCATATGCAATTCTCCTTTGACTAGTTGTGGATTGCGAACAAGAGAAATCTAATAACAATTATAAAGGGATCTGTTCTGACTGGGTTTTGTCGCAAATTCGGGTTTTGCGTCCGGTCGATTAAAAAATTGTAGGGCGAACCGTCAATTTGCGATGAAACTCGGCTAGTTGTATCCGTGTACGCTGGAGTGTTTTACTGTTTTCTGACAATTGGAGAATAACTCAACTTACCAATGTAGGTAAGTAGGTTAACAAGCGTGCAGCAATTCGGCAGGTAATGTAACATACAACGAATAAATGGTCAAAACGCATTAAAAGCGTTGAATATCTGCGTTGGCGTAACTTTAGCTAGATCTGGGTCGTTAGATGGCCCAGATCTAGCTGCCTATTCCATAGACCAACGATGGAAGGCGGATCTTTCCTTAAAAGGAGAGATTCGTAAAAATTGGCGTTCTGTGCCGGGCTGTCCTAAATTCAACCTTCTGCTCAATCCTACTTAGCTCGTTCGGGGTTATGAAAACGCTCTAAGGCTGCGACCACTTTAGGGGGAAGTTGTGGGCTACGTTCACGCAGAAAGCTTAAAATTTGTGGCGTATTAATGCCGCCTTCTGTGGCGCGTTTGAGGCTGCGCTGGCTGATCTGATAGATGAAATTGGGATAGCTCGCCTGCCATTGCGCAAAACGTTCCACGCGAAAGCGATCCGCCAGCGATGCCCCTGGCAAGAGCGTTAACGTAAAATCTTCACCCACCGTAATAGTGCGCCGCAATTGTTCATAAGGTTGTGGCACGTCATGCCCCAGCCAGATCGCACCCCACTGGCTCAACGAGAGCAGAAGGTCATCACCGGCTGAGGGTTCAGCCAAATCCTGAGCACACAGCCAGTGCAGCGGGCCGCTGATCAGAAAACGAATTAGCGCACCCTCCACTTGCTCCCAATGCTCGAAACCTTTGAGAAATTCCTGCGTAATTGTACTGCGAATATACCAGGTGTCGTAGTCACCGGTGGGTCGTTGAAAATCGGGTTCAGTCGCTTTGATGGCCCGTAAAATGTCAAAACGACTATACCAGGCGCCGGGTTGCAATTTGGCAAAGATACTGAGCAAGGTTTCGCGGGTCTGGCGCGCATCGTTTTTCCAGTTATCAGTGTTGGTGCATTCAAGACCGGGCGTATGACAAAGATCATTCCAGTCGGGAGAATTGCGCCAGGCCTCCCAGAGGGCAAAGCGTTGTTCCGCTCTGGTCTTATCGAGAAAGAGCCGTACGGGATTGCCGGTTAATTGGACAATGTCATTGTCGCTGCGACGCAGCCAGCCTAAACGGTTGGCTAGATGGAGCAAAAAGGCCAATCTCGTGTTCAATTCTGGCACATCGCCGCTAAAGGGAAATTGTAAACGTTGGACGAAACGATCAATGTCCTCTGGATGAGGACCTTTAACGGTCAGCCGCAGTTGATCCGTATGCAGAAAGCCAAGCAACGTGCCGACATCTTCCAAGAAGCTATCGTCAGCGGGCAGGGTGCGGGCGGCAGGCGGCGGCGGCACTGGCTGAATCGCCAACCCATTGGCCAACACTGGGTTTTGCGGATGAGGCAGCCAGGGCGTCACATCCATTGGCAGATAGATAATTGTATGGGCATTTTTGCCAGCGCCCTTAAAGCCTCGCCCGACCAGCCCATAATAATAAAGCAATTCGGCAATGCTTTCTGGATAGAGCCAAGGCGATTCCCGTTCCAACTTGGCCGGTCCCATCTGGCGAACACTGCCAAATTCGCGGCTAAACTGGGCTTCGACCATTTCGCCACCTTCCTTGAGCAAGGTTTCGATGGCGCCTTTTGCCGTATCGGCCATGTCGATGACTTCCTGGTAGGCAAATTGCACCGAAGTGGGATCCGTGATCTGGGCGGCCAGCAGGTCAATCATCTGTTCATGCGTGTCAGCGCCATCCAGATAGGCACCGCGCAATTCCGCCAATACTTGCAATAAAATATCTGGATATTCGGCCAACATCTGGGCAGTAGTGGGCATAGTGATAGGAAAGTATATAAAGAGTAAGGTTATGTTGAAAAATACGGCAAAAGGATTGTTGTCAGCCGGTCAAATTTTCGTTATACTAAGGTACGTGTTGAACACGAAAGGAAAAAACATCCATGAGCAATGACTCAAACTATCGTTCTTCCTCGGGCGGTTGGAATCTAAGCGGTTTGCTGCGTGATACAACAACCGCCTGGCGGCTGTTACAAGATCCGCGTGTGCCAGGCTTGCTCAAGCTATTCTTGCCGATTGCAGCCATTGTCTACCTGATCTCGCCCGTAGACTTTCTGCCGGGTCCGTTTGATGATATCGCCGTGCTCTTTGTCGCCTTGCGGCTTTTTCTGCAATTGGCCCCGTCCGAAGCCGTCCGTAGAGCACAAGGTGGAGCGAGCCCTACCGATCCAAAACCGAACTACGACGATGATAACACGATCGACACCAGTTGGCGGGTTGTCGATGACAAGTAAATTGCTAATTCTGAATTACTAATTGTCAATAGTGAATGGTCGATGAGTAGCCGGGTGAATGAATCCACCCTCTGGTATGCAAAACAGCACCCAAAGGGTTCCCGAAACGTATTGATGCGTCAGTGCGTTTTAACGCACTTTGTGTATCAGGCAGGGATCCGGGAACCCTTTGGGTGCCTTGCCATCCTTGCGGCGGAGCTTACCATTAACCATTCGCTATTCGCAATTAACCATTAACAACCATGATGAATGAGCGCTCTCCCGCCCGTGTAGCGACAGCCGAATCTGCCTTTACTTTTGCCGAAGTGGCCAACCATTTACAGATTGCGCCGGAAACATTACGGCAATGGAATCAGCGCTTTGGTCAATTTTTAGTCACGGATGTGACTATTGATGAACCGCGTTATAGCAGCATTGATGTCGCCGCTTTAATCACCGTGCAAAAATTGCTAGAATCCGGTTATGATGATGAAGCGGTCAGCCAGCAATTAACCCCAAAGCGGCTGGAAATCACCAAGGCCGAAACCGTCACGCTCACGCCGCAGCAACGCCATATGCTGCGTGAGGAAGCTTCGGCGTTATTACCTCACGTGGTCAGCGATTTGTTGAGTACAATTGCCAACAGCCAACAAACCGTGCTCAACAGCCAATCAACCATGCGCGAGATGGTGGGCGTCGTTGTGCAAGACAATTTTAATCTGAAGGACGAAAATCGCAATTTGCGCGATCGCATGCTGGAAATGGAGCGATCACAGGCTGAATACCAACGGCGAGAAGAAACGCGCAAGGAGCGCATGGAAAGTCGCATGCGAGCCCTGGAAAACACCGTGGGCGCCATGCAACAACAGGTCTTACAACTTGTTCAGATCCAGCGCCAAAAACGGCGCGGTTGGTTTAGCTGATGCGCATCAAGAGCAGGCACAACCTCTAGTTAAAAAGGAAGCAAACAGATGGGTAAAATTTCTAACTTGGTGATCGGCATCGCGCTAGGGACAGCCGTAGGGGTCGTGGTCAATTATCTCTTTGGCCCAGCCCGCGAGACGCCGTTTAACGAGCAATATCGTTCACGCTGGGATCAGGCCCTTGAAGAAGGGAAGCAGGCGGCAGAGGAACGCGAGGCCGAGTTGCGGCGCGAGTTTGCCGAAGTTAAGAAGCTACAAGGCGAATAAGGGCGCATGGCATGCGCCCTTACAGTCCCATTACCTTCCCTACTTCTGGCATGCCGCGCAAAAATGGGTGCCGCGTTGCGCCAAGACAATCCGCTCGATCAGTTGTCCACAATGCAGACAGGCTTGGCCGGCGCGCTGATAGACATTGTGTTCATCTTGAAAACCGCCTGGTTCACCACTAGGTCGCAAATAGTTTTGAATCTTGCTGTTCCCCAAACTGCTACCATTGAGCACAATCGCCCTTTGCAATACCGTGCGAATGGCGGCATGCAGACGCTCAATTTCCGCTAGGGCTAAATTGCCGCCCGTCCGCGCCGGATGCACTCCCGCAGCAAAAAGTGCTTCATCGGCGTAGATATTGCCCACACCAGCGACAATCGTTTGATCCAGTAATAGGGCTTTGATGCTGGCGCTTCGCTTGACGAGCTTGTTGGCAAAATCCTGGGCGACAAATTGCTCGCTCAACGGCTCTGGCCCTAGTTTATGCAACACTTTTTCGGGGTCAGCGACGAGCCACATGCGGCCAAATTTGCGCGAATCTTGATAGTGCAGACGTCGATTGTCATCTAGATCAAACACGACATGGGTGTGCTTGTCTGGCTCTACACTGGCATCTTGGATAAACAGATGGCCTGTCATGCGCAGATGAACGATTAACGTGTCGCCACTTTCTAAACCAAGCAGCATGTATTTGCCGCGTCGGTTAAAGCTGGTAAAGCGCTGCCCAATCATCCGCTCGGCAAATGTCGTTGGGTCGGGTGTGGCAATCGTGCGCGCCCAGCGTACACGAACGCCTGTTACTGTGCGCCCGTGCAGAATTGGTTCTAATTCACGTATATAGGTTTCAACTTCGGGTAATTCTGGCATTATCGGTGTTCCCTATCTAAAGGGTAGATAAGTCGTACTTACTTGGTTACCTGTCTATCTATCTACCCAAAGGTAATTACATGTGTAAACCCGTTTCGCGCCCTCTGGGCGCAGCGGGCTTTTCCTTCAAAAATTTATCTTGGTTGACGCCCTGCAAGGTGGTTTGATTCACTGCTGCGCCACCAAAGGATACATAAAATCAACGTTGCACCGGCACTAATCAGTTCGGCAAGTGAAAGCCACGACAAGCGCATTCCAACGTTATTTGCCTGGGAAGTAGCGACTTTCTGTGCAACTCCAGTCGGGTTATTCAGGTGCTCTGTCTTCATGGCAGATGGTGTGGGCGTTGGCAGCGTATTGGCGGCATTCACTGGAGCATTACGTTGCGTATTATACGCTGCTACAGTGGTCGTCGTGATAATCGTTGTCGTTACCGTAGTAGTATGGGCAAGCGTTGCCGTATTTTGCGCTGCCGCTTGCACCTTCATCTGTGATGAACTGATCGCTGCTTTAGGCGCTGCCGCCGCTTGCACCTGGAGCGCTGATTGGTTTGGCGATATTTCCGATCTGTTTGTTGCGGGTGACGGCGCAAAGCCTTGATCCCCGCCTGCGGGGTCGTCGGGGCCAGGCTGACTGGTCGTTGCGCCAGCGCGGGTAGAATCTGACAACGGTGGCGCCGCTGCCGCAGAAACTCCCGAAGAAGCCTCTGTATGATTGGCTAGCGAATCAGCCGTTGCGGGCGCCGGTTCACTAGCCGATGTCGCTTGTGCAGCTTCAGGTGCTGCCTGACTAGTCGTTGTTTGCTGGACCACGGCTGAACTCTGACTATTCCCGCTGGCAGATGGCGCAGATGCCTGCGCAGTTATGGTTGGCTGCACGGTTAGCATATCAGCTTCCTGCTGGCGCTTGCTCATGGTTACCGAGCGTGCTGGGCTCTGCGTATTCATTACGGCGCTAGGATGGGCTGTTGGGGTCACAATTTCATTGCTAGCGGCTAGAACAAGAAAAATTACCAGACTGACCGCTGCGGCATTGCGCAGGAAAAGGTTGCCCACCTGCCAGAAATTTCGCCACCTTTGTCCTATACTCTGCCCTAGGCTGGGCAAGCCACCATTCATGCGCCATGCTCGTTTGCGCGCGACTACCGGCTGTCTGCTCGTCTGGGCAACCACATTCGCGCTAGACTGAATGGTCATTTGGAGTTCGGAAAGCACAAAAGAATGGGGCAGGGCGATTGCTGGCAATGAATTCAGCAGGTTAATTGTATAGCGCAATGTTTCCAAACGCCAGGCAATGGCCGGTTCCCCGACAATCGCTGCCTCGATAATGGCTTTCTCTTCCTGCGTGACGGCATCGTCAATATAGGCCGATAAAAGTTCATCGGTGATCTGTGGATAAAGCGATGATGTCATGATAATCTTCTATGCTTGATCGATCCGGTTTCCAATTTCAGGCTACTTAAAACTAGTCTTTTGCCTGCTAAACCGGGGCTTGGACAGACTACTCTTCTGTATAAGGACGGAAAGTTGACGGTAATAGTTCCGGATTTTGTAACAAAAAATCGCGCAAACGCGTCCGCGCTCGACTGATGCGCGATTTTACTGTACCGAGCGGGAGATTTGTAATTTCGGCAATTTCTTCGTAGGCATAACCGTGGATGTCGCAAAGCACTAAAGCTGTCCGCTGCTCCGTGGGCAAGGCACGAATGCCAACTTCAATTAACTGGTTCAATTCCATCCGTTCCGCATGTGCTTCTGGCCCTTCCGCATGATCGACCAGATACGGTGCATACTCAGCCTCGGCAGGCAAATCGTCCAGACTGTCGGTGGCCCGACGTTGCTGAGCCCGCAACACGTCGTAACACGTATTGACGACAATTCGGGTCAGCCAGCTCTTAAAATTGCCGCCTTGGAAGGTGGCTAACGCCCGATAGGCTTTAATGAAGCTATCCTGCACAGCATCGGCAGACGCGCTTTGGTCCTGTAGCATGCGATAAGCAATGCTATAGGCCAGGTTCTGATATTGGAGCACAAGTTGGTTAAAGGCGTTTGCTTCGCCTGCTAGTGCACGAGCAATAATGCTTTGTTCATCCATTGCGTATAAAAAGCGGGTAAAATCAAATTGGTAAAGATCAAGCTTGCCAAGTGGTTAATAACTCATGTTACGCAGGCTTAGGATGGCAAGCGCTGGGATTATAGGGATAGGGGATTAGGCACTAGTGGTCTGACTACTACGACAACGTTAAATTAGAATGCGCCAAATCGCTTCTGCTGCAAGTACGGCATGACAAACCTGCGATTTGCACCTAATTTTCAAGAGAAACGATGCTAGTGGGTTCGTCGCCATTTTGCCGTTCAAATGTTGGCGCAAAATGGCCTAAAACCGGGTCACTACTACTGGT
>JBBREZ010000259.1:0-9813 GCA_038225095.1 Caldilineales bacterium
ATGGGTGGGTACTTTTCCAATCGCTTATTTCGGCACACAACGTGTCGCTTATACTAGCCCGTGCGGGCTCCCACCCTTCCCCGGGGTGGGTAGAGGTGGGGTCAATCGCGACTCAAACTGATGTCAGTATAGTTTCACTCATCACAGATTTTTATCAACCCATAGAATAGGACAATTCATGTCAACAAAAACCATCAGCGTGACGGAACAAGTTCACGAATATATGCTTGGGGTCTCGTTGCGCGAGCCAGAGTTGCTCAAACGTCTGCGCGAAGAGACGGCTAAACTAGAAGACGGCGGGATGCAGATGTCGCCCGAACAAGGTCAATTTATGCGGCTGCTGATCCATCTGATCGGCGCCAAGCGTACGTTGGAGGTGGGCGTTTTCACCGGCTATAGTTCACTTTCCGTAGCGCTGGCCCTGCCCGACGATGGCCAAATTATTGCCTGTGATGTGAGCGAGGAATATACTTCCATCGCCCGCCGTTACTGGCAAGCGGCGGGGATGGAGCACAAAATTCAATTGAACATTGGGCCGGCCGTGGTCACGCTGGACAAACTGATCAAGGCTGGCGAGATCAACCAATTTGACTTTGCCTTTATCGACGCCGACAAAAAAAATTATGCGCGTTACTATGAGCAATGTTTGCAATTAGTGCGGCGCGGCGGGCTGATTGGCATCGACAACACCTTGTGGGGTGGCTCATTAGTGGACGAGAGCAAACAAGATGAGTCTACCAACGCGATTCGTGCTTTGAACAAAAAGTTACACGCCGATGACCGCGTCGAACTTAGCATGGTGCCGATTGGCGATGGATTTACACTGGCGCGTAAACGATAAAGATCGTGAATTTGTGCTATAATCAAGGAAAGTGTCATGTTTCCGGGGTATTTGACCGGGCTGATTCGACAATGGAGGCAGCGATGAATGCGAAGACTATATTTAAAGCGGAGGAACTGTTAGAGACGGCACGGACACTGACGCCTTTGCAGCGCCAACTTTTGACCAGTTTGCTGGACAAAGGCCCGGGTTTACTGCTAGAGCTTGCGGTGCGGATCTTTAAATTCCCTGATGAAATCAATCAACCAGTAAAGGAATTGCGCGATCGCGGCCTGCTCGAAACGGCGGCCTATGCGGGCGGCCAGTTGGGTGGTGAACTGTTGTCATTAAGCGAGGAAGGCCGCCAGGTGGCCGGTTTGCTCAAAGATTCAACGGTGATGAAGGAACTGCAAGAAGCACCAGCCAAGACGCTCAGCGCGCCAGCACTGCCGCTAGATACGCGCCAGCAGGAATTGGAAATCGTCCAGAAGCTGGCAAAGCTGGCTGAACAACGCGGCGATTTGACAGAGGCAAGCAAGTGGTATCAACAGGCGCTGGAAATCACACGTGCCCCGGCAGCCACATCGCCCACCGTCACACCATAGTCAGCGTGCGTTGCCCAGGTCAGGGAGATCGGTTAGCGAATCACGGGCTGACCCGTGCAATGCACGCTGCTAAAGTCTAACCTTCCCCAATCCGCATTTCACATAGGAGGCTCCCCCATGTCATCCGTATTTCCCAACCTTGGCTGGGTATTGCTCGCCGGCCTGGTCGGTCTTTGCTGGGGGCTAAGCGAGATCATCGGCGCCTTCAAAAATGAGACTGGTCACGCGCTGCGTACAGGTGGCGCTTGGCTGCTCGTGGTGCTCAACCTGGCCGCAGCCGCGCTGATCTTTTTGTTGGTCGCCAGCTTGGTGCCCGAGGCAAATAATTGGCTGACGGCCATCCTGGTCGGTCTGGCCTGGCCCACGGTGATCCGCAATACTACCTTCAAACTGGCGCAACCACTGCAACCAGAGCAGACGCGCGAAAACGCAACTGTGCGTTTTGAACAGGCCTATGCCACCGTGCAAAACCTGGCGCGCCAGATGATCAACAACGCGCTCACCCGCCAGCGCATGAAACTCGTGACGGTTGCCATTCAGCAAGAGTTACCGGCGCTGGAACAATTTGCGCGTCTAGCCCAGATCGCTTCACCCCTACAAGAGGACACGACCATCTCCAGTGACACGTATATCGACCGCATTTTGAAACGTAAGGACGAGGAAGCCATCAAAAAAGCCTATCTGGCCGTTTTTGTGCTCGAACACTTTGGCCGCCAAATGCTGGACGATTTCTTGCGTGAGCAGCGCCAGAAGCTGGCGAATAGTAAATAGGGAGTAGTTGGACAAAGCGTAGGGGCACGGTATACCGTGCCCGTCCTATCGATTGTACCAAGTTTATTTGACTTGTCTATTAGTTTGCCTGAGTTTAGTCGGGGAAATGCCCATTGTCTGACAATTTTTCTCCCATCCGCATTTTGTTGCTGGTCAGCAATCCGCTCGACGCACCGGTGAATATTGGCCCGGATGTCGCGGCGCTGACCGATGCCTTGCGCGATCTGAACGCGCCGGCCACGTTCGTCGTGCAGCTTGCCGAAGCGGACCGGGTGAGCGCCCTGTTGGCGCGCGGCGACCACACGCCCTTCCAGGTTGTCCACTACCTGGGGCATGGCTATAAACCAGCGCAGAAACAGACGGGTTATCTGGTGCTGGAAGACCCGCAGGGTGCGGCGCGCCTGTTGGAGCCAATTCATCTGCATACCATGCTGAACCCGACCGGCGGTCCACCAGAATTTCAATTGGCCGTGCTCTTGGCCTGCCATTCGGAAAGTGTGGCAGATGCCTTTTTTGCGCTGGGCGTGCGCCATGTGATCGCCATCGACGCCGCGGAAGCCGTCTATGAGCGGGCGGCCGTGCAATTTTGCCAACGCTTTTACCAGGCGTTGTTGACGGGCAGGACTGTGCAGGCGGCCTTCACGGCCGGGCGCAATGCTGTGTTGAACGATGAACAGTTGGGCCGCGACACCGCGATGCAACAGGCGCGCAAGTTCAAACTGCTGCCGGAAGATCAACCGCATGACGAGGTGTTGCTGGTCGTGCGGGCGGCGACGGCGCCGGTTGCCAGCGGGCCGGTGCAGGTGCAGCCTTTGCCGCAATTGACGCATGCCTATTTTAGTCCCCGCCCCCACTATTTTGTCGGGCGCAATGAGGACATGCATGCGTTGCTCCAATTATTGCAACAACACCGCGCCGTGCAGATCAAAGGCGTGAGCGGCGTGGGCAAGAGCGAACTGGCGCGCGAGACGGCGCATTGGTTGGCGGCGCGTGGGCGCATCAACCCAGCACACACCTTCTTCGTCCCCCTGGCACCCGCTCGCACGGCAGAAGACGTGCGGCGCGCGATTGTCACGGCGCTAAATCGTCCACTCGAGTTGCCCGTTGATGAAGGGGCGGCCAACAGCGCGCTGGCAGGGATTTTGCCGCCGGCTGCCCTGCTGATTTTGGATGAGGCCGAAAATGCGGTTACCAGCGCTGGTTTGGCCCTGCGCACCTTGTTGGAGACGCTGGCCGGCGCGGCGGCGCGACCCTTGTTGCTCTTGACCACGCAGACGCCGGTGCGCAGCGACCGCTGGCCCGTATTGACGTTGGAACGGCTGACGCCTGCGGCCGCGCTGCAACTCTTTATCCGCACCACCCACCTGACGCCCACCGAATCACAACAGATTGACGAAGCGCAGGTGCAGACATTGTTGGGCTATGTGGATCGCTTGCCGCGCGCCGTCGAATTGGTGGGGCGCGTCTGGCGCGCCAGTGGCGACCCGGACTTGCAAGCCCTGCTCAGCGAGCTGCGCCAGCGCCGCGACCAACTGCTGCAAGACCCCGATTACCCAGCCGAGGTGAAGGGCATCACCGTGGGTGTGCAACTGGCTTATGACCGCCTGCGCCTGCGCGACCGCGCGGCGGCGGAACTTTATGCCCAGTTGGCGCTCTTTCCCGGTGGGTTCACCGTGGCGGGTGTGGTCGCCAGCTTTGGCGACACGGCGCGCCGCGCGCTCGCCGCCATCGAAAACCAAAGCTTGCTCGAACGTCCCTGGCCGGATCTGCTTTATCTGCCGACGCCCTTTCGCCATTTTGCCGAACGCCAGTTGCCCCACGGGCTGGCGGCGGCGCAAAACGAAGCGGGGGCAGCCGTCCTGCGTTTCTATTTTGACTTTGAGGACGAACCCCAGCGCGGTTGGGTAAACCAACTGGACGACGCCCTACAAAGTGGTGGCGAAACGATGGGCGCGCGGATTGCCCGCTACCAGGCCGAATTGCCCAGCATCGAAAGTTGGCTGGATTGGGCTTATGCCCACGAAGCATGTGACGGCGGGCGCAGTCGCGGGCCGCGCCTGACTGCCCTGTTAGAAAACCTCTACGTCGTGACCAGCACGCTCCGCCACCAACGGTCACGGCTGACCCAAGCGCTGGCCCAGGCAACGCGCTGCGCTGATCGCTTAGGAGAAGCCAACGTGCTGTGCGCCTTGGGTGACTTGGCCCTGCGCGAGGCGAACCTGAAGAGCGCCCGCGAACACTATCTGGCCGCACTTGCCATCTATCCGGCGATTGGTGACCGGCTCGGTGAAGCCAACGTGCTGCGCGCCTTGGGTGACTTAGCACGGGTGGAAGGCAACCTGGATCAGGCCGTCGAACTGATCGAAAAGGCTGTTAAGCTCTATCGCCAAATCGGTAATGTCCTGGGTGAAGCCAATGGCTATGTCGCGCTGGGCCAGGCGACCGACGAAGCACATTATTTTGAAGAGGCGCTGGCAATTCATAGGCAGATTCAGGACACCTTTAGCGTGGCGCGTGATACCTACTACTATGGCCTTTCCCAAAAAAAGGCCGGTCATCGGGAACAGGCGATTCTGTTGCTGACGCAAGCCCGCGACCTCTGGCAGGCGATCGGTCTGGCCGTCTATGCCGATTATGCCCAGACGGCCATCAATCAATTAAACGAACCAAACGAACCCAACACCTAGAAGGAGCATGCAGTGAAACTTGAAATCAATTTAGAAGGGCACCTTGCCATTGTCACCGGCGCAACAGGACAATTAGGGCGCGTGATGGCGCGCACGTTGGCCGTTTGTGGGGCGGATGTGGTCGTTCACTACCACCAAAATATCGCAAAAGCCGAATCGCTTTGTGCTGAGATTGAAGCGCTGGGGCGGCGCACGATGGCCGTGACCGGCGAGGTCGGTCAAAAGGTCGATGTTTTTGCGCTGCGTGATGCGGTGATCCAAAAACTGGGCAATCCAGACATTCTCGTCACCAACGCGGTCTCGCAGATTGACCCTTGGCAGACGGTATTGGAAGAAGAAGAGGAAGATTACGAAGATCAATTTCGCAACTGCGTGCTCCAGAATGTCTTCTTTGCCAAAGCCTTTGTCCCCGCCATGATTGAAAAAGGCTGGGGTCGTTTTGTCGGCATCAACACCGAATGTTCGATGCAACTCTTCAAAACCCAATCCGCCTATGGGGGGGCCAAACGGGCGATGGACGGCGTCTTGCGCGTGCTCGCCAAGGAAATCGGCGCCCACCAGATTACGGTCAACCAGGTGGCGCCTGGCTGGACGATCAGCGACCGCGATCGAGAACAGGGGACTGAGCGCAGCGCCGGCTATGAGAGCACTGTACCGCTGGCCCGCCGCGGCACCGACCAGGAAATTGCTAACGTCGTCGCCTTTCTGGCCTCGGATCTGGCGAGCTTTATCACCGGTGCCTACATCCCGGTTTCAGGTGGTAATGTAATGCCGACGATTTAGGCGGAGAGACCCCACCCGCGCCCAAAGGGCTCCCGCTCCCGTTCGGCTGCGGTTCGACAAGCGCACCGCACGGTTGATGAGCTTGTCGAATCAACGCCGCAGTCTTGCCGCAGGCCCCATCGTAGCCTGCTGGGCGGGGACTAAATCAGGGACAGAACAAGTGGCTTCGGCTGTCCTTGAACAGTCCCCTCTCCTAGCGCAGCGGCCAGGAGAGCGGGAGCCCTCAGGGCGCGGGAGGGGTCCGCATAATCGTTCGCCAGAGTTCTCCATCTGCTGCCTTTACGCCTAATGATTTGTCCAACCCGCGGCGCTCAAGCGTTGCCAGAATGCGCATTACGGCCGCGGCCAGTTGTTGCTTTTGGGCAACGGGTGCGTCCCACCAACGGCTGAAATAGTCGGCCAGATGCAGCCGGCGCGCATCCACCGCCATCCCCAACATTTCCTCGGCACGCCATGTGTTCGGTTCACTCTGTAACGCCCGTTGAATCGACTGTACCGCCGACAAGGTCTGCACACAGTTGGCTTCGACCAAAAATTGCGAAAGTGGCTGCTCTTGCAACGTGTAGAGATGGAGGAATTTTTTGGCGCGCGTAATCGCGACATAGAGCAAGCGGCGTTCTTCCTCAATGTGCTGGCTGCGTTCATATGGAATCGTGCCTTGATTGCAATTGGGCACAAAGACCAACGGCCATTCCAGTCCTTTGGCCCGAAACATGGTAGTCATCGTGACCGCCGGTTGTTCGCTGGCATTAAGCTGGTTGCGCGTCGTTGCGAGCTGCGCGAGATGCTGGAGAAATTGCTCCATGCTGCCCTTGTTGCGCGCATAGGCAATCAAGGCGGCCACGTTGGCGGCTTTGGCGACCCCAGTTTCCGCAAAACCGCTGCTAGCTTTTAGATAAGCCCGATATTGCAGCCGTTCTTCTAGTTGTTGCAAGCTTTCGAACGCTGCCCGCTCGGCTGCTCTGGGTGAGTTCAACGCGTTAGCCAGCCATTGTAGATCGGTGGCAAATTTACGAATCGGTTCGACCATACGTTCCGTCGCGCCATTGGCCGCGCTGCTCAACGCCCGCGTGATTGGTGTGCCGCGCGTGGTGACCAATTGCACGACCTTGTCGGCCAGCGCTTTGGAAAGATAGCGTGTCGGTCGGTTGTACACGTTGGCCCACGCGCGCTTGCATAATTGTTGCTGCTCGGCAGTGAGCGATGCACCGCTTTGCAACAGGGTTTCGAGCTGCGCCAATTGCACGTAATCGAGCAACACCAACACTTCGGGTCGTTGATAAAAAGGCTCGCCGCCGGCGATCAGATAGGGAATTTGCTCAGCGATCAGAAATTGCTCAATTGGCGGCGTTTGGGCATAGATGCGCACGAGCACAGCCACGTCGCGTGGGCTATAGCCGCTACGGATGGCTGCGCTAATTTGCTGCACAATCTGCTGCCCCATCTGTTCGGCATTGGCCACGACATGCAACTGCGCGTCGCCGTCAAAGCCCTGCGTCAGGTGCATTTGCTTGGGCCGGCGTAGGCGATTGTGTTCGATCACGCGATTGGCCAGCGCCACCTGGGCTGCTTTGCAACGAAAATTGTCGGTCATCAAATAGACCTGCGCGCCATACCGTTTTTCAAAATTGAGGATAAAGTTGGGGTTGGCGCCGCGCCATTCATAGATCGTCTGGTCGTCGTCGCCAATCGCCATGTAGTTGTAGCGCGGCTTGGTGATCAAATCCAGGATTTCGGATTGCGCCAGGTTAATATCCTGAAACTCATCCACCAGCACACATTGATATTGGCGACGCAGCCCGGTCAAGATGTCTTCGTGCTTGACCAGCATTTCCCAACCGGTCATCAACATGTCATCAAAAGTGATGTGGCCCTGGGCTTTGCGCACTTCTTCATAGTGGCGATACAGATCGAGGTACCATTTGAGGTGCTTAGGGGCCGTTGCCTGCTTGGCAATTTTGCGCGCAGGCGCTGGCAGATCGGCGTGGGCCAAGTCGGCATAGTGCAAATTGCCTTTGCACGCGCCCACGTAGGTCAAGAAATCTTCGTGGTCCAAGCTGTTCAATTCGCTGCTATAGCGCACGCGTTGCTCGCGGGCGCGTGCCAGCGTTGTATACAGCAATTGGTGGTCCAACGCTTCGATGTGATCTTTTGCTTTGTCAACTTGGACAGTGGGTAGATAGCCCGTTTTGACGGCCTGGCGGATGATCTGAAAGCCCAGTGCGTGCAGCGTTTTGACGTGTACCTGGGCACAATCAGGCTTCTGGCGCAAGGTGGCCTGGATCTCGTCATTGGCGGTCTTATTAAAAGAAGTCGCCAGAATATGGTCCGCCGCAAAGATTTTATCGCGTACTAGCCGCTCGATGCGTTGCATCATGGCGGTGGTCTTCCCCGCGCCGGCCACGGCAAAGACCAGCGCCGGCCCCTGGTTGTGGTTGACAATGGCGCGTTGTTGCTCGGTTAATTTTATTTGGCCCACGTTACTCATCGCCCTATTTTAGCGCAAACAGGCTAATTGAACTTTATTGATAAGGCTTACGATAACGCATAGGGGCCACGCTGGCGCGCACACGTCACTGCTTAAGAGACTGTCTGAAAAGGTCGGATGGGCCGGACCGTTAGGATGCTGTAGGTGCGGTTTGTAACCGCACAATCGTGATTGAACAAGACCGTGCGGTTACAAACCGCACCTACAGGGACTTTTCAGACGGGTTCTAAGGTCGGCCATACCTGCCGATTGACCAGTTGCACTCTTCACATAATCGCGTACACGACTGCTCACCTGTGGGAAAGTTGCCAGACAACTTTGCATGTAGGCGATGGCCGTCGTCAGATTGGCGGTGTTGCGATTGGCAATGGCAGTGTCAAATATATCGGCCGCCGTGCTACAAGCGTTAACGGCGTTGATGAGTTCATTATGCAGCGCGGCCACAGGTTGGGGGGGCTGAATTGTTTGCAGATTATTATGAGCGCTGTGAATGATGCCAATTTGCTCCTTCGCATTGGCAACCCATTGTTGATCAGTGAAATTGGGGGTTTGAGCAAGCTCACGCACGCGCTCAATTGCCCCCGATAATTGGTCAAGGGATGGCACAATCTGAGTGCCATAGGTCTGAATGGCCGCTCGATCGGCTGGCTGAATTGGTACATTATTGACCGGTGGGGTGGGCGCTGGAGAAACGACTGGCGCAGTCGCTGTAGGCAGTGGGTTTTCCGGCACAGGCAGCGGGGGTGGCGGGGTTGGTGCCATCGGTGTTGGCGTAGGCGCTTGCGAAGGCGTCGCCACAAGTTCTAGGGTAGGTGTTACAGAAGTGGTGGGCAGCGCCGTTACGGACACAGTGCTGGTTGGCGCCGGCAGCATGGCCGACACAGCGGGCGTGCCCATTAGCGGTGCTATGCGTGTCAACGTGACCGCTAATTGGGTTGCTTCCTGGGCGCGGAAGCTAACACCGATAAAACTGAACAGCACCAGCGTGCCCAGAAAAAGGGTGACACAACCTAGCAAAAGCGTTTGAAAGAGAAAGATCAGCACCAGGGCGTAAGAGAGGTGGCCATGACTGTTTTCTTTTTCGCGCAGCATGGCAACCCGTTGGCGGGCCAGCGCTGATGGCTGGGTAACCCGGCGGATTGGCAATGGCTCTGGATCTTCGTACCGTTGAAACAAGAAAAACCCTTCTATTCGATCAATAAATGCGCCATATAATAAAAACTTCAGAAGCCACGTTAGACTTAGACTGCGCAGTCTAATAGAGGAAACATTTAAACCGCCTACAATGCGTACCAGGCATGCTCTAATGCCGCTAGCGTGCATTAGAGCATGCGACCTCCTCGATTAGTTGACTTCTATTTGTTTTCTCTATCAGTCATCGTCCGACATTAAGCTAACCATCTTCCGGGAAGCTCAGAACCAACCATCGCGCCGGTCAACAAGCTTCCCAGAAGATGAACTCCACAAGTTATTTCTGGACGATTATAACTTATTGAAAAATACGCCCTGCACAAAATTACTAGCGACCCGACAGTTTGGCAATTAGGTGAGTATCAGAGAAAAGATCGGAGCAAAAACCGTCCGCAGTTGTCGGTTCTGCAGGCAAACGATCGGAAATTAACCAGATACGCCAGTGAGTTGCACCGTTGAAAACAGTCT
>JBBREZ010000260.1:0-9786 GCA_038225095.1 Caldilineales bacterium
GAAAACACTTTTCTAATGGCCATGGTGTTTGACACATTACCTCCTATGTCCAAAACCAAGATTTTCCTTACGCAAACGAATAACGGGTAATCGTAAGGAAAAGTAGATGGATGATCTAGACGACATACGCCAATTCTAATACGCCAATTCTACAAATGACTTTATATCACGGATAGTTAGCCGGAAACACCATTCCTCATCCACCAACGTCGGAGAGACGCCTCCATCCACAATTGCAACGCGACAAATTTATCGTTGGTATAGCCTGAGATAGCACCTCCTTTCAATGTGATAATCTGAGTTCAGAATTTTAGACATGGGATGTGAGTGGACATAGGTTTTTAAAACAAAACCCCCAAATCACGAATTTTCTAGCTTATTCTATGTTCATTCGTGAAATCTGTGGGCAGATTTAAAACCCTGAACTGACATGTAATGGAGCAATCAAATACACGCGGCATAAAACACAGGTGCAAAGTTATGGTTGCTCAATGGATTTTCAACGAGTAGAGCCAAGACTTTTCCCTGCCCTTAGACAGGCTTATTTGATTTTTCCGGCGGTTATGCTTGTATGACAAGTGAGCTGCGGGCAAGCATAACGTAAAAATCTCTAGAATCAGCCTCCTTTCTAATCAAAAATAATTGGTATCTAACCTACCAGTTGGCTAAGGGGCGCTGTCGTCGCAAGTTGTAGCAGTAACGAATAAAATCTAGCGCAAGTTAACAGTGTAGACAATCAGAAAAACTTACGCTATTCTTAATATATGATATGAATGTTTAGTAAGTCAACGCGTTCATACTCTACAATCCTTACAGTTTACTGTCAATTTATTAGGCTGTTGGTGTTACTTAGGTCATTCCAAATCAATAAGGATACGGGCTAGGCCTATTGACCGCCCTGACAGGTCTCGATCCCTGGATCATTCTTGATGGCTTGGATTGACCTTAGCAAAAATCAGCTTAAATATTTTGCAAAACTTACTATTAGTTTACAGATATTTAATTAGGGTAATTTAGAATTTTGTAAGCATATTGGTTATTTTTGTAAGCTTATGTTATGTTGCTTTATAGTATCATAAGAGCACAAGGCATTGTAGGGGAATTTAACGCTAAAATTTTACTCTGGAAGGGTGCATATCAGCTACCCATTCCCCTGAAGCGAATTTCAACCATATTACATAAAAGATTTGGAAGGAGAAGGTATGCATGAATTTCGCCCCTCTGAGGCTCATCTTCGTATGTTTTCGCACAAATTATTGCTTTTGCGTAATCGTCACTTTTTGCTAATCGACCTGTTAATATTCTGTATTACACCAGGTCAAGCTTTGATCCTACGTACAGATCGGCTGCCGAATCTCTATAACTATGGGCTCAATTTGGCGCTTTATAGCATGATAGCTTTAATCCTGCGCCTTCTCATCTTTTATAGTTTTGGCTTGTACCGACATTTTTGGCGTTATGCCAGTAGTTCAGAGATCAGGCAGATTGTCAAAGCAATGCTAGTGGCAACTAGTCTGCTCAGCGTTTGCTTTTGGGTTGTCAAAGTAGCCATCCCAGCCTTCGACTTACCCCGCTCTTTGCCGCTCATTGATGGGTTGCTCGCCTTATCACTCGTTACAGCGAGTCGCGCCAGCATTCGTCTGACCGAAAGTTGGCGACGCACCGAACAACGCGAGGGTGCGCAGATGGTCAACGTGGTTATCATGGGCGCAGGCCATACAGGTGAATTGATTGCGCGGGAAATTCAAAGTAATTCACTCAATATGCGCCTCATCGCTTTTCTAGACGATGACGTCACTAAGCATGGGATGCAGATCCACAATACCCCGGTCTTGGGGGGACGCGAACATTTGCAACAACTGGTAGAGGATCGTAAAATTGATCGGGTCATTATTGCGATGCCTACTGCGTCTGGCAAAACGGTGCGGCAAATGGTAGACCTTTGCCGTCGATTGGGCATTAAGACGCAGACCATACCCGGTATGCATGAGTTGATCAGCGGCAATATCAATATCAATCACCTGCGCGATGTGCAGATTGAAGATCTCTTACGCCGGGAACCGATCCAGACCGATACGGCGGCAGTCAACGAACTTGTCCAGGGCAAACGTGTCCTGATCACAGGCGGCGGCGGCTCGATTGGCAGCGAACTTTGTCGGCAAATTTTGCGTTGCAAACCTGCCCACTTAATTTTGCTCGGCCATGGCGAGAATTCAGTTTTTATGATTAACAATGAGTTACAACGCATTCAGGCGGAATTGCAGGAGCAAGCAACGAACTCACACCAGCCCGCCACTGACATCACGAGTTCGCCGACTATGATCACACCGATCATTGCCGATTTGCGGTTTGCCGAACGTCTACAAAGTATCTTCGAGGAGCACCGCCCCCAGCTTGTCTTTCATGCAGCGGCGCATAAACATGTGCCACTGATGGAAGCGCATCCTAGTGAAGCGATTACCAACAATGTACTGGGCACAAAAAACTTGCTGGCTGCAGCACAAAAGATTGGGATTGAGCGTTTTGTGATGATATCAACCGACAAAGCTGTTAACCCCACCAGCATGATGGGCGCCAGCAAACGCACCGCAGAATTGCTGGTTCATCAGACGGCTCAGCAGAGTGGTCAGCCCTATATGGTGGTGCGGTTTGGCAACGTATTAGGCAGTCGCGGCAGCGTTGTGCACACGTTTAAGCAGCAGATTGCGATGGGCGGCCCTGTCACCGTCACCCACCCAGACATGGTGCGTTATTTCATGACGATTCCCGAAGCTGTTCAGTTGCTTTTGCAGGCCTCAGTGTTAGGGCGTGGCGGCGAAGCTTTTATGTTGGATATGGGCGAGCCGGTCAAAATTGTCGATCTAGCGCGTGATCTAATTGAGCTTTCTGGGCTTACGGTCGGGCGTGACATTGAAATTACTTACAGTGGTATACGGCCCGGCGAAAAACTCTTTGAAGAAATGTTTACACCCGGTGAGGCTTATACCCGAACGCGGCATGCGAAAGTATTGATGGCCGCCAATGCTGGTCGCTTTGTACCGGCGGGGCTGAATGAGACGATCAATGCACTGGTGGCGGACGCCTGGCGCAACGATGAAAAAGCGATTGTGCGCGGCTTGAAAAAACTATTACCGGAGTACCAATCGACGCTGGCGTCGCAAAATGGACAAGCACCCCTCTTTGCACAAAATGTCCCACCAATGAAAGTAAAATCGCCTACACCGTTAGTCTTGGAACCTGTTCTGAATAATTGAAGCACTTAGGCGATTCCAAATAAATAAATATACGGGCTAGACCTATCGCGCCCAGAGGGCACCCGCTTGACAGGACGTTCGGCGGTCTTCGGCAAGCGTTCGACTGAGCTCACGCCGAAGTCTC
Organism: Caldilineales bacterium; assembly: GCA_038225095.1. Taxonomy (GTDB): domain Bacteria; phylum Chloroflexota; class Anaerolineae; order Caldilineales; family Caldilineaceae; genus JAPLGZ01. The sequence continues at coordinate 3,379 of JBBREZ010000260.1, forward strand.
AGACCCCGACCGGGCCGTGAGCTTGTCGAACGGCAGTCGAGTCGTGGCGTCCTTTCCTCCTGTCAAGTCTCGATCCTCGTACGTTATTTATTTGGAATGGCCTTAGACTGAAGGTTTAGCTGAGTTTCTATGGGCATGGCAGTCCGGATACGAATCATCGTATCCGGACTGCCATGCCCAGTAAAGTGGACATCGATAGTTGCGCTGAGAAATTTGCTAAAATTTGTTCGCTTTTGGATTATCAATAGAGAAGAAAGTATGAGTGTACACAGATGGTAAACCATGGATCAGATTCACCCACGACGCATTGGCTATACGCGCACCGGTCACCGCTAAGAGCGTTTGTAGACAGTGACGCTTCAGGCGAAGCGCCGACCGCTTTTATATCGTCTACCGTCTCCGGTCTACCAATGACAAAAAACGCAGCTATGCCCGTGCCGCGTATAGTACGCCTCAAGCCGCTCTTGGGCGCCATTTTGCTGTTAGCATTTTTCTTACTCCTGCCCGGCCAGAGTGCGGCCCAGAGTGTGACCCAAAGCTGCCGACTCTACCCTTCTCCGCATGAACGCTTTGGTTTCAACTTTGACCCCAGCACCGGCATGAAAATTGACGACTATAATATTGCCCAACTTAAGGCGCACTGGTATCTGGATTATACTTTTCATACTGCTCCATCGCAGCCGGGCAACCTGCAATACGCGCAGATGATTCGGACCGGTTTGTGGCATAGTAAATCTTTTACGCAGACTGTAGGGGGAGCCGTTGCCGACAATCCTAGTGAACTCTGGATTGTCGGCAACGAGCCAGACCGGGACGGGCAGGATGGTCTTACGCCAGATAAGTATGCGATGTTCTATCACGATATCTATACATTTCTTAAACAACGCGATCCCACCAGCCGCGTCGCGGTCGGCGCTGTCGTACAGGGGACGCCGATTCGTCTGCACTACTTGTCTATTGTGTTTGATGAGTATCAGAAGCGTTATGGCGTCCCTTTGCCGACCGATGTATGGACTGTGCACGGATTTATCTTGCCTGAATGCAATAAGGCGGGCTGTTGGGGGGCTTCGATCCCGCCAGGGCTAGAAGCATTTGCAAGCGAAGGCATCCAATATAAAGTGGGTGACCACGACAATTTGGGAATTTTCGAGCAACACATTGTTGCTTTTCGGCAGTGGATGGCGGATCACGGCTATCGTGACAAGCCATTGATTGTGTCTGAATATGGCATTCTGCTGTCGCCTCTGCATGGTTTCCGCTATCCAACTGTGCGTAAATTTATGCTGGGCACCTTTGACTACTTTTTAAATACCGTGGACAGTACTCTAGGCTATCCAGCCGACGAGAATCGGCTGGTACAAAGCTGGTCCTGGTTTAGCCTCAACAGCCCGGCTTATGACGTAAATACAGGGCTAGGGTTCAATGGCAATCTTTTTGACCCAAAGAGTAAGCAGCTTGAGCCGATTGGCCAGGATTTTGCTGCCTATACAGCCAACATTGCCAAGGAATATGTTGATCTGAACCTGGCTGCCATGCAGGTCAATCCGGGCACTGTATTGATAACCGACACATCTACCATCACAGTACAGGCAAATCTGGTCAACAATGGCGGGATCGACGCCCAACAGGTCACAGTCCAGCTTTGGCTTACCGATGTCCAGGGCAATCGTACGCTCGTGGCCCAGAATCCACCGCTCGCAACGCTGGCGCCTGGTTGTGCGCCGCTCCCACTGACCCTGCATTGGCAGCCCAAGGCATTGCCTGTGGGCTACTATACGCTGGCGCTGGAAGTGCAGGCCAGTAATGCCAACCCAGAAGATAATGCGGTTGATAATGTGGCGCAACAGGCATTTAGACTGGTCGACAAATTCTCCAGCAGTTTTATCTATTTGCCACTGATTACGCGCTGAGGCCATTCCAAATCAATCAGGATACGGGCTAGACTATCGCGCCCAGAGGGCACCCGCTTGACAGGACGTTCGGCGGTCTTCGGCAAGCGTTCGACGACTCGACTGAGCGTTCGACTGAGCGCTCACGCCGAAGTCTCACGCCGAAGTCTTGTCGAACAGCAGTCGAGTCGTGAGGTCCTTTCCTCCTGTCAAGTCTCGATCCCTGGATCATTATTTATTGCTTGGATTGGCCTGAGTGAACAATGGCAGCCTCTTCAGTTACCATTGTAGATTGCAGCAAGGCCGTGATCAAATGATCACGATCCTTCAGACAGGAAGCCCTCGACTTTAGTCGTGGCACCCAGGGGGTACCCGATGGCTGCAAATCCTACTGGGTCCCAGAGGGAGCCCCGACATCGTTATAAGCGTTTTGACACAATTAGAACCCTCCCAAAATGGTATAATAGAGCTAAGTTTCGCCGGGTGAACAGCACTTAAACGTCTCGTATTGTTCGCAAGTCTGTGGTGTGATGCACCTTTAGTCAGTAGACTCAACCAGCCACCAGGCATACCGGCGGATAACCTGGACTCGATGGCTAATGTCTCGGCAAGCGTAAACGGTTGTGGTTTAAGGTACTCTTGAGCCAGGGACAAGCCAACGCCTAAAGTCGTTGGTAACTGACGGCCTTGCTTTTGAGAAAATTAAAGGGTTACTCTACCAGAGTTTATAAAATAGACATGATTCGGAATAAGCAGTCACCACAGGTAGACAGGTAAACAGGTAGACAGGAAGGCATCACCTGTCTACCTGTTTACCTGTCTACCTGTTTACCTGTCTACCTGTCTTTGTTAATCCAGATAATGTCTAATGAAAGACTGCTGCTCCCGGTCTATTCACTTACCGTGAGTGCACCCGCCAGTTGAACCTGACCATCCTGCACCCCGATGACGAGATTGCTCGTATCGCCTAGAATGTGATCAATAAAGCCATATTGCTTGGCATCTACGGCATGCATAAAGCGATCGCGCGTGAAGTGTTCCTCAATTGCCTGCCAGGTGTGTCCCGAATGTTTGCCGATCATCTGAAAAAGTTGGGTCTGAATCCGTTCTTGTTCGCGAAAGGCAATGCGCACATCTTCGGTATACCCTTGTGAACCACTGCTGGCCGGATGCATGTGGATGGTCGCGTGCGGCAGGGCATGGCGATGGCCAGCCGCACCGGCAACGAGCAACGCGGTCGCCATGCTGGCTGTCATCCCGACGGCGTACGTATAAACGGGCGCAGTAATCATATGCATGGCGTCGTAAATCGCAAACCCGCCATACACATCACCGCCAGGACTGCTGATATAGAGATGAATCGGCTGATTGGGATCATCGCTGTTCAGGTACAAGAGTTGGGCCACAATCAAGTTTGCCACATGGCCGTTAATGGGTGTGCCGAGAAAGATAATGCGGTTTTTTAATAATAGGCTATAGATGTCATAGGCCCGCTCCGCATACCCTTGACCCTCGATCACCATTGGGATCATCAACTGAGGTGTGTCCAACTGTAAATCTACCATAATTTTTTCCTTTTAGGCTTCGTTTACGATCTGTTTTAGTGTATCACAATAGCTAGCGCAACGTGTTTCGCCTTCACGCAACCAGATTCTCTCTAGAACGTTTAAAGCGTAAAGCGCTGTTGAAGTGGCAATGACGGGGCTCATGGCGATCATTTTTCCGGCCACGGACACGCCACCAGTGGGCAATTGATTCAAAATGACTTGGTGCGCCGGTTCTGTGGCGGGGACGCTGGGCACAGTCCATTCAATACCAGGCTCCGCAGCCACTGCGCCAAAGGCCTGGTGCTCAAGCGTGACGCGCGTTCGGCCATCACTTTCTTTTAAAGTGATCGATAAAATGGTGCAAGTTGGCCACGTCACTGGCGCTTCTGCCTGACGGAGCATCAGAACAAGCTGGTGTGGCGGCTCATAGACCGTCACTTCGCCAACTAGATGGAGCGCTTTGCCATTCAATAGACTTTGCTCTGCACAACGACCCCCTTGCTTTGCTTCCAAAGTCATATCACTGCCCCACCACTTGCGTAGACCTGCTTCGCTGCCCACATAGCGCCAAACGTGCTCAATCGGCGCCTTAAGCTCGATTACTTTGCGAATGGTGATAGCCATCAGCCTGGCGCTCCTTGCGCCTGGTCTGCTTGTTCAACCAACTGCTGCAAGGTCGCCAACCGACTGTCCCACAGTGCTTCATAATGGAGCAGCCATTCGGCCATCTGGCGCAGCGTCTCAGGATTCAAAGAGTAACGGCGTGCACGACCATCGGGCATGACGCAGATTAGTTTTGCCTCCCGTAAGATGCGCAGATGTTTGCTGACCGCAGGTTGGCTGATATACGCCAATTGCATCACAATTTCGCCGGCGCGTAATGGCCCTTTGTCGCGCAATAAATCCATGATTTTACGACGGTTGGGATCAGCAATGGCCTGATACGGCGCAGAACTTAGCATAGGTTACGATCATTCTCTAGGGCGCACGGTTGGTGTAAAGTAACTGATGTTACGCCACCGTGCGTAACGTGAGTAAAGTAATCAAACATCTTTCTAAATTATATAACCACTTAGTTATATAATAATGTAAGCAACCATCCTTGTCAAGCGCTATTGATGGGGATAAGCCAAAATTTGAGCCAACTAACAGAGAAATCATTTAAACATGATACAAATGCCGTAGTCACCCAGTGGGTACGATTGTCTAGCTTTTAAATGGTTTGTCTATAATGTTATATACGCTAACCGAGAAAGGGTTCACAGGCAACGCAAGAAAATTAACTATAAGCATAAATTATTGCTATCCTAGCCAATTTTCATTCGCCTAATTTCCGTTAGGCGAACTTTTCATAATCGAGTAAGATAGAGGCATGACAAGTAAGCCCCTTGTCGCAATGGCCCAAAGAGTGGAGGAAGTGTATGGAAAAAACAATCGCGCCTTATGGTGCTTGGCGTTCACCCATCGGTGCAGAATTGTTAGCGGCTGCCAGCATCAGCCTTGGGGCTTTGCAGCTTGACAACGGTGATGTCTATTGGGTGGAAGGTCGTCCATTGGAGGGCGGGCGTTACGTCATTGTCAAACGCACACCAGACGGGCAAACAGGCGATGTCACACCGCCCGGCTATAATGCGCGCACGATGGTACACGAGTATGGCGGCGGCGCTTACAGAGTGCAAGATGAGACGGTTTACTTTACCAATTTCAGTGATCAACGGCTTTACCGACAACGGCCCGCCGCCGAACCCCAACCGATCACCCCAGAGCCGCCGACACCGCGCAGCTTGCGCTACGCCGATTTGCGCGTCACCGCCGATAATCGCTGGCTACTTTGTGTGCGCGAAAGCCACCAGGCCAATGGGGTTGTGATCAACGAATTGGTAGCCTTACCTACGGACGGCAGTTCAGAACCGCAGGTGTTGACGACCGGCTACGATTTCTACGCTGCCCCGCGCATCAGCCCGGATAATCGCCAACTGGCCTGGCTTTGTTGGCAAAACCCGCAAATGCCGTGGGATGGCACCGAACTCTGGGTGGCAACCTTGAGTGCGGAAATGAGCTTGAGCCAACCACACCGCGTAGCTGGCAACGATAGCGAGTCGATCTTTCAGCCGGAATGGCGCGCCGACGGCGTGTTACATTTCGTCTCGGATCGCACGGATTGGTGGAATCTTTATCGCGAAGTGGCTGGGCAGATCGAGACGGTGGCGCCGCTTGAAGCGGAATTGGGTGAGCCGCAGTGGGTCTTCGATCTGTCGCGCTACGCCTTTCTGGCTGACAACACAATTGCCTGTATTTACAGCCAAAACGGTCTTGATTATATAGGACGAATCACGCCTGATAGGCAACGGACTGAACCAATTCCTTGTGACTATACAGCTTTGCGCGGTTTGCGCGCAGACGGTTCTAAGCTTTGGCTGATCGGTGGCAGCCCAACCAGCGGCTCGACCGTGTTCTCACTTGACCCAACCAGCGGCACACTCACACCAGTCAAACACGGGCTTCAGGTTGATGTGGATCCGGCTTTCTTTTCCATGCCCGAGCCAATTGAATTCCCTACCGAACATAATCTGATGGCACATGCGATTTACTACGCACCAACAAGTCTCCACTATCAGGCGCCCGCCGCAGAACGCCCCCCTTTGCTCGTGATCTGCCACGGCGGACCCACCGGTTCAACGCGCGCCCAGCTTTCGTTGAGTGTGCAATTTTGGACAAGCCGCGGTTTTGGCGTTGTAGATGTGAATTACGGCGGCAGCAATGGGTATGGCCGCGCCTACCGGGAACGCTTAAAGGGCAATTGGGGCGTCGTCGATGTGATGGATTGCATCAACGCCGCGCGCTACTTGATTGCCCAGGATAAGGTGGATGGGAAACGGGTGGCGATTCGCGGCGGCAGCGCCGGTGGTTATACCACATTGCGCGCGCTGACTTGGCAAAATTTCTTTGCGGCCGGTGCCAGTCATTTTGGC
>JBBREZ010000261.1:0-9777 GCA_038225095.1 Caldilineales bacterium
ACGATCTCGGCGCTCGGTTCGCAGATTGGCGGGACGGCGCTGACCTTTACGGCGATCCTGACTTTGCACGCCACCCCGCTGCAATTAGGCTGGCTGGAAACAGCGCGCGCGGTGCCGGTGTTATTGCTTGGCTTGCTCGCGGGTGTGTGGGTAGATCGTCTACGCCGTCGCCCGGTGCTGATCATCGCTGATATTGGCCGCGCTTTGCTGCTGGTTACCATTCCTGTGGCCGCGTTGTTTGGCGTTTTGCACATCGAACAGTTGTATGTGGTGGCCGCCCTCGTCGGCGCGCTGGCCCTATTTTTTGATGTGGCGTATCCAGCCTATCTACCCGCCTTGGTGAAACCGCACGAACTGGTAGAAGGCAACAGTAAGCTCAGCATGACAAGTTCGGTGGCCGAGATTGGCGGGCCTGGGCTGGGCGGTGCGCTGGTGCAGTTGATCACCCCGCCGTTTGCGATCCTGTTCGATGCGCTTTCGTTTCTGCTTTCCGCGCTTTCGCTTAGCCTGATTCGTAATCAAGAGCCAGCCCCAATGCGTCCAGCCAGTACAGACGCCGCGACCCCGTCGGGAATCGTCCAGGAAATTACCGAAGGCGTGCACGTGATCCTGGGTAATCCAATCTTACGCGCTTTGTTGGGTTGCGCCGCGACCACCAGTCTGACCGGTGGTATTATTGGCACGCTGTACGCCCTATATATTGTGCAAGAACTGGGCCTGTCGCCGCTCTGGATGGGCGTTGTGATTGGCGTCGGCGGGGTGAGCGCGCTGATTGGCGCTTTCCTGGCCGGGCCGGTGACGCGCCGTTTTGGGATTGGGACTACTTTGATCGGCGTGCGCTTGGTAGCAATGGCCGTGTCGTCGTTGATGGTGCTGGCCTGGGGGCCGCCGCTGGTGATCTTGCCACTGTTGCTGCTATCGCAAGCCGCCGACGCCACCTGGTCAATTTATGGCATCAACGAAACGAGCTTGCGTCAGGCGATTACGCCGCATCATCTGCTGGGCCGTGTGAATGCCAGTGAACGGTTTCTGACGGGCATCATCTTTCCGGTGGGCGCTTTGTTCGGGGGGATCCTTGGGCAAACGATTGGGCTGCGTGCGGCGATTACGATTGGCCTGTTGATTGGCGCGTTGGCCACGCTGTGGCTGATCTTTTCACCCGTGCGAAAGTTGGAGAAAATTTAATATGACTGAGCAAACTGAAACTGAAATCACCGAGCAAACGGAGCAAGCGCAGGATGTCCCGCGCCAGCGCATCCGCGTGATTTATGAAAAGGGCGAGGCGATCAAATTTATCTCGCACCAGGACGAGTTTCGCCTGTGGGAACGCACACTACGCCGCGCCAGTTTGCCGTTGCTCTACAAACAGGGCTTCAACCCGCAACCGTTTATTCAATTTGCCTCACCATTGGGCGTGGGCATCACCGGGGCGCGCGAGCTGGTCGATATTACGCTGAGCCCACCGCAACTGTTGGCGGACGTGGAACAACAATTGCGCAACAAATTGCCGCCGGGTGTCACTTTGCATGCGCTAGCAGAAGTGCCGTTCAAAACCGATGCTCTACAAACCCTGTTGATTGGGGCCGATTATACGATCCTGATCTACGCCGAACCAGGCGAGTTGGCCGCAGACTTATTGCCGCAGCGCATTGCCGAATTTCTGGCGCAAACCGAGATCCCGCGCGCGCGTGAGCGCAAAGGTGAGAAATACATTTATAATCTGCGCCCACTAATTTTTGTGTTGCGCTATGAAGGCTATGACGCCGCCAGCGAAGAACATCGCATCCTTTTGCGCGTGCAGCAGCGCGACGGCGCAACCGGTCGCCCCGACGAAGTGGTTGCCGCGCTCGATCTGGCTGATTTTGCACGCACGTTGCGGCGTGAACAACTTTATCGAAACGACCAACCGGAAGATGTCGCCCTTTTCGCCGCCTATCCGGTGATCAGCCAACAGGCGATTACACTCCAGGCCACCGCCCCGCGCAAAGCCAAGCGCTGGCACGAAAAACGACCCGCCAAAGTGGACAAACCACTGGTCCCTGGTCGCACGATTGGTGAGCGTGCAGGCGATGAGTTTGGGTGAGGCTGGCAGCGCCGTCTATGCGTGACGCCGGAGGAAATCATGCCGAAAGCTGGTCATATAACGCGGAAAGTTAGCTTTTGCTTCACTGGCTGGCGCGCATTTTTGCAACCTCGTCCGTTTTCCGAGGCAAAAAAAGCCACCAGGCTTGGTAGCTTTCCAATAATTTTATGAGTCTAGGCAAGATCATGTAGCGCTTGATTGCTTCTGCGCATGTTCCAACACCGCAATCAGCGCTTCCAGGCGCACGGGTTTACTGATATAGTCGTTCATGCCCGCGGCGATGCAGACCTCACGATACCCATGCACGACGTCCGCCGTCATGGCGATAATGTAGGGCTGATGTAACTGGCCCACGCGCTGACGAATGCGCCGGCTGGTTTCCATGCCATCCAATTCGGGCATGTGGACATCCATCAAGACCACATCATACGGTTGGCGTTCGAGCGCTTCAATCACTTCGAGACCGTTGGCCGCCACATCGGCACGGTAGCCCAGCCGTTGCAAGATCCGCAGTCCAACCTTCTGATTGACGATGTTGTCTTCTGCTAACAGGATCCGTAACGATGACGGTGGCGCATCAGCGGGCGCAAATTGTGACTTGGGTGGTGGGGGCGCAACCGGCTGTGACGGATGGTCAAAGAGATGCACGAGGGCATCCAGCAATTGCGACTGTTTGAGCGGTTTGTTGAGCACCGCCACCAATTCGGTGTTTTTTGCCATGTCGCCCAGATTGGCCTTGCCCATCGACGTGAGCAGGACCAGTGGCAGTTGTTTGTTGGCGGGTTGGTTGCGTACGGCGGTCACAAGGGCCGCTCCATCCATTTCCGGCATGCGCATATCCAAAATTGCCATGTCGAACGTGGCGCCACTGGCTAATTGGGCCAATGCTTCGGCACCCGAAGCGACGGCAACCGGCATCATGCCCCAGCGCCGCGTCTGATGCAAGAGGATCGTGCGGTTGACTTCCGTGTCATCCACGATCAAAATTTGTTTGCCCTGCAGCGCATAGAAGTCGGGTTGGCTGAGCGGTTGCGTGGCTGCGGCCAGCGCCTGGATCGTAAAATGAAAGGTCGAGCCTTGGCCCACTTCGCTTTCCACCCACATCACGCCGCCCAGCAATTCGCATAAGCGCTTGCTGATCGCCAAGCCTAAGCCCGTGCCGCCATACTTGCGCGAGGTCGAAGCATCCACCTGCGAGAAGGACTGGAAAAGCCGATTCATGCGATCTTGTGGAATCCCAATGCCTGTATCGCGCACGGCAAAATGGAGTTCATAGCTGGGGACCGGGAGATAAGCCGAGGCTGCCAGCTCTGAGCTAAACGCGCCGACACTGGTCATTCCTTCCACTGCTGGAATCTCACGTGCCTGAACCCCGATTGATTGAACCACTACGCTTACGACAACTTCGCCCTGCTGGGTAAATTTCATGGCATTGCCGACCAAATTCACGAGAATCTGGCGCAAACGGGTGGCATCGCTGACAATGGTCGGTGGCACTTGTTCATCAATGACATAAGCCAATTCCAGACCGGTTTCGGCGGTTTTGGCGCCAAAGAGATCAAAGGCAGATTCAATGCACTCGGCGATGGAAAATGGTTGGGCTTCCACTTCCAGTTTGTCCGATTCGATTTTGGAGAAGTCTAGGATATCGTTGATCACGTTCAGTAAGTTATCGCCACCCGTGCGAATGGTCTCGACAAAATCACGTTGCTCTGCGGTCAGTTGCATGTCCAATAATAGGCTCGTCATGCCGACGACGGCGTTGATCGGCGTGCGAATTTCATGGCTCATATTGGCTAGAAATTCGGATTTGGCCAGTGTGGCCGCCTCGGCTTCTTCTTTGGCCTGGCGTAATTCGCTTTCCACGTCTTTCAGGCTGGTAATATTGCGACTGATGTTGATGAGACCTACGACACGGCCGGCGCTGTCATGCAAGGGTAACTTGGTTGTCATCACCCACAAGGGTTGAGCGGCAGCATCCTGCGCCAAGATTTCAATCTGGTTCAAAATGGGTTGGCCGCTTTCGAGCACGTGCGCTTCGGTGGCGGCAAGTTCTTGGGCGCGCGCGGTGGGCAGGAAATCGAAATCAGTTTTGTTGATCACGGTTTCGAGCGAGGCGGCGCCGAGCAGCCGTCGCTGGGCGGCGTTGACGGTGATGAATTGGCCTTGCCTGTTTTTAACATAGATATAATCTGGCAGATGGTCCATGAGGGTGCGCAGCAGATTGCGCTCCGTGGCCAGGGCCTCTTCGGCCTGTTTATGTTTGCTGATTTCTGTGGCGACGCCCACTAGGTAGGCGGCCCGGCCGTTGGCTAGAAGCAAGGGGCGTTTCACACATTGAAACCAGCGCAAATTGCCCGCAACATCCGTTGCGCTTTGCAACGCGATAGTTTTCTCTTGGCGCGCCTCAAAAATTTCGTTGTCTTCTTGAGCTTGCTGCTGTTGATCGCCAACGGCCGCGCAGGTAAACTCGGTCGCCGCGTGGCCGATCAGGTCAGCAGGCGTTTTACCCATAAATTTAGCAAAAGCCGCGTTGACCAGGACAAACCGATTGGCTCGATCTTTGACAAAGATATGGCTTGAAATGGTGTCGAGCACATCGTGCATAAACTTATCTTGTTGGCGAAGCTGTTCGGTGAAGCGCTTACGGGCAATTGCGCTGCCCAGGCTGCTGGCCAACGTCGTCAGCAGCGAACGTGTGCTATCCGGCCATTCGCGCGCCGCCCGGCAATCATCGAAGCCAATGTAGCCCCAAAATTCGCCATCGACCAGGATCGGTGTGACCAGAATTGACAAGATGCCTTGCGCCTCTAGCCACTGGCGCTCGTTTTGGGGAAAGTTGCGCACAAGGCCTTCAAGCGGTTTGCCTTGGGATAACAGGCGGTGCCATCGTTCAAGCTGTGGGTCGTATGCGATATTCTGGAAGGCTGGATTCGTGCTGCGCGATAAGAGGGGCGGCCGTATCCATTCAAATTGTTGACTGGTTGTGATTTGCCCGGTCGTTGTATTGCTATCATTTTCAAAGACATAGACGCGATCAAAATCGGTTGCTTGGCCTAAAACTTGGAGCGCAAAATTGATGCTGGCCACGTAGTCGGTTGATGTCAATAGATGCTCAGTTGCCGCAGCCACGGCCCGGAACAAGCGATCGCGTTCCTGTAAGGCGGATTCGGCCAACTTGCGCGCGGTAATGTCAGTCGAAATCGTCAAAACATTGTCCGGCTTGCCATCGGCCATAGCTAATGGCAATTTTACCGACTGGAACCAGTGGCGATTGCCTTGCCGATCGGGCAAGCTCTTATCTACCTGCGCCGATAATGGAGCCGGGTTAGATTGTTTGCCGTTTTCTTGGGTGCGCTGGGCTAGCTCGGCCTGCTCAAACGTGGGGAGGCCAACATCGTCGAGTCGCAACCCAATCACGTCGACAGTTGTAACGCCAAAAAACTTTAAGAAAGCCTGGTTTGCATGCACATATTTGCCCTCATGATCGTTAACCGTAACGAAATTGGGGGTAGTGTCGAGAATGCTTTGCACGAAGGTTTGCTGCTGACGCAACTGGGCCTCCGCTTGGCGTAGCGCTGTGATTTCCATCACGTACACGTTGATATAGCCGTCATCGAACAATGGCACAAAGGACGCGCTGTACGCATGACCTGTCTCGGTATAGACATATTCGAAACGAATTTTTTCACGCTTTTGAAAAATCTCATTCAGAATGGCTTGCCAGATGAGTGGCGCATGATTCGGATGCTCAGGTTTGAACTGTTTCAGATGTGCAAGTCCAGCCGGATTTGCGTACAAAATTAGCCCAGCCCAACTGACTCGAAAGACAGGCTCGGGATTTTCATCGGAGATCCGGGTCAACGCTTTTTGTCTACGGGCCGCTTGATGATTTGTACTGCTATTGATAAATTTAGACAAGATTTTCATAGGCAATTGAACTATGCCGCTCCTAATCGACAAAACATTTAAAAGTCACCCCAATGAGGAGGCAGCGTTCGCGAACGCTGAGCCGTGCGCAGTAGGGCATGCGAACTCCTCGAATCTACGGAGTTTATTTGGTTGCTCTATTAGCTACAGCCTGACAAAAGTAAGTATTTGGCGTTGGATTCCGCTTGCCTTACCCATCAGGCGCGAATATGCCATCGTGAGCGGGGCGCTTTGCGGGATTGGCCCTTGCTTAGAAGAGCTCGATAAGATGTATTTCTTAAGATAACATTAAGTCATATGCGGTATCTATAGGAACTTGGTACCAATAAATCTTAATTTATCGTAAGTATTTAGTGTGGAAATGCTTCGTAAGCACTGGATTGTTTCTGATAACCGGCGAGGCCAGCACTGAGTTGCTAACCCAATGCTGGCCTCGCTTAAAAAATCAGATGAGTGCTAGATAAATTTTGCCAGACAATTACGCTTCAGTAAAGAGTTCTTCGACCAAAGCCTGCACAATGGCGGCCCGCTTGGGTGGCACGCGCTGTTTAATCAGCAGAATAAATTCTTTAATCAGCCATTTAGGTACATTCAGCGTGATCGTCTGATCCCCATCAAACTTTTCTGACCATGATTGGGCAATACAGTGCCGAATGAATTCGCTGCGGTTGTCGGTGAGTTCTTCCAACCGCTCAATATCTTCTTCATACAGGCTAAAGTGAAGCTGCTGACGTTTTTGTCCATCAGGCTTGGGTGGCCGTCCGGGGCTATTGATTGACATAAAATATTCCTCCTTGGCGTGGCTGAGTGGCGATTGTCGACCCTGTGATGATTACTTTTTAGGTAGATTAAATAAGTTTAGATCAGTAAGCTTGTTGCGCTGTGCGATTGAGCTTTGTTGCAACCCATTTGCTTCAACCTGGTGAGACTGTACTATAGGATAGGTTTTTCGTCAACACGGAGAAGGCAAAATAGAAAATTAGTTCTAGAATAAGAAAAAAATTTGTACTCACTTGAAAAACTGATTTGTGTAACTACAGAAATCACGCAATAACGCGTTTTAAGCATGTTGTATGTTGACAAAAATAGAACAGATGATCTATAATTAAGTAGAAAGATATGTACGACCGTCGCAGGAATTGTGGATGAAGAAGGGACACATAAACAATGACAACCGCCGTCGTGGTGACGTCCATCGTTACCACCAATTTAGGCGAAGCCAGGTTTGTTGATCATATTCTTGAACAAATCCGGCGCAATGATCGAGATCTGCTGAATCGACTTAACACGGTTGACGGCGAGGCCAGAGTTTTTACAGCAATCTTAAATGTCGGCGAATTTATGAGCTATGCGCAAGAAGTTTTGCGTGAAAACGAAGAGATAACGCCGGCCGAGTGGAATTTCACTGAACCAACTCAACCTGAACCAACCAAGGGCGCCAACGAGCATAGCACTAGCAACTTAGTGTCTAAGACAACCGTTGTCACCGCCAACATGAATGAGCTTGAGTTTATGGATTACACCCTCGGCCAGCTTCGTCAGGATCGTGGACCATCGCTAGCTAGCATCAGCGAGCAAGCGCTTGACGATATGGAGGAAGAACGGATCGGCGAAGATTTTTCGCAAGCGCCGTTCTTGTATTGATGTTCGGTTGTGGCCGGTTAACCCTTATGCACAGCGGACCCTGTCATTTGCCCTAGAGCAAAGAATTGATGATTACCTATAGCTACTATAACCGTTCCTTTATGCACTATACGCGAAAGAATCAAGCCATGAACAATCAAATGATGAACGAAACCCTGCAAGCATTACGTAAGCCATTTCATCCGGCACATGTTACCTGGAAGCCAGGCATGATGAGCAAAGATCAGGGCAAAGCACTTGCGCTCGCCTATGCTGATTTGCGCGCTTATCAGAACCGGTTGGATGAACTTTGTGGCATGGACTGGTCGGTCACTTATACCCCTTGGGGTGAACGGATTGTCTGCCATCTGACCATTGAGGGCGTCACGCGCAGCAGTAGCGGCGAACCGGACATCCAATCGGAACGTGCCGAAATTGCTGGCACTACTGCCGAAGCGCAAGCCTTCAAGCGCGCGTGCGCCATGTTTGGCCTGGGGCGCTATCTGTATAACTTGCCCAGTGTGTGGGTTGAATATGACCCTGCTACCAAACAATTCACCGATAAGGCCAAAGCGAAGCTGGAGGGCATTATCGTCCAACACTATCGCCGCACGGTCACTGAAGACGGCGAGCCAATTCATACAGTTGCCGACCAAAATCGGACAGTCGCTATGCAGCGCCGCGAAACGCCCGATGAAGCGAGCAAGCCTGAGGCTCTCGTGCAAGATAGCGTAGAAACGCAGCCAGAAAATAGTGAACCTGTGCAACCAGAAAATGCGGCCACTGCTAGCAAGACGCTAGAGCCGCTGCGCGAGCAGTTTAACGAGTTGGGCGAAGCCCTCTATGGTGAACAGTGGGCGCAAGTCAGTCGCCATAACGTGGAGCGCATCACGGGCGGTAAGGCGGTTGAGACCGGCGCGCTGACCACGGAGCAAATTCAAAAACTAGTGGATGGCATGAAGAAATTACAACGCAAGCGCCATAATGCACCCGTTCTCGAACAAAACGGTCATGCCTTTGCTTGAGCCGATTTTCACCTGTTGCCAGGCTTACTGCTCGCATGAAATGATGCGAGCAGTAAGTATCGATAAACATTTGAGCCTTTTAGATTTGTAAAGAAAGCAGGTAAATTTATGTACCAACAAATTATTCTCATTGGCAATTTGGGCAACGATCCCGAATTGCGCCATACCGCAAGCGGCACGCCCATTTCTAGCTTCCGATTGGCTGTCAACAAGCAATGGACCACCCCAGAAGGTGAAAAACGCGAGAAGACCACTTGGTTCCGCATCTCTGCCTGGCAAAAGCAGGCGGAACTGGTGAACCAGTACCTGACCAAGGGTCGCCAGGTGATGGTGATTGGCGAAATCGAGGAAGCCAGCACTTATATCAATAAGGCTGGTGAAGCGGCCGCTTCGATTGAAGTCACGGCGCGCGTGATCAAGTTTCTGAATGGCGATCATAGCAGCGACAGCGACGATGAAACAATTTTCCAAGCCACCGTTCCCGCTCAAACCACGGGGAAGAAGACGCCGGCTAAGCGCCAACTGGCTGAAGCTGACATTCCGTTCTAAGCGCAACTGCGCCGTGTAAACAAAAGGGGCGTCCTACTCAGGAGCCCCTTTTTAGTCAGATAGAATTTTAGTGGAGGACAGAAAAGATGATCCACGAAACAATGCGAATGGCCGATCACAAGCAAACTGTAGGCCAACAAGATTTAGTCAGACACGATTTAGTTAAAAAAGATTTGGTCAAACAAGAGCATCAGGAGTCCGACCCACTGGACAAGGCAAATTGTGATCTGGCCGATGGCCTGTTGACCCGCGCCATTAAAGATGCCAGACAGTCACAAGATCGTACTTTGCAACAAGAAGCCCTTGCTTGGCTCTGGGTCTGTTGTCCAGATGTTGCGGATGACCTGCGGCTGCCAGCGCTCAAGCCGAGCGAAATCCAGCCAGATGTGATGGAATATCTTCAGCGTTATTCAGCCCTCAGTTTCTCCTAAATCGCATTGCCGAGGTTAGCTTGACGATTTATGAAACATCCCCTTTCCCAGCTAACTTCATAAATCGTCAAGCTAACCTCGGCAATGCGATTTAGGAGAAACTGAGGGCTGAATAACGCTGAAGATATTCCATCAC
>JBBREZ010000262.1:0-9775 GCA_038225095.1 Caldilineales bacterium
TTTGCGCTGGTGCGCGGCACAACGGCGCAGACCATTGTGCTTGCGGGTCATTATGATGTCGTCAGCATTGAAAATTATGGCGGATTACAGCCGTGGGCCTATGACCCAGAGGCATTGTTGCCGCGCCTGATCGCCGAATTAGAACTAAGCACACAACCGGCGGATGTGCAGGCGCTGACTGATTTACGTTCGGGCGATTTTCTGCCGGGGCGCGGCGCGCTCGATATGAAGAGTGGCTTGGCGGCCGGCCTCGCCGTGTTGCGCCGCGCCGCCCTGCAAGCGCCGCCCTTACGGTGTAATTTGCTCTTTGTGGCCACGCCCGATGAGGAACAGGCGTCTCACGGTATGCGCTCCGCTGTGCAACAATTGCCAGCGTTGGCGGCTGAATGGGGGGTAGACTTAGTTGCCGCGATCAACTTGGATTCTGGCGTCGATGTGGGGGATGGTGGCCAGGGGCAGACCATCTTTATGGGCAGCGTGGGCAAATTGCTGCCGGCTGTCTATATGGTGGGGCGCGAGACGCATGCTGGTGCGCCTTTTACCGGCGTTAACGCCACGCTTTTGGCCGCTGCCGTCACGCAGCGCATCGAGTGTAATGTCGCCTTGACCGACACCGTGGCTGGCGAGACCAGTCCGCCGCCAGTCTGTCTCAAGCAGATCGACCTCAAGAATTATTACGATGTCACGACGCCAACCGCGGCCTGGTGCTATTACAACTTGCTCTCGCATGGGCGTTCGGCCGCCGCTGCGCTTGATCTGGTTGTGAACGAAGTGTGCACGGCATTCGATGAGACTTTGGCCACATTACAGGCGCGCGCTGCGCAGTACAGCGCCCAGATTGGGCGTTCTGTGGCGCTGCCAGAGATGCGGCCTGTGATCCTAACTTTCGCTGAATTATATGAACAGGCCCAACGTCGCGATGCCACCGCCGTGGTGAAAGCGCTCGCCGCGGTGCAAAGGGAGTTTGCGGCTGATCCGATGATCGATCTGCCGCTCTACAGCAGCAAAGTTTTTGCGGCGCTCTGGCAATGCAGCAACTTGACCGGACCCGCCGCGATTGTCGGGTTTGCGTCTGTTCACTATCCAGCCGCGCACGTCGGCGATGCTACTGCGGGTGAACGACAATTGCGCCAGATCATCCAGCGCCAGGCAACTGGCGTAGCACGTGACTTTGCCACACCGGTCACGCTCCATCCTTTTTTCCCTGGCATCTCGGACATGAGCTTTCTTGGCGGGCATCTACCGGCGGCAGATGCGGCTGTGGTCAATGCCAATACACCGTTGCGACCACTCGCGGCAGGGGTGAGCGTTCCGATTACATCGTTGAATCTGCCTGCTGTGAACATCGGCCCGTGGGGTCGCGATTATCATCGGCGCGCTGAGCGGGTCTATATGCCATATTCGCTTGAAGTTGTACCAGAATTGATCTGGCGGATCGTAAACGATTTTTGAAGGAGAAGGCACCCCCTCCTAACCTCCCCCTAGTAAGGGGAGGAACTGATCCTTCATCAGCGGAGTAACGGTTCCCTCCCTTCGTAGGGGAGGGTTAGGGTGGGGTGCCTGGTTTAGTAATCCGCTGAAATGACTTCGATCAACGCTTGACCGCTGGTTAATTCAATCACCGCTTGAGTGAATGGATCAACTTTTTCCACTGGCAGCTTGACATGATAAGTGACATCGGTTGCATATTCCTCTTGGATAATTTCAACCTCATACTCGGGCAGCATACGCTTGAACGGGGTAACATTCGTATAGTCAATGACTGCGAGTAAGACGGCCTGTGGCACATGTTCGATGATAGGCAAGGTTTGCAGCGCCAGTTGCACGCCGCCACTATAGGCTTTGACCAAACCACCTTTACCCAACAGAATGCCGCCAAAATAGCGCGTGACTACGGCACAGATATCACCGACATTCGCATGCAGGAGCACGGTTAACATGGGGCGGCCAGCCGTGCCGTGTGGTTCGCCCGCATCACTCAGGCCAATTTGGCTGGTGCTGCCTGGCGGTCCCACCACGTAGGCCCAACAGTTATGGTTGACGTCGGCAAATTCGGTGCCAACCTGCGCGATAAAGGCGCGCGCCGTTTCCACCGAGGGTGTGTAACCAAGGGTGGTGATAAAACGGCTCCGACTAATTTCTTCTTCGACGCGGTGCGTGGCTGCAGGAATTCGGTAACGGTTGGGTGTAGGCATCGGTAGACGGTAGATGGTAGACAGTAGATGGTAGACAGTAGACAGGTTGTATTGCCTATCTACCGTCTACCGTTATAGATTGTGCTCAGTTATTTCCAATTATCATTATCGTCGAACTCATCATCGTCAGCTTCCTCAGCGAGTTCATCGTCTTCATCATCTTCATCGTCCTCATCTTTATTGAAGTCATCATCGCCCCAGCCCTCATCATAATCTTCTTGGGCCCAGTCTAATCCCACTGGGTTGATGCTGGCCACTTCAAGTTCAGCGCCACAACTTTGGCACGTTACTTTTTTGCCGAGTATTAGCCGATCCGTTAGCTCAATTTCTTCATCACATTCGATGCAATTTGCGATTGCCATGTTGATTTCCTCTACGCAAGAATCCTCTTATGGGCCAAGTTTTTGCCATTATAAGCAGCTTTTTGCCGAATCTCAAAATTGGCTGGCGTAGGGTAGAAAATGACAGAAGATGGTAACGACTAAGACACCCCTCCCTAACCCTCCCCTAGCAAGGGGGGGACTGATGCGGGATAGACCAAGCAACTTCTTTTGTCCCGTGACAGCTCCCTCCCTAAACTGGGGAGGGCTGGGGTGGGGTTAGTCGTTACAGAAGATGGATATAGGGAACGGGCTACAGGATATGTCTAACCCCGTAGCCCGTTCCCCATAGGAAGCGTGATTTTCAAAACTGCTTTACGTTACTTACCGCTGAATCATTGGCAAGAAAATCTGACCATTGGGTGGCGGTGGCGCAAATTGGACGCTGAAACCGCCCACTTCCTCACCATCTAGTTTCAGGCTCGCATCGACCTGGACGACATCGCCATAGATAAAGGCGTCGTCGTTGGCAGCGCTTGCCTTCACATCACCGATTGGTTCCAGCTTCAAAACGAAATTCATCGTCTCCCCTGGTTTCAGATCTGGTGGCGGGTCGGGCAGGATATGCACCTTGACCAACGGGGGTAGGCCAATCAGATTGATATCAATGGCGAGTGGTTGGGTGAATAGCTTCGTATTGCCAATCGAGAAGGGAATTTCAAAGCCATACAGCCCAGAAATGTCACGGACAAGCGGGCGACGCAGCTGTAAATTGCGTTGACTCGTCTGATCGTGGAAACCGTTCTGATGCAGCGTTACGAGCACACAGCGGTGCAACGAACCACCGGCGGGCGGTGTCCAGTTGATGCAGTACTTCTGGATACTGTTGGGCGGCAGTGCGATGTTGGTCAGCGTACCTGCGGGTGCGAACGGCATACCAGCGCCAAAGTCGGCGACGGCAAAGTCGACACTCACGGTGCGGGTGAACGGGAACGGGTTGTTCAACTCGATGCAGAGTTGTCCCGGCTGGCCTGTCACCAGCGGATCAGGAAGGGTGCTGATTTCCTTCTCTAGCCATGACGGGTCAGCGTGCGGCAGATTCACTGGCGGCACATCCAGCTTGCGGATGCCGCCGATCAACTGATCGCCGATCCAGCCTTGGACATCAATGTGGCAGGCTGTGCCTAAGATAACCGGGTTGGGCGGTGTCACGTTCAAGTGCGCCTTGCGTTCCTCGCCGGGGGCCATGTTCAACAACACGGTTGGGTCAACGGTGACGTTCCAGCCGGGGCAGGTGTTGTCCACCACCAGCAGGACATTCGCCATAGCTGCCGTAGGATTACCAACCGTAAAGGTCAGCACATCCGTAACGCCTGGGCGTAAATCTTCCATTACATCCAGGTTGCGATAGGTGTAAATTGGCGCAAAGCCCTGGCCTTCAATCTTGACGCGGATGCAATAGTGACCAGAGACAATCGGCGTCCAGTTCATGTGCACTTCGACCGTGCCCAACGCTGGCAAAGTGACCACGCGTGGATTGTGGGTTGGTGCATTCGCTGGTGTCGGGCCAAAGCTTTGGCCGATGCCGAAGCTTGCCCCTTCAAACGTGACCGTGATGATCTGGGTTGTGCTCAGCAAGTTACGCACACGCACGCTTAAGTCAGTTGCGTGGCCGGTCACGAGCGGATAGGGATAAATCTGAATTTCCTGTTCCGCGTAGGGTGGGTTATGGTTTGGGAAGGTCACTGGCGGACATTTAACCGGATGGGTGACAAGATTGCTCGTGAAAACACCCAAATTGGTGACAATACGAGCCACGTTGTTGATCCGTTTCTGCTCATTGCACTGCGTGTCCAACACGTAAACCTTAAATTCCTTGCTGCCCGTGACGCCTGGGGCAAGCGATCCCAGATTCCACTGGAGAACACCGCCGATTGGTGCGATGCCATCGGTGGCGCTGCCCGGCACAAAAAGGGTACCGGTCGGCACTTGATCTTCCAGCAACGTGCGCTCGGTGCGGCAATTGGGGGTGTCCTTGACTTTATACGTGAGCACGTAGCGGATCACATCACCGGGTTGGACTGGTGTGCCGCTGGGCGGAACGGCTGTCTTTTCCAGCGTGACGCAGTCTTGTGGTGGGGGTGGCAGGGTGCAGCGGCGACTCAGACCAAAGACAACGGCGTTAACGAAGAGTTTCTTGCCACCTGTCATCTGGCTGGGACCATCCGAGAAGCCCCAAAGCTGGTTGCAATCCTCTTGTTGGGCAATTAGTGGCGCATGGTCGGGTGAGGCCGGTTCCAGACCAATCGGCAGGACGCCCGCCAGGCCGGTTGTGAAAATGCCAACCTCGTTGCTAGGCGCGGCATACAGGCCAATCGGGCTGGGCGGCGGGCTGCCAAAATCGAACGGAACATGGAAGTAACTCAACATTGGATCGGCGGCGACGATGCGGTCCAGCGGGCCGTGCCAGCCATGCGGCCAACCAATCGGTTTGCCAAGCTGGCCGAAGAAGGCGTAACCACCTTCACCCAGGCCAATCATCGGTTTGTTGGCGCTGGCAATATGGGGTTCCTGCCCTGGCGCACAAGACCACTGGTTAAGATTGCCCGTGTCGTCGGCAATGATAATCTCATCGAAGACGGCAAAATCGGTGGTGGGTACTGCCGGACAGCGAACCAATTGCACGGTGAAGCCATTGTTTTCCAACAGGGTCTTGAAATCGTTGGCCGTTGGAACATCCTTGCGGAAGACATAGGCGATTTTGCCGTGCGGTTGCGTAGCTTCATTGATTTTGGTGCGCACGGTTGACGAGTTGTCCTGCGAATTGCGGTCGTTGTCCTTGCTGGCGCCAATCGCCGTATTGGAGACAAAACCAACCGCCGTCGGCTGGACTGTAATGGTGATCATTTGACTGTCGCCGGCAGCCAGATCACCGAGCGAACACTGCACCGTACCGTCCAGCGCTTCGCCGGAGTGCGTGCAACTAGCTGGCGTCGCCGCCACAAAATGCACGGTGGCCGGCAGCGTGTCGCTAACCATCACACTGTGGGCAATGGCATTGCCATTGTTTTTAACCGTAATCGTATAATCGAACGATGCACCGACGTTGGCCGTAGCTGGGCCACTCTTGGTGACGGTCAAATCCGGCTCACACACTTGGGGCACGCCGCCGACACCACCCAGCAGCGCTGCCTGCCAGGTCTGGGGTTGGTTAAAGGCAATGTTGCTGGGCCAGCCGCCAGCATCGCCCACCTTGAACAGCCACTCATGATAGACGGCTATGTTGAACGGCTTGCCGCATTGTGACTGCACCAGGTTCAGCGCGATGGACCATTCAGCATTGTCACCAGGTTGCGCCACGGCTGTCCAACCGGCAATGGCCGCTGGCGTATAGTCGCCAACCGCATCCCCCACCAACGAATGCAGGGTGTTCGAGATGACATCCACGCGCAGGGCATCATCATCTTTTTGCGCCAACGGATCACGGCTGTTGTTCGGGTCCAAATAAACCGATGCAAAACGGTCGTTACGTTGACCAGCTGCGCCTAGCATACAGACATAAAGATTGGCGTTGTCGTGTTGCAGATAAACCTTGCCACCCCCACCAGTCGCATAGATAATTGTGCCGATGAAGGCGCTGCCATATTCGTTGTTGACATCACAGCGCCCATCGATTTTGGGCGCAACATCCGAAAACGGAATCGAGATTGGCTCCGCCGTAAGGGGCGGGCCGGCTGCTTGCGCATGTAGCGGCTGGGCGAGCACAAGGGCAAACAGGCTTGCCAGCAACCAAGCGCAGACAAGCCAAAAGCGCCGCTGTGGTACATGAACTGGTGGTGGATGAAGCGGAATTGTAACTGTGTTCATGATCGATTTCCTTTGCGCCGAATGGCGCTGCTTTAAGAAAAAAATACTTGACGACAACCACAGCAGGGGGCAGAGGGTTAAAAAGAGTAGTGATGACGTTTGCGCTACCTGAGGTAATGTGAATAGCTCTGTGTGCAAATCGTGGTCCGAAGGCTCTTTGCGCCACTGTGTGCTAGTGACGATCTTAATCCAAAAAGGGGAATAGCAATATAGGGAAGAACATCAACGAGGTGTGATCTAGATCACGCGGCTGGCTAACTAGGTTCGGTTGACAATTTGAGTTTTGGGGTAGGAACCAACGGGTAGTAGGGGCAAGTGAGTCAAGACGAAGCTTTAAACTCACTGAGATTCTTCAAATGTTCAAAGCGTTTCACCAATTCCTTGCGCAGAATTTTGCCGATAAAATTGCGTGGGAATTCATCAACGAAGATCACCAGGCGCGGCACCAATTCTGGCGGCAAGCGTCGGCGACAGTAGGCGAGCAACGCCTCGGCGGTGGGTCGATCTGGATTGGTGGTGACAAACGCAATCGGTTGATTAGCCATCGCAATCACTGCCGCTTCCTTGATCTGGGGCACTTCGTAGAGCACTTCTTCGATGTCGCGCGGGAAGGCCGGTTCATGGCTGGCATTCGTGGCCCGGTCGGGATACCACATGTCGGCTTTGCGCGCAATAATGCGGAAATAGCCTTCCGCGTCCATTTGCGCCACATCGCCAGTCAGCAGCCAGCCATCCGGGCGTAAGACCTGGGCCGTCGCTTCCGGTTGTTGCCAATAGCCCAACATCACTTGCGGCCCGCGCACGGCTAATTCGCCAATCTGACCAATGTCCACACTGGATTCGCTGCTGGCTAGATCGAAAATGGTGGCTTCGGTTGAGGGCAGCGGAATGCCAATCGTGCCGACCTTGCGCCGCCCGTTGAGTGGGTTGGCATGGGTGACAGGGGCAGCCTCGGTCAAGCCGTAGCCTTCCACCAAGCGGCCTTTGGTTAATTTCTCAAAGCCTTCTTGTACTTCCACCGGCAACGGCGCCGAGCCACTGATACAGACGTTGATCGACTCGATGCCTACTTTGCGTACATCGGGGAAGTTATTAATCGCGACATACATCCCCGGCACGCCCGGAAAGATCGTCGGTTTGTAGCGTTTGATCGCGTTCAACACGCGCGCGAGGTCAAAGCCGGGTTCGATAATGAGCGTGGCCCCCAGTGCCAGCGGTAGATTCAGCGTCGTGGTCAACCCGTACATGTGCGAGAAGCTAAGCGCGCACAGAAAGCGTTCTTTCCCCTCCTGGGCCGTGGGCATCCACTGGCGCGTTTGCAAGGTATTGGCCAACAGATTGCGGTGCGAGAGCATGACACCCTTGGCTGCGCCGGTGGTGCCACTGGTGTATTGGATCAGTGCCAACTCTGTATCTGCGATCGTCATTTCTGGCGCGACGTTGCTCTGATTTTCTAGCAGCTTGATAAAATGATGAACACCAGCCTGGTTCTGGCTGTTCGCTGGACTCACTGGCACAGATCCATTCGACCATTCATCTTTGCGTGTGAAGATCACATGCGCAAGCGGTGTGGCGCGCTGCATCTGACCGGCAATTTCGCTGCTTTCGTAGATGGTCACCAGAACTTTGGCCTTTGTTGACTGGAGTTGACCTAACAATTCACCGCTTTCGATCTGGGGTGGGGTTAAAACGACCACTGCACCGGCTTTCAGGGCGCCATAAAACGCGATGATAAACTGGGGCAGATCGGGCAGCAACAACATAACTCGTTCACCCTTACGAACGCCGAGCGTCAGCAACCCATTCGCAAAACGGTTGACCCATTCGTCGAGTTGTTGATAGCTGATCTGCGTTCCTTCATATTGCACGGCGATCTGGCGTGGAAAGCGGCGCGCCGCCGATTCCAACAAAAAAGGCAAAGGCACATGCGGCGTCGCCATCGTGAAGGGGACATTTTGTTCGTAATGGGCCAGCCAGGGTCGTTTGCGCAACAGCGCGCTGCGCGTGGCAGCTTCATCGGCCTGATTGTCGGTGCGCCAGGAACGGATGGTTGGCCCGTCCAGCACCCGCTCAATCGCCCGATTGACGGCGTCGCGCCGCTCTAACATGACGAGATGCCCAGACGCGCCGACATCGACATCTTCCGCGTTAGGGATGGTCGTTGCCACCTTATCGAACATCGGCTTTTCAAAGAGAAAATCCAGGTGCCCGCGAATAATTAATGTAGGAATTTTTAAAGCCCGAAAACGTTCCCAGCCTTGCCATTGGGACAGCGTGTTCTGATACCAGGGCTTGAGCACGTGAAAAGGCGCTTGCAGCCAAGCGTGCGTCAATGGTTCTGTGGGGCGTAAAATCGCAAGCGGCAAGCGAAAGAGAAAGCGCGTGAACCCGTTCAGCCGAAATTCGCCAGCCGTGGCGATTAGGATCAGATGCTCAATCCGTTCAGGATGGGCCAACGCATATTCCGTTGCCAGCGCGCCGCCAAACGAGTGGCCGATGAGGATAAAGCGTTCAGCAATTTGTAGAAGCGCCAGCGCGTTTTCTAGATCGCGCAGAATTTCGGGCATCGTGTAGTCGCCTGCGGGTTTGTCGGATCGCCCGTGGCCGCGCAAATCTAGGGCAATGACGCGGTGGGCCAGCGCAAAGTGCTCTAACTGATAGCGCCATTGGATCGCTTGGCCGCCGAAACCGTGGATGAAGATCAGCGTCTTTTGCGGCAAATCGGGGCTAATGTCGATGGCGGATAGACGCACGAACGGTTTGGTGGCTACCTTCACTGTGCGGCGGTAAAGTTCCAGGTCAATCTGCATAACAGTCGTGCTCCGGCGTGTGCGCCTATCTGTAGGCCAAGCATTGCTTGCCCAGGCAAGCGAAATGTAACTTTGCTTTGTTTAAGGGTAGGTCGCGTGGTGAAGAATTTTAATTATACCCTTCACATGCGTTTGCGTCAATGAACTTTGGGCGTATTTCAGATTGGGGGCGCGGTCGCAGCGTGCAGCGCATTGGTCATCACCTGAGTGGATAAACAAACTCGGCCTGACCAGTGCAATGCACTCACTTGGTCGCGCCCTCCATGATCACGCCGTGTAGTAAGCATGCTCAGATGCGTCTCTGCGGGCAAGAAGGACGCATCTGAGCATGCTTACTACACTTTATCGAAGTAAATTTAACTTTCATCAGGGTAAGGCGATCTACCACCCTTTTACGGTTTTCTAGCCAAAAAGCCAATGCATTTTAACCGTTGAATGAATAGCGTTTTGTCGTTTATATGGTACAATAGGCTTCCATTAATTCTGAGTTAGTGTAAGCTATGCCGTTGTTCGCTTTTTAACTATTGCTGCAACTTAGGCCAATCCAGAAAAATAAATAACGATATAGGGATCGAGACCTGAC
>JBBREZ010000263.1:0-9771 GCA_038225095.1 Caldilineales bacterium
AAAGGTTCGCCCCCGGCCATCTGATTTTCTCTTTTTGCCTTGCGCGCCGCCAGATAGTCAATCACCTTATCATCCGGCGCAAGATAGGCATTTTTGGCGCCCATTTCGGCCATCATGTTCGGGATCACCATGCGCGATTCGAGCGAGAGCACCGTAATGCCGGCGCCGCTGAATTCTAACGCCGTGTAAATGCCGCCATCCGCGCCGAGATCGCCAATCACACGCAGGGTAAAATCTTTGGCGGTGACACCGGGCGGCAGTGTGCCTTCTAGCACAATGTGCAAGGTATCCGGTACTTTCATCCACAGTTCACCGGTCGTCCAGAGCGCGGCCACTTCGCTGCGCCCGATGCCCGCGCCAAACGCGCAGAGCCAACCAAAATGCGTCGTGTGCGAATCGGAACCTAACTCCGTCTGACCGGGCAAAACAATCGCTTCTTCGCTCAACACTTGATGACAGATGCCGCGCCCCACTTCCCAGAAATTGCGAATGCCTTGTTCGGCCACGAAGGCGCGAATTTCAGCATGATTCTGCGCATGTTTGGTCGTTGGCGCTGGCACAGCATGGTCCAACGTAATCGCCATCCGGTCTGGGATCAGCACGCGTGGTTGGCCAAATTCCAGCCAGATTTGGCGGATGGCAGCCGTGTTATCATGGCTGAGCACGACATCCGGGCGGGCATCGACGACCTGTCCGACTTCAACGTGTTCTAAACCGGCGGCGCGCGCCAACGCTTTTTGAGCAAAAGTTTGCGGTGAATAGGTTTGATTGGTCATTGGTAATCGCCTATCGTCAATAAAGGGTAAACAAGCCGCTCGTTCCGCACGCTCCAGCGTCGAGTGGAGTGCACCAGACATAGTGAGGCGTATGCGACAGCGGGGACGCAGTCGGATATACTCATCCGCGGCGTCCAGAATACATTACGACGGCACCCATAGGGTTCCCGGGCGTAACGAGCAGCGCTTACCCATCTAGCCATCCATTCAATAACAAATACGCCACGGCAGCGACGACAACCCGATCTTTGATCGCGCCGCTGCGCACGGCTTCTTTCAGCCAGGCCGCCGTCACCCAGTGCAGCGTGACAAATTCAGCGGGGTCGCGTTGGGTTTTGCCGGTTGGGATCAAGTTCCACACGGCGTAAATGTGGCTGCACATGGGGCTAAAACCAGGGTTATCCCAAATCATGCCCAGGTAGCGCACATCCGCCGTTGTGACGGCGATGGGCGCATAGCCAGTTTCTTCTGCTAATTCGCGCAAACCAGCCAGTTGCAGATCTTCATCCGCCTTGGCCAAACCGCCGGGCACTTGCCAGACGACCTGATTGACACCGTGCCGGTATTCACGTTCCAGCAAAACTTCGCCGTTGGCGTTAAAGCCGATCACGCCCACGCCCACACCGGCCCCTTGCAGACGGGTATATTCGTACTGGCGGCCATCTGGCAGCGCCACATCATCCAGCCATACTTGTAGCCAGCGATTCTGAAAAACAGCGCGGGTCGCCAGCGTTTGCCAGGGTTGCGGATCAGGAATATTGGTGGTCATTCTCATTTAATCTCTGTTGATAATTCTCATTGGCAGGGATAAATCCCGCGGCTGACAATAACAAGTCGCCACAGCGACTAGGATTTAGTGCCTGCACCCAGAGGGTGCGCTTCAGTAGAAGCGACCCCGACTTCCTATTGTCAGCGGGAGCCCCCAGGGCGCGAATTTATTCGTGGCTGCTCACAAATGGCAACAGAACCTACGCTTGTCGCTTAGTCAGCCGCCATTGATTCTAACGTTTCTGGTTCAACACTTGGGTTGTGATAGTTACGCAGCAACACATCCACATCATCCAGGCTCAGGTTTCTCTGATCAGCCAGCACTTTGATTTGCGCCGTAATCAGCTTGATGTCGTCGTCGCTCAAGCTCAGTTGCAATTGCTCGGCGCGCTGCTTAATCGCATTCCAACCGGTCAGCCGGTGCGCCACATGGATATAGCGCGTCAAGCCGAAATCGGCTGGATCAAGAATTTCGTAGGTGCTAGGATTGTTGAGAATGGCCTTGGCGTGGATGCCAGCCTTATGCGTAAAGGCGGTGTAACCGGTAATATAATTGTTAAAAGGCACATCGACACTGACCAAGCCCGCTACATAATTTTCCACCTCGCGCAGCAACGGCAAGTTATACTTCTGGCGAATCGACTCTGTATTGTAGGTATACATGCGGGCCACCAGGCCACCGAGCGGCGTAATCCCGTTGCGTTCGCCAATGCCCAGAATGGAGGTGTCAACATGGGTTGCGCCCGCTTCTAAGGCACAATAGGCGTTGGCAATTGCACAACCGGTGTCGTTATGGCCGTGAAATTCAATATCACAATGGACCACACTGCGCAAGGTGCGCACCAAATCATAGACCTGGCGCGGGTTGGCAACCCCTACGGTATCGGCAATCCCAACCCGGTTGACGCCGATCTTGTCCACAGCACGATAAATGGTTAGGAGATCTACTAGATCACTGCGAAAGCTATCTTCGCTGCTAAAGCGCACTTCTAGGCCCTGGCTTTTGACGAATTCAATCACCTCAATCGCCGAGTCGATGATATAGGGAATATCTTTGCCGTGCGAAAACTCGCGCAGATAGCTGCTCGTGCCAAAAACAACGTCAATCCCGTCTACGCCCGTGTCAATCGCCAGTTTTGCATCGTCCATATGACAGCGCACATGGGTCAAAATCTTAGCGCGCAAGCCCAAGCTGGCAATGCGTTCACAGTCAAGCCGGCTTTGGGGGCTGGCCGCCGGTGAAGTCAATTCCAGGTATTCTACCCCAAAATTGATCAGCGAATGGGCGATCTCAATTTTCTGCTCGCTAGTGAAGAAAGCGTTGGCAAACTGCTCGCCTTCGCGCAAGGTGGATTCAATAATGGAAAATTTGTCAAGACTCACGATTTTGAGCTCCTTGTTGACTAAAAACAAAACTTACGCAATTATTCTGCCGCCTGCCCGACACGTTAAACCTACAGCGTAATAACAATCACCTACCCGTCTACAAATCTAGCGTCTGGCACACCAGTCGCAGGCAAAAAGAAACCGGCCTATCCATCTGGATGGCCGGTTGCTGTTCTCACGAAATCAGAGCAAGCGCGGGTAACCAGACGTAGGGTCCAGGCAAGGCTTATTGCTCTTTTTATTGCTGGCGGCAAAATGCTCGCCGCCAAAACGATGCTTGATCATGCACATAGCTTGACCCATGCCGTAATTAAAAAGTCCAGAGAATGGAAAAACTAAGAGAATCTGAATGGCGATCATATCAAGTTGCCTGATCACTGTCAAATAGGCATAGTAACAATTCGCGTAACTGTTCAACCCTTGTGTAGATGCCCATCAGTAGATGGGACGGAGGCAGGTAATATGCCCTGTATTCCTGTTTACCTACTACCTGTGCAGCGCTACGCCTGAATCGTTACCAATTCGCAAATTATCATTCTCCCTTTTTAGCTGGAGAATGCCCGCGAACGAAGTGGCCGCTACACCAGTCAGCTTTATCCCCGCTCATTGTTGATGTCTGGCAACGCATCCATTTCGTCTGTCTCATCATCCACCATTGTTTCGGGCGCGGCTTTACGCGACAGTGCGCTCTTCTGTCGATCTAGATCATCCAACAAATTATCTGGCAGTTCAGCTAAATCGGTCAGATTGGTCCCGGCCGGTTTAAGGGGCTGGTTGCTCCCATGCAAGGGCCAATGGCTGGTCAGGCTGCTGAGCACGGTTAAATCGTCCAAAGGAATAGCGTCCTTCCTGAGGGTGGACAACAGCGTTGGGAGGGCGGCTACTTCGCTGCGAATGGTTGCTGGCAACTGTTCTTGCGGGGCCAGGCGCGGCAAAGTCTGAAGTTTTTGATAAAGTTTGGCCAATATCTGGCCGGCCTGCTCCACTGGCAACATTTTACGCACTGGTGGATCGGAGGATTCCCACAGGTCTTTCAAGCTAACAAAATCCAACTCAGCCGTCAAGACGCCTTCACTGCGTTGGTTGCCTATCTCCACTAAAACGCCATTGCGGCGCGGCGTTAACTCCTGCGGCGCGAGAATAGCCGAACGACCAATCAACGGCGCATGCGCTGCGCTCAATTCATTCTCGCCCACCAAAAAGCTCACGATGCCAAAGAGTTGATTATCTTGCATGCGCGCCAATGCGCCGGTACGGACTTTTTGATAAAGCTCGACCGTGGGACAGGCACCCAATACAATCAAAATTTCTGCCCCTTGATAAGCGAGTAAGCGGCCCACTTCTGGATAGAGCGCATCGCTCCCCAACATCAAGCCCAGCGCGCCGACTTCGGTGGGGATTACATCCCAAGTGGAACCAGCTCGAATCAGGGCTTGGTCCTCAGACGGCAACAACACTTTGGCCTGATAGCCAAGCCGTTCGCCAGCGCTGCCAAAGACAACCGCCAGATTACGAATCACGCCGTCGAGTGGATCAGGCAAATAGGCGCTGGGTGCGACAATTGTCATGCCAAACTCGCGCGCCAAACCACCGAACAGACTAGTGTACGCTTGCCAAACATCATTGGGCGCCACATCCATCAGGGCGGCCAAACTTTTACGAAAATCAGCGCGCAACACGCCCCCTGCATAGTAGGCCAGCAAGCCAGTTAGCCGCTGCGCAACCGAAGCCCGCCGCCGCTTGCCACGGTCAGCGCGTTTGAGCAACGTTGAGCGCACGTCTTTCAGCAATGGCGGGGCCACCATCAAACCAGCCAGTTCAGGAAAGACGACTAGGCGCGCCCGTTTTGTCTCGGCAATGCGCAAAAAGCGCCGCAAATCTTCGCGATAGGCATCCAGCGTTGCGGGCAGACGCATGCGCTGCTGGACACAGGCAACGATCAGACGATCCACACGTTCTCCTTCATCTACAAAAATACAAACATCTACAAAAATACAAATTGTAGGCAGTCTACCATAGAGTAACATAGCGACAAAAATGCTTTGTAGCCAAACAAATTTGACGATTCCAGCGACGCCTGTTATACTTTTTCCACTGGGCCAGCCAGTAGTATTGCGTGTGAGCGTCTGTTTATCAGCGCCCCTATCGTCTAGTGGCCCAGGACTCAGCCCTTTCAAGGCTGCGACAGGGGTTCGAATCCCCTTAGGGGTACTGCGGAGATTGCAATTTCGGTTGCAATCTCTTTTTTATGCTTTTTCCATTTTCATGGAGTGCTCGCAACTGGGAGTGCTCGCAACTGGGAGTGTTCCTCTCGGAGGATGCACAGTACACTTGGCCGAAATAAATTTTAACTTTCATATCATCAGTTTGGCTACAATTCGCCGAATCTCATCAAACAAAGGCTTCGCCGCGGCGGAGTTTTTGTTCGTGTTATGGTATAATGATGCTAGCTAAAGTATAGGTGGATGTCCAGAAAAGATCTGGCTTTACCCATGTACCGCCTGCTGGTTTGTGTCTGTTTATGGACAGAATGATTATCAAGATAGCTTGCTTATGAACCACCGAGAACGTACCTATCGAACCCATGCCGTCGTCTTAAACCGGCGCGATTATAGTGATGCAGATCGCATTTTGACGATTTTTACGCCAGCGCTGGGCAAATTAGAATTAATTGCCAAAGGCATTCGTAAGACGACGAGTCGCAAAGCCGGTCATCTGGAGCTCTTTACCCATGCGTCGTTGTTCATTGCCAATGCGCGCACCTGGGATATTGTGACCGAAGCCGTAACGGTCGAAAATTTCCGTCATCTGCGCGAAAGCCTGGATGCGATCGGTTGCGCCAGCTATGTGGGCGAGTTGGTCAACTCTTTCACCGAAGCGGATGACGATAACTTGCCGCTATGGGAATTGCTACTCTTTGTGCTGCGCGAATTGGATGAACAAAGCCACAGCGCGACGCCTTATGATCCGCCTTTGCTATTGCGCTGGTTTGAGTTACACCTGCTGACTATCACCGGCTTTCAACCCCAACTTTTCCATTGTTTGGCCTGTAACGAACCATTAACGCCTGTCACCAATTTTATCAATTTGAGCGAAGGCGGCGTCTATTGCCCCACGTGTGCCAGAGGCCAACATGACGTTGAGGCGCTTGAACCGGATGTACTCAAAGTCTTGCGCTTTTTACAAAGCCGCGACTGGTCCGAAGTGCGAACGTTGGTGGTGCGCCCTTTAATCATGCTGCGCGTCGAAAATATCCTGTATCGGTATTTACTGACTGTACTCGAACGGCAACCCAAATCGGCAGAGTTCCTGCGCCGGCTGCAATCGATGGCAAAACAAGCAATCAGTAAAGGTAAGGATTAAGTCTAATTGATTCGGCTATAAGAATTGACCTGAGGCAGCTATGCAGATTCGCGAATATCAAGAGTGGCTGGAAGCGTGGGATAAAGCACGCACCTGGGATCGGGTATTGCCAAGCCATACTTTGTTACACGCGCTCGAAGAACTGGGCGAAATCAGCAAATTAGTACAAATGGTGGAAGGCTATCGAGCCTTAAAGCCACCCACGCTTGACCAGGTGCGCGACGAACTGGCGCTAGAATTAAGCGATCTGCAAGTCATGCTCTTCAAAATCGCTTATCTTTGTGGAATTGATATGGAAACCGCGATGCAACGCGGTCAACAAAAGGCCGACCAACGCTTCCCCGACCCAACGGCTGGTGCAGCCGATCGAGCGGCTTATTGGCAACGTTTTCAGCAGTATATGGCGGACGCAGGCTTAGACTAAGGAATGACGCTTAAATAAGTTGTCGATTTCGGCGCGTAGAGATTGGAGATTACAGGGCAACCATCGCCAATCTCTACGCGCCAAGTTGTTGAATCGCTACGCCTAAGCGCCGATCAGCACAAGCCTATCGTCAGATAGCTTGGTTATGCTCAAGTAGTTTTAGGTGCTCAGTATATGCAGAAGGGGCGACTAGCCTATGGGTTTCCATAGGCTAGTCGCCCCTTTTTTTATTTCTAATTTCTTAAATCTCCTGTTCGTAGCAATTCAGAACAAACGTGCTTTTCGTTCTTGACACCGCTCAAATGTTCTGCTACAATTTGGGATAGTTGGGAAACATTTGTTCGGATTTGGGAAATTTGGGTTAGTTTGGATTATTCAGGAATTCCCAACCACCTATACTGGGTACAATATTTTGCACAACCAATCGCTTGCCCAGTATAAGTAAATCCTTACCCTTGCCTATTTTACTGTATATTTTGTGCGGTTGTTACAAACCAACCGCAACTTTGCTATCGCACCATGAAAGGGCTCGACCATGACCATATTGTCAACCAG
This sequence comes from Caldilineales bacterium, assembly GCA_038225095.1. Classification (GTDB taxonomy): domain Bacteria; phylum Chloroflexota; class Anaerolineae; order Caldilineales; family Caldilineaceae; genus JAPLGZ01. The sequence continues at coordinate 7,273 of JBBREZ010000263.1, forward strand.
GCAGAGAAGCATCCTGGAATTTATTATCGCGTTTTTCCGTGAAAACAAGTTTCCGCCAACCATTCGCGAAATTGGCGAAAAGGTGGGCATCTCCAGCACCTCGGTCGTAAATTATAATTTGGCAAAATTAGTGGAAGAAGATTTGTTGATCCGGCGCAAAGAAGTCAGTCGTGGAATCAGCCTCAATTGGGAGCGCTTGGTCGAAGTGGGCGTTGTCGATCACGAGCAGATTAACCCGGTGACAGCCTCTATGTCTAGTTCTGCGGCGTCTAGCATGCGCACGCGCGAGTTAAATCGGTTCCGAGTGCCCATTCTAGGCAAGATTGCGGCCGGTGAACCGATTAAAGTCGAAGCACGCGATCCGGTCAACCCTGAAGATTGGATTGAAATTGCTGGCGGTTTACTGGGCAATAGCGACGAGTTGTTCGCCTTGCGGGTGCAAGGCAACTCTATGATCGATGCCAGCGTCTTAAATGGTGATATTGTCATTTTGCATCACCAGGAGACGGCCAACGATGGCGATATGGTGGCGGCCTGGATTGAAGGCGATGAGGAGACAACCTTGAAATATCTCTATCGCGAAGGGAAGAATGTACGGCTGCAACCGGCCAACCCGAATCCCGAATACAGTCCGATTATCCGACCTGCCAACAAGGTACGCATTAATGGAAAAGTCGTTTCGGTCATTCGCGTGTTAAGCCATTAAATTGTGGCAGAGTTGCATGTTTAATCGTAGGTAGACAGGTAGATAGGTAGACAAGTGGAATCTACCTGTCTACCTATCTGGCTGCCAACCAGAAACACCAGCCTAATCCCGCTAAGCCTAAGCCAATCATCACTGTCTAAACTTCGTTTTCCAGCCACCGGATCGCTGCTGTCCATTCCTTTGGTGTATTAGCATTAAAAAACGAATGAAAATCGGGATCAATTGGGCGCAATTCTGTTTCGCTCACCCAGCGCACGCGCACATCATCCAAAAAGCTGGCGGCGCGCAATTCACCAGCAGCTAGGCGTTTTTGGATCGCTGGCAATACTCTGCGCTGGTAAAGTGCATGCAGCGGCTGGGCATAGCCATCGATATGCGGTACGACTGCTTCCCATTGGTCGCCACCTTCGGCATTTTGTTCATTGGCTAGCTCACATAAAAATTGGAAGACGCGCGGGTTAACCAGTGGCATGTCACAGGCCACAAAAATACCCCAGGCTTTGCACAGTTGTAGCCCAGTGGCAATCCCGCCCAATGCACCAGCACCAGGATAAGCATCGGGCACAAAAGTAACCGGCAGTTCGAATGGTGCCACCGTTAAATGGTTGGAGACGACGATCAACTGCTCGATAGGCAAATGGCGCAAACGCTGTATGATATGGTGCAATAGCGGCTGACCACTGGTTGGCACGGTTAGTAACGCTTTGTCCTGGCCCATGCGACGACTTTGACCACCGGCATTGATCACCAGCGAAAATGTGGGTGGCATAGCAAGATTTTGGTCCACAGCTTTATGCGAACAAACAAAAAGGTGAGCTCGCACTTACGCTAGCTCACCTGGGGTAGGACGAAACAACGAACAATGCTCAATTGAACGCAACCCCCAATTGATCATGCTCGATTGGTCTACGTATCTAGGAATTTAACAGCATCACCCACTGTAACGATTTTTTGGGCTTCTTCATCACTGATCTCGCCGCCAAATTCTTCTTCAAACTGCATAATCAACTCAACTAGGTCAAGACTGTCCGCTTCTAGATCATCACGGAAGTTGGCTTCCATCGTCACTTCATCCGGCTCTACGCCTAATTGTTCGACGATAATATCACGTACTCGCTCAAAAGCACTTGCGGCCATAATAACTTTTTCTCCTCTTTCAGTATGTCTGATCATTAAATAGGGCCAATATTTCGATTCAAAAGTTCATCACGTGGAATGTTGTAAACAAGCCATACGCTTCTACTATCAACCATCAACGATGATGGAGATTTTTACAATCATTTTTTCAACTGCTTTGATCATGAATTTATCGATATATTGAGCTCCAATATATCGATCTCCCGCCGGTTTGCAAAATTCTCTACTTGATTGCAGCAAGATTATGCAGCTACATCAGGCCATTGTAACCAGACCACCAACACCTGTCAACATTAACGTGCGGTTAGCATATTTACTGCAAGTTCAAAACACCAGGATTTGCGATTAGTTGCGCCTACCACTTGAAATTTACCCGTCAACCGAACGTGCGCCATATCGAGTGATAAACCTGTACAGATAAGGAAGATCAATAAACATGATTCGGAATAAATAACCACAGGGGAGACAGGCTTCGACGCTTCGAGGTGAGCCTCAGCCGAACCGTGAGCGACTCGACTGAGCGTTCGACTGAGCGCTCACGCCGAAGTCGCGTCGAACGTCTCAGCCGAACGGTAGACAAGTACACAGGGATCCACAACCTGTATCCCTGTGTACTTGTCTATCTAGCGCCTATCCGCCGTTATTCCAAATAATCT
>JBBREZ010000264.1:0-9760 GCA_038225095.1 Caldilineales bacterium
TTTTGCGCCAACATTTGAACGGCAAAATGGCGACGAACCCACTAGCATCGTTGCTCTTGAAAATTAGGTGCAAATCGCAGGTTTGTCATGCCGTACTTGCAGCAGAAGCGATTTGGCGCATTCTAATTTAACGTTGTCGTACTAGTCTCGATTCAGCTACTGGTTCAGAGGTAAAAAAGATGACATTAGAGGATATTCTGCTCGACATTTACGCGCTTGAAGACGAGATGCGTATCTTTGAACGCAAGTACGGCGTGCTTTCCGAAACGTTTTTCGAATCTTACACGGGTGGCGAAGAGCCGCCAAATCAGGCATGGGTTCGCGATTGGGCAGCGTGGGCTAGTGCACATAAGATTTGGTTGCGTCGACGTACACAGTACCAAGCAGTAATTCAACCCCTACGCGCTCAAACGCAAACCCTTGCCGAAATCATTGAGAAAACAGCCCGTCATGAATCCATTCCTGTCCCTGCGTGATTACGAGATTTTTGTTTATACGTTGCCAGCTCAACATAAACAAATTGTTAGTTCAACACTGACTGTGGCCAGACATGGCCGCTTTTTTGCAGAACTGACCGGTGAGCTTACATTTCCAGACGGATACAGACTCTTGATTTATGAACGTCTAATTTGGGATACCGGTTTACTGCTTATTGAAGATTACGGCTACGAAGTATAGCTTAGTACTGAACAACTCTATTGGTATGACTCGCAACCGCATCCGAACGATTTAACGCTGGCAGCTACTCATCCTCATCATAAGCATGTTCCACCCAATATCAAGCATCATCGTATAACGGCGCCAGGATTAGATTTTGCTGCGCCTAACCTTCCTTTCTTGATCGATGAAATTGAAATAACGCTGTTGAATAAATAATTGATTTCGGGTTCTATTTAAAAATTTCCTCATATGCATCCAAATAGATGTAATAATCAACGGATGAAAAACAGATCGATACCACTGCTTCCACCGTACTGTTACGCGCCAGAAAAAGTTGGATTTCGCGCAAGGCAATCCGACAGGCGCGCTGGATCGGGAAGCCATATACGCCAGTGCTAATTGAAGGAAAGGCAATCCTTTTGATTGAGTGCTGCTCTGCTAATGCCAGTGAATTCCGGTAACAGCTTGCCAGCAATTCATCTTCCTGCTGCTTGCCGCCATGCCAGACCGGGCCGACCGTGTGAACCACGTAGCGGGCGGACAAATTGTAGCCGCTAGTGATCTTTGCCTCACCTGTAGGACAACCACCCAGTGTTCGGCATTCAGCCAGCAAGCCTGGTCCAGCGGCGCGATGAATCGCGCCATCGACGCCGCCCCCGCCGAGCAACGAACTGTTCGCGGCATTGACAATCGCGTCAACCGACAGTTTTGTAATGTCGCCTTGTGCTATCTGCAAGCGGTCTTGCATTGTTTACCTCCTGGCTGGCATGAACGCAGACAAAATTCAGTAAAAACGTCTAAAAAGTGTCGTGATTAAAATCATACACCGGCCTATCAAAGCACAAACCACGCTTGTGGTCAATGTGCTACCTTGCATTAGATCAGCGCCAACACAATGGTTAAAGTCAGTGCGCTTGCCAATGTGGAAAACAAGACGGCGGTCGTTACAAAATCGGGCAGCAGGTTATGTTCCATCGCAATTAAAACGGCCAAAACAGCCGTGGGCATACTGGCCTGCAAAATGCCCGCGCCGCGCTCCACACCGGTGAGGGCAAAAACCGTGGCCAATGCCATCGCCAAGAGCGGCCCTACCAACAGGCGGACACCGCTGGCCAACAGCACATCGCGCGTGAGTTTAGGGCGTTCCATGCCTGCCAATTGCACGCCCAATACAACCAGCATGGTGGGAATCATAGCCGCCGCCAGCAACGCCGTTGAGCGCTGCAGAAATAAGGGAACGGGTAGATCAAGCCAATTCACCAGAAAAGCCAGCAGCGCCGCAATAATTGCGGGCGTTTTGAACGCGGTGACAAGCGAGCCCCAACCACGGCCTTTGCTCCAACTGGCCGCCACAATGCCAATCACAAAGCCAAAGGTACTGAGGATGAGAAAATAAAACGAAGCGGCCGCCAACGCCCCATCGCCCAGCTTGAATTGAATGATCGGCAGACCAAAGTTACCGACATTACCAAAGGCAGCCACCAGGACATGCGCAGCCGTCACTTCGGGCGTAAAACCTGCCCAACGGGCGATCAACCAGACCAGCCCCACGCCACTCAGCGCCACGGTTAGGATAAACGCTGCCATCCGCAAGGCCAACGTTGCCGGAATGTGTGCGCCGCTCAACACGTTAAACAAAAAAGCTGGGGTCAGGATGTAATAGGCAAAACGCGAGAGCGTGCGCGTCTCAAATTGTAAGCGCGGCCCCACCAAATAACCGAGCAGCACCAAGCTAAAGACCGGCATAAGAATGTTGATAAAGATGGCAAACAGCTGGGCCATGACAAGCTTTCTGAGGGTGAAGGGTGAGTGGCTCAAGTGTTTAAGATGAGCGATTGAATAATTTGGAGATTGGAGATTACGGACCAAAAATCTCTAATCTCAGAAATACACAGCTTATTTGAGCGTCATTCCTTAGCACCCAGACGATTAACCCTTCACAGTTGATCGTTGATCAGTTGTCCACCGTCAATTGTAAAGGTGGCGCCGGTGGTGAAACTAGAGGCCGGAGCCGCCAGGTAGAGGGCGATGCCGGTCAATTCTTCGGGGACGGCGATGCGATGTTGCGGAATGGCTTTGATCACGGCTTCGTTCACGGCTGGGTTGCCCCAGATCGCGCTGCTGAATTTCGTCTTGATAAAACCAGGCGCAATCGCGTTGACTTGGATGTTGTCGGCGGCTAGTTCTGCGGCGAGCACTTCCGTGAGCATCAGCACCGCGGCCTTGCTCACACAGTAAATGCCCATTCCTTGCTGCGGCGCTCTGCCGGCCACCGACGCCATGTTGATGATCTTGCCACCGCCACGCGCCCGCATGCTTTCGGCACAGGCTTTGGCCATGCGAAAATAACCCTTGACGTTGACATCCAAAATTTTGTCCCAATGACTCATCTCAGACATCATAATCGGGCCAAAGTGCGGATTAGTGGCGGCGTTGTTAACCAAAATATCCACGCCACCAAAGGTGTCAATTACCCGCGCCATCAACGCTTGCACGGCGGCAGCATCGCCCGTGTGCGCGGCCACCGCCAATGCTGCGCCGCCCGCAGCCTTAATCGTGGCGGCGACTTCATCCAGATCGCCTTGTTTGCGGCTGCTCAACACCACTTGCGCGCCCGCCGCGGCGTAGGCCAACGCAATCGCCGCACCAATCCCACGCGAGGCGCCAGTGATCAGAGCGACTTTATCGGTCAGGTTGAAGTTGGGGCTGGGTAAATTAGATGGATTCGTCATCACTTGGTTGTCCCTGCGTATATGATGGTATCGATCTCATGTAACACATCGGCTAAGTCAGGTGGTTCTGCTTCTATAACAGAATTGACAATATGTTTGTGGACTGGAAAGGTAGCAAGATGAGGATAATGCGGTGAATTATCGTAGCGAAAAATTAACCTACTATCTATACTTTGGTAGTGAAAGACATACTTCACTCGCTGCACATTTCTATTTTCTGTTACTTTGATCTGCTCGTTAATCAGTAGGATTGAACCATTATGAAAACGCACCTGCGCATCAAATACGGTAGTCTTTCGAATTGTCACTACTGATTTCTTTACAATCAGGGCATCTCACCGTGAATAAAGTATATCTTCGAGACGTGCAAGGTATGAGTACAAGTTCACGCAGCAACCTTTTCGGGTTCCGAGTGAATTGAGGCTTGGGCCAAGGCATTTTCAAGCAATTGTCTTGTCTCAATATATATTTCATAGATGGCAAACCACATTAGACAGTGTTGCAATTCATCATCAAGAATGCCAGCTTGATAACCTCTGTAGAAATCTTCTGAAGGCATGTTGTACTTTTGCTCCTATTCGTAGAGCCGGCGCGTGAGCATGAGCAGATCATCAACAGGATTGGCCGTATCCATCGCTTGTTGTAGATTTTGTAGAAATTCTTCGGGTGACGGTATTCGCTCTTTATAAATTAACTCAGGCATCAATTTTCTCCTGACGGCGTATAGCCATAAAATCTGACTTGCCCAATATTTTACCACAGTCGCCGTGCCAAATCAATCGCATGAGCGGACATCATTTGCCCGTAAACACCGGCTTGCGCTTCTCCATAAAAGCCGTCACGCCCTCTTTGTGATCGTGGCTGACAACTGCTTTCGCCTGCAACTCGGCCTCTAACTCGATAATCGTTTCTAGGCTCTGCTGAGTGGCTTGCAACATGATTTGCTTCGTCAAGCCAATCGCAAGGGTGGGACGCTGCGCCAGGTGTTGCGCCCAGCTTTGCGCTTCGGTCAACAATTGTTCGGGCGTCGTCATGCGATTGGTCAAGCCTAATTCGAGACAGCGTTGCGCCGAAATTCGTTCACCTCCAATCGCAATTTCAAAGGCGCGACTATAGCCCACCAAACGCACCAAAAACCAACTGGAACCGGCGTCCGGCACCAGACCGATATTGCTGAACGCCTGCATCAAAACGGCATCCTCGGCCATGACGCGCAGATCGCAAGCCAGCGCCAATGACGCACCGGCGCCGGCGGCAGCACCGTTAATCGCCCCAATAATTGGCTTGGGCAGGGTGACCATGCAGGCGATCAGTGGCTTGTAATAGTCAAGCACGGCGCGGCGCACCTGTTCGCCCGAAGCGATGCCACCAAAGGCGCTCAAATCCTGGCCGGCGCAAAAACCTTTGCCCGCGCCGGTCAGCACAATCGCGCGGATGCTGTCATCATCGCCAGCACGCGTAAACGCCCGCAAAAGTTCACTGAGCACTTCCTGCGTCACAGCGTTGCGCCGCTCTGGCCGGTTGATGGTAATGGTAGCGACGCTGTGGTCGGTTGTGTACAGAATGGTTTGATAGTCAGCCATAGTTTCCTCAGTTCACCGTTCCATGGAAGGGAGCGCGATTGAAAATTACTTTTGGCACAAATTGTACAGCAGATTGCTCGACAAGTCATATCCCTGCTTCTAGCGCATATTGGACCACCTGCTCTGTCGTCATTGCGCTTCCTTGCGCCCAGCACGATGTGAAGCCATCTTCGCCGAGGGCAGTTCGTGCGTTCGCTATCATCTGGGCATACGCATCCAGATCCGCTGGCGCGAGAAAAGGTGGCAGGGTGTCCAAGATGTTCTGCGCCGCCGCCAACAAATGGGTAGCGCGTTCAACTTGGGCGCCGGTCAGCGCAACGCTGCCTAGCCCAACCAGACAACGTGCCGTCATGTGCTTGTTTTTGAGCTCGCGGCAAAGGGTTAAACTTTGGACGAAGGACGCGGTCGCGGCTTGCGCATTGCCCACCGCATGTTCAACCTGGCCTAAATGGTGCAACGTGATCATGGCGCCATCTTTGTCGCCAAATTGCTGAAATAATTGATGGGCTTCGCGAAAATGCAGTTTAGCCGTTTGCCCACTGCTTTGGGTTTGACCATCTGTTTGATTTTGCGCAATCCCTTGATAGCGGATCGCTTCCCCAAGCCCCATCAACACCGTGGCGAGGTCGCGCTTAGCGTCAAACTTGCGGGCTAGCGCAAGCGCCTCGTTGAGCAACGTGATCCCAGTTGCGTACTGACCAAATTCAATTGCCACCGTTCCCTGCGTATGTAAGGCATAGACAATGCCATCCATCTGCCCCACCTCGCGCAAAAGCGCCAGACTTTCACTGAGATAGGTATTGGCCTGGGCATAGCCCATCGCCTGTGGTCCCCTGGCATAGACCACCGAAATTAGCAGATTAGCGATCTGAGGTTTATCATCCAGGCCGCGGGAAATTTGCAGGCTTTCCTCGAATAAATCGATGGTGCGCTTGGGTAGATGCATGTTGTAAACCACCCAGCCGCATTCGCGCAGCGCTTCCGCAATGCCCGGTTTATCATCCAGTTGCCGATAGAGGGCAATGCTCTCTTCGATCAGGGGCAGAGCGATTGCATAATCGCCTTGATTCTGGGCCAGTTGACCAGCGGCTAAAAGCGCGAGCGCCCGCGCCGTGGTCGGGGCAGAATTGCCCGCCAGCGCTTGCCCAAGCCATTGCCGCCCTTCATTGAAATAACCGCGCACATACCAAAACTCTTTTAACGCACCCGCCAGCCGTAAGGCGTCTGCTGGCTCAGAAAGCAGCAGCCATTTATAGGCGGCGCGCAAGTTATCCAGTTCACTTTCCAGCCGATCTAACCCATGCTTTTTCTCGATCTGCGCTCGATGCGTTGCGGTTGCCTCCGCCAAGGCCAGAAAGTAGGCAGCATGGCGCTGGTGTAACAAGGTTTCCTCACCCTGATTCTGTAATTGCTCAAACGCAAAGGCGCGAATCGTTTCTAATAGATGAAAACGTGATTCGCCATCCGCTTGCGTCGCTACTTTGAGCAAACTTTGGTTGACCAGCGTCTTCAGGATCGGCAGGGTCACCTCGCCCACCTGTAAGGCGGCGTCGGCCAACCAGCCACCGACAAAAACACTCAAATGGGCCAACGCTTGTTGTTCCTCAACGGTCAGCAGTTGATAGCTCCAATCAATCGCGGCGCGCAAGGTCTGGTGGCGCGCCGTCAGGTCACGCGGGGCGCCATCTGCGAGCAGATCAAGGCGGTGAGCTTGCAGTTGTTCCAGCAACTTTGGCGGCGACAGCAGATCAATGCGCACGGCGACCAGTTCAATCGCCAGTGGCAAACAGTCGAGCCGCAGGCAAATTTCGGTGATGGGCGGGATGTTCTCAGCCGTCCACACAAAATCGGGCTCAATCGCCTGAGCGCGCTGGATGAATAATTCCACTGCTGTGGCCGGTTCGAGTGGCTGCACCTTAAACCGCTGTTCCGCCCGCAAATGGAGCGGCTCACGGCTGGTGACCAGCAGCCGCAGCCCGGCGCACTGTTCGAGCAACTCGGCCAACAGCGGCGCCGCCTCGGTTAGATGCTCGAAATTATCCAGCACGATCAGCAATTCTTTGCGTCGTAGAAACTCAAGCAGCCGCAGGCGTGGCAGTTTTGAGTTGTTCTCGGTGAGCCCCAGCCCGGTCAACAGCCCCGAAGCGAGCAGTTCTGCATCGCTTAGCGCCGCCAAGGCGATAAAATGCGCGCCATCGGCGAACAGATTTTGCAATTGAGCCGCCACTGCCAATCCTAAACGCGTTTTTCCCACACCCGGCGGCCCGATCAGCGTCAACAACCGGCCGGGCGCATCCAACAAGCGTTTCCCAATCAGCGCAATCTCACGTTCGCGCCCGATCAAAGTGGTAGGCGGAGCGGGTAGGCGCGAATCATTTTCCAGCACCTCTTCGCGAATTACCGTCCGTACTTCGCGTGTCACGTTCACAGCCGCGGGCGGGCGTTCACCGCGCGCCAGTGCGGCCAATTCAAGCAAACGCTGGGCCAGGCGTGGCTCATCCTGCAAAACCAACGCCGGCACAAATTTCTCCGCGATAATCGCCAGATCGGGCAGTCGTTCGTTCTGTTCCAGGCGCGAAATTTGCGCTACGCTAAAGCCAACCAGTGCGGCTAATTCGCCCTGGGTCATACCAGCGCGACGACGTAATTGTCTGAGCAGATCGCCAAAAACCGCGACCGCAGTAAGTGTTCCAGAGCCAGGCATGCAAAACTCCTCAATTAAACAACGAGTCGACGCGGTTACCGCGCAAACCTAAAGCACTTTTCATCTCATTCCATAAACGCCAAACCTGGCAAATTTTTGTCAAAAAATCGCTGGGTTAGCTCAACTGTCCGTGCCATACTGCGGCCATGAACAAAATTATCCGGCGCACGATCACCGTTACCATCACCGAAACCTGGACCATTATGTGGCCTGATGATCATCAGGCCCATGATCAATGGCCTGATGCCATCCTATCAGGTGCACCGAAGGGGGAAGTGATGACGAACACCCGCATTTCACGCAAAACTTCGCTTGTGGAAGCGCCTGGCGCAGGTATAGCACCAATCGTGGAGATAGCCACGTAAGCGCAGTTGGTCATCGGCCCAGCGCCAAGTTCACAAACAACGAGAGCGATGCTGAAAACATTGATGATGAAACAAACCAAGTTATACCGAATCTTGATGGGCGCTTATCGCTCACGATAAGTCGGCGCATAGCAAGCGCACAAGTGGCCGATCACGGGAGCGAACCCACAAGCGATGGGGCGGCGATGAAAATCGGAGGGTACGGCAAGCTTTACTGCTGGCCTATTATACCCTATTCGCCGCCATCCGACCACCTCTCTCGTCATGACCCTATCTCGTCATGACGTAGTCGCCGACCGAATGGATACGCTTATCCGCAAAAAATATCGATTAGTGGCCAAAGCGGACGCGAACTGCTCGCCAGCTTGCACAATGCTACACCAGAAACAGCAGCAGGGAGCAGCTCGCGCCCTTGCGGCTCATCTACCTACCGTGCTCAAGTAATTCAGGAGAAAACATGTTTAAGCATCCAATTTCATTACGCCTGCAAACCCTATTTTCACTACTCGTCATCCTGACGCTCACGCTTGAGTTCTGGCTACCGGCGCTGCCGGTGCAAGCCCAAGCGCCCACCGCTGCCACACTAATCGACGAAGCCGGCGGCGCGTATGAGCAGATCGAAGTTGTGTTGCACGCCGATCAAGCACCGGCGCCGGGTGGCGTGGCAACTTTTACCCTCACAGCCAAACCGTTGCGCAACGCGCCCGATCTGACCATTATTTGGGAATTGCCCGACGGCGCAACCTTGCTAGGCGGGACAGCCAACGAAACCTTGGGCGTTGTCGCCGCGGGCCAAACCGTGCAACAGACGCGCCAGGTGCAATTTCCGCAGGCCAGCGTTTACACGGTCAGCGCCAAAGCAGTCTACCATCCCGACGCGGCCACCAGCTTGACGGCGATGGGCATTTTGTTCTTCACGATTAATGACGGCCAGTCGACGGCGTCTGATCTGGATCCGCGCACGCCGCGCTATACACCACCCAGCCACAAGCGAACGATTGACAAAAGCAGCAAGGCCGTTGCTGCCAGCGCCGTTGGCCCTAACGCAACCAACGGTTGCTTCAATGTTAAGGGCTCGCTCACGCGCGGCGAACGCCAACCGACGCCCGCCGGTTATCTCGATGTCGGTGGCAGTGCCGTCCCCGTGCACAACATTTTGGTCGAGATGCGCGAGGAAGACACCATTTCCGATGATTCATATGGTTATACGGTTACCGATGCCAATGGTCATTATGAATTTCATTTCTGCGATGATGACGGCTTTCTCGACGATGAACTAGAACTCTACGTTCGCGTCTGCGCCGAAGTCTGGGAAGGTCCGACCCGGATCGCGCGCATTGATGACTACGATGATGACAACCTTTATTGTTTTGACTCGGGCATTATAGAGTCGGAAGGCGGCACGGTCGATTTTGATGTGACGGCTTATCAGATCAGTTCAAATGAGGCGCAGATTTTTAACATTGCCGACTCACTTTATTGGGCCTGGAAGTATTGGAATAACAACGGCGGGCCGGCCATTACCAATACCATCTTAATTTACTGGAATGGGAGTCGCGGGCAGAAAGGCTCGTTCTACAACAGTAGCCGCACCACGATGGTGGTGGGCGACGATCCGTCCAACCCCAGCCAGTGGGACGATTCGGTGGTGATGCACGAATATGGTCACTTTCTCGATCACCAATTCAGTTGCAATCAAAATCCAGGCGGCGCGCA
>JBBREZ010000265.1:0-9702 GCA_038225095.1 Caldilineales bacterium
TTTATTATTTGGATAGCAAAACAGAGCCAGATCGGTCTTGTAGGTGCGGTTTTTAACCGCACAAGTCTGGATTGACCAAGATTGTGCGGTTAAAAACCGCACCTACAAATGCACAAAATTAAATCGGAATAAGGTCTATTATTGTTTGAGATTTGAGATTAGAGATTAGGAGATTCAGTGTAGGCAATCTCTCAATCTCTAATCTCTCAATTCTGGAGGGTCAATGCGCACCTCGCCGACAATTTCTAAATTGCCTTTTTATCAAAGGTTGAGTTTTGAAGAAACCTTCTGGGGCTGGCTGCTCATTATTCCAGCGGTGTTAGGCTTGCTCCTGTTTAGACTCGGGCCAGTCATCGTCAGTTTGTATTTCAGTTTCACAAAATATGACATCATCAGCCCCCCGAAATGGATCGGTTTGACGAATTATAAGACGCTGATGACGGACACGTATTGGCTCAAGTCGATCCAAGTAACGCTCAATTACTCCGTGCTTTTTATTCCGCTCTCTTTGATCGTCGCTTATGTCATCGGCCTCCTGATGAGCCAGGAACTAAAGGGCATTGCCGTTTATCGGACGATGTGGTACCTGCCCTCGCTGGTGCCCACTGTGGCCAGCGCGGTCGTCTGGCGTTGGGCGTTGAACCCCGAGTTCGGCCCTGTAAATTATCCGTTACGGGCTTTTGGCTTTGATGCCCCTGGCTGGTTGACCGACCCGCATTGGATCATCCGGTCAGTGGTCTTGATCCAGTTGTGGGGGCTGGGCAATGCCGCGCTGATCTTCCTGGCGTCGATCAAAGGCGTGCCCGCCACCTATTACGAGGCGGCTGAGGTGGACGGCGCCAATGCCTTGGTTAAGTTCTGGAACATCACCTTGCCCATGACTTCATCGGTGATCTTCTTCCAGGTGATCATGAGCGTGATCGCCAGCTTCCAGGTTTTTGGCGTGGCGTATATTCTCTTTAGCGGGCAAACCACCAGTGATCCCGCCGGCCCAGGCAACTCGGCCCTGTTCTATGTGCTCTATACCTTCCGCAATGCGTTCGGCTACTTCAAGAATGGCTATGCCAGCGCCATGGCCTGGCTCATGTTCCTTGTGATCATCGTGCTGACCTTTGTCCTCTTTCGCACGCAAAAATTGTGGGTCTATTATGAAACGGAAGGCGCAGAATGATGGTTAATTCCTCCTCCTGGATTGTGCTATAATCAGATAAGATTGATTTTCGCAATCAGCCTGATTACACGGATTCATAAGGAAGCCTGGACGATGACAGCACAAGTGACCGTAACGCTCTCCGACGATATTTCTGAGCGCGTGCGAAAACTTGCCAAACAACGCCATAAGGCTATCAGTGCCGTTGTCGAGAGTATACTCAAAGAGGGCTTGCCAGACAGCCTGGACTAGCAAGAATGGATCGATTTATCCGAGCTAGATGAAGCTGCCACTCAAGAAATGCAGACCTTATCGAGCTACACCCAATGCTCAAGCACCAATACTTCGGCAAACACGTTGCCATCCACGGCGGCAAATTGGTAGACTATGATGATGGCTTTGACACCTTGTACGACCGCATTGTGCAAGCGTATTCAGACGAATTTGTATGGATGAGCAGAGTAGAAGAGGAACCGATTCGAACATTTGTGGTTCGTTCTGCGCGTTTCGTGCAGGATGAATAGCGATGCTTATTTATTTTTCTGTTGCGTAGGAGACTGACTGCTCGGCCACGCGGCGCGCGACGGCGTCAATAAAGCGTTGATCCGCTACCAGAGCATCGGCGTAGGAAATGAGGGTGGACTCGGCATGCTGTTGTTCCTGCTCCATAATGGTACGGAGCACATGGTTGATCTGAGTTTGATAGGGTGCGGCGTTTGGCTGTGCAGCGCGTGCCCTAAAATAATCCAGAATATCGGCGTCGATATTGATCGAAATGCGTACTTTTGTGGGCATTGGTGGTTGCGCCGTCAACGCAGCATCTCCATGACGCTGTAAAAAGCCACCTCGTCGAAAGATGTATCGCCCAGGTTGCAAGGTTTCATCTTCTTGCAAGCCTTTGGCTAGATCCGCTTTATAGTCATCAGCAGAGACATCCACGACGATGGTTTGCGCCGGTGTTGCGGTGCTACTATTCTTCTTGGGCATAGATTCGCTGGTATTTCCTTTCAGCCTTGCGTGCCGAAATAATCCGCACGACATCGGGTTCGGGTTCGCTATAGACAATAAATAAAAGCCGCCGACTCGACATGCCAATCAAATTGTAACGAGTTTCGGCAGTTGAATGGGCTTGATCATAGTCATCCACAGCATTCGGATCAAAAAAGGCTTCCGTTGCTTCAGCAAATGTGACTTGATGACGATCTTGATTGTGTTGCGCTTTATCGGGATCCCATTCAAATCGCATGATAAGGAATTATATATATAAGTATGTATTTGTCAATATCAAATTTATTTTGTTATGATGGGATAACGCCACGTAAATATAAGAATTCGATCTTTTTCCAGCCAATCACACAGGAATTCGGCATAGAACTGTGAGTAATCATGCGTAGACAACGAACCATCAGTAAGTTTTTCGGCTTCCTCATTGTGGGCGGCGGCGGGCTGATCATGATGCTGCCCTTCATTTGGCTCATTTCCTCTTCCTTTAAGGCGGCCAACAAGATCTATGTCTTTCCGCCTCAATTGATCCCCGACCCTTTTCGCTGGCAGAACTATATTGAGGTCTTTTCGGCAGTGCCGGTGTTACTCTACACCAAGAACACGTTGATTATCACGATCCTAGCCACGATTGGCACGGTGTTCAGTTGTGTGGTGGCGGGTTACGCCTTTGCGCGGCTGCGCTTTAAAGGGCGCGATCTACTTTTCTCGGCGTTGCTCGCCACCTTGATGTTGCCATACGTTGTAATCATGATCCCGATCTATGTCATGTTCTCCAAAATTGGCTGGGTCAACACCTTGTTGCCACTGATCGTGCCCGCCTATTTTGGCGACGCGTTTTTTATCTTCCTGCTGCGGCAGTTCTTCCGCACCATTCCCATGGAATTGGAAGATGCCGCGCGCATTGACGGCGCAAGCCGCCCACGCGTACTCTTTCAGATCATGGTTCCGCTAGCACGCCCAGCCATCATCGTGGTCACGATCCAGTCGGTGTTGGGCGAGTGGAATGCGTTTATGCAGCCGCTGATCTTCTTGACGAACAGAAGTGTGTGGACGCTGGCGCTGGGCTTAATCTCGCTCCAACGCTTTGAAACTGGGCGCGATTGGACGCATTATATGATGGTGCTCGGCGTCTTCATGGTGATCCCGGTGGTCATCATGTACTTCCTGGCCCAGCGCGAATTCATCCAAGGCATCGCGCTGACGGGGATGAAAGCCTGATTCCTGGCTGGTTTATTTTCAGCCCGGATGTGCGGAGGGAGCATCCTCAGCTGCGGCTCTTCTGGTAGAGCCGCATCTGAGGATGCTCCCTCCGCAGTTGCCCAATCATTGGTAGAGTAACACCAGGAGATTTATCTGTGGAACATCGATCAAATGCGCCTGAACTGCCGCTCGATTTAAGTAAGGCAGTGATTCAGGTGCTGCCGCCCTTGAATTGGCGCGTACAGAAAGCGGCGCTTGTATTGGTGGAAGAGGTAGAAAAACGCACCCGTCTTCACTGGCAAATCGCCCAAGAGACGCCAGACGTGCCTGTGACGGTAATCACGCTAGATCAGCGGAGTGCAGACGAAGCAGTACACCCGGCTGATGGTTTCGAGATCCGCACCGTTAGCGAGCAAACCGTAACGAAAATTCACATCATGGGCAACGACGCCCGCGGGCTGTTGTTTGGCATCGGCTATCTCTTGCGCCAGTTACGGATGACGCCCGGCCAGGTCTTGTTGCCCGCGGCCTTGAACATCACCACTGCGCCCCATTATCCGTTACGCGGGCACCAGCTTGGTTACCGGGACAAGACCAATGCGTATGACGGTTGGGATCTGCCGCAATGGGATCAATACATGCGCGAATTGGCGATTTTTGGCACCAACGCGATTGAACTGATCCCGCCGCGCTCTGATGATCGGCTCGACAGCGTACATTTTCCCTTGCCGCCACTTGAGATGATGGAAGGCATGTCCAGAATCGCCGATGAATATGGGCTGGATGTGTGGATCTGGTATCCGGCGCTGGACGACGATTATGCCCGGCCCGAAATGGTGGAATTTGCGCTGGCCGAATGGACAGAAATTTATCAACGCCTGCCGCGCATTGATGCGATCCTGGTGCCAGGCGGCGATCCAGGCAACACACGGCCCAAGGATTTGCTGCCGATGTTGGCGCTGCAAACCGGGCGGCTCAAGCAGTATCATCCCAACGCGCAGATGTGGATTTCGGCGCAAGGGTTTAGCCGCGAATGGCTAATTGAATTTGTCAACATCCTGGAAACGGAAGCGCCCGCCTGGCTGACCGGCGTGGTGTATGGGCCGTGGTGTCATATGACGATTGCCGCCTTCCGCCAATTGATTCCCGCCCAATATCCAATTCGCAGTTATCCCGACATCACGCACAGCGTAGACTGCCAATATCCTGTGCCGGATTGGGACATCGCGTTTGCGCTGACCGAAGGGCGCGAAACGATCAACCCGCGCCCGCGCCAGGCAAAGATCATTTTCGACCAAATGCGCGAAGACGTAATTGGTTTTCTGACCTACTCCGAAGGCTGCAACGACGATGTCAATAAGTTCGTTTGGAGTGGGCTAGGCTGGGACCCACAAGCGGATGTGGTGGAGATTTTGCGCCAGTACAGCCGTTTCTTGATCGGTGAAAAAGTGACGCATGACTTTGCGCTGGGCCTACTGGCGCTGGAACAAAACTGGGTTGGTCCGTTAGCGACGAACACCAGCGTCAACACGACGCTGCAACAATTCCAGGCGCTCGAACAAGCGGCATCCCCGGCGCTGCTCAAAAATTGGCGCTTCCAGATGGCGCTCTATCGCGCCTATTACGACGCCTATGTGCGCAGTCGCTTGCTTTATGAAAGTGGATTAGAGGAGCGGGCGTTCGATTATCTGCGCCAGGCGCAACCATTGGGCGCGCAGCGAGCACTTGAGCAGGCAGAGATGATCCTGGACCAGGCCGTCAGCCAACCAATCGCTGGCAATTGGCGCACGCGCATCTTCCAACTGGCCGAAGCCCTCTTCCAAAGCATCCACATGCAACTGAGCGTGCCGCTTTATGCCGCGCAATCGGAAACGCGCGGGGCCAATCTGGATGGCGTAGATTACCCGTTGAACGACCGTCCCTGGCTGAAAGATCAATTTAGCCATGTCCGCACGCTCACAGATGAGCCTGCTAAATTAGAAGCAATCCGTGCAATTGTCACCTGGAACAACCCCGGTCCTGGTGGTTATTATGTGGACCTGAGCAATACCTATACTTGTCCCCATCTGGTTGATGTTGTGCCCTATGCGGATGATCCTGGCTTTTATCACTCGCCCCATCGACGCTTCCCGTACTGGAAAGACCCGCGCCCGATCCGGCGCGCCTGGCGAGGTTACACGGGTACGCTAAGCGAATTTCCTTTCCGGCTGCATTTTCCGGCTTTGGATGCGCAGGCGGAATATAAAGTGCGCGTGGTTTATTCCGATGTTGAGGAGAAAACGAAGCTTCGTCTGGTGGCGAATGGCACGGGAACAAACGATACAGTCGAAATTCACCCTTTCATCGATAAGGCTTTTCCACCCGAGCCGGTTGAGTTTGCCATTCCACAGGCGGCCACCAGTCAGGGCAAACTGACCTTGGTCTTACACCGCGAACCAGGCGTGGGTGGGTTGGGCGCTGGGCATGAAATATCGGAAATTTGGATAATCAAGCAATAAAGGCTTACCCCACCCCCACCCTCCCCTGGTAAGGGAGGGAGCCGTCACGGGATAGAAGGAGTTACTTCGGTTGCCCCTCATCGGTTCCCTCCCTTACGGGTTAGGGTGGGGTGTTTATTAAGGTAAGGATTATGTCAATGCTCAGCCGGTACGCCGTGTGCCGATGCTCCACGAGAACAAGCCGCACGTGGGCGTGCTTACTGAGCCGTTGTCCCTCATCAGTCCCCTCCCTTACCAGGCTTCGACGTGGCCTTCGGCAAGCTCAGGCCCCGTGCGGTGCGCTTGTCGAACCGCAGCCGAACGGGAGCGGGAGCCCTTTGGGCGCGGGTGGGGTGTCATTACAAATAAATTTTCCATTACACAGCAACAGAAAGCAAAACGATGCAAAAAGAACATGTAGTTGTCTATCGAGAAACGGGAAAATTTGCTGGCTGGCCGGCCAATTATGGGATGTGGGCATGGGGCAATGAGCTTGTGGTCAGCTTTACCCAATGCACCCACCTGATGAAAGCTGGCTTTCATGCGCGCACGCGTGAGTTGCCGGCGTACCCCTTGCAGTCGCGCAGCCTAGACGGTGGCCGCACTTGGACAACGATCCGCACGCCAGCCCCTTCGCCAGATGGTCGCGGCTTTTCGGCGGATGAGCATATGATCAAAGACCTGAAAGTGGCAACGGCGATCGAATTGGGATTGGAACCGCTGCCGGGGCCGTGTCCAGGCGACATTGACTTTACGAGCCCAGATTTTGCCATGATGTGTGCGCGCACCGGGCTGGGCGGCGGCACCATCGGTTGGTTCTACTTGTCGGATGACCGCGCAAACACCTGGCAGGGACCGTTCAGCCTGCCCCTATTTGGCCAGACGGGCATCGAAGCGCGCACCGACGTGATCATCAATGGCCCGCGCGATGCCATGTTGTTCCTCGCCGCGGCCACGGAAGCGGGTGAGGAAGGCAAAGGCGTATTGATGGCGCGCACAACCGACGGTGGGCAGACCTTTGCGCTTGGTGCTTGGGTTGGCGCGTCTGAACAAGACGAGTTGATCATGCCATCCAGCACACGGCTAGACGAAAACACAATTCTGACTGCCATTCGCTGTAGCGTGCGCGAGGGTGAATTTGAAGTAGTGCCGACTTGGATTGATCTGTATGAATCCACCGACAATGGGGCCACTTTCCACCACCTCACCCGGCCTGTGCCCGATGCCGGTTCGGGTGGCAACCCGCCAGCGATGATCAAGCTGCAAGATAATCGCGTCTGTCTGGCCTATGGCTACCGCGCCGAACCATTTGGGATCCGCGCCCGCCTGAGCGATGACGGCGGTAAAACCTGGGGTGAGGTCATCCGTCTGCGCAATGATGGCGGCAGCTCCGACCTGGGCTATCCGCGCATGGTCCAACTGGCGGATGGAACCATCGTAACGACCTATTATTTTAATGAACATCCCGATACAGAGCGCTATATCGCCGCCACGCTGTGGAAACCGTAAACCAAGAATTTGCCAGGCATGCGATAGCAACGACAATCGCGTGCCTGGCACGTCGCGGAGGAGGAAGATCGAACGGCGATTCGACAGTCGCCGCGAGCGCTGATAGGGGTGAGTTCGGTGGATTGATTTGCGTTTGCTTTCGGCCAGTCTACCCTAGTTTTCATCGTTCAAGGAAACAGAGTATTATGGTATAATTCATCTGCATGAACAATGAATATAGCCCAGCAAGCCAAGGAGGTACACATGGAAGCTGTCAAAGCATTTAAACAACAAGCAGAGCGCCAGGAACGACGAACCCCGATGCGCTATGAACAATTTTTAACCGAGCTCGATGAAGACGCCCATGCAGAGTGGGTCGATGGAGAGACGATTATTTTTATGCCGCCCAATCGAAAGCATCAAGCCTTGGTTTCGTTTCTAATTGCCCTGCTCAGGACGTTTGCCGAATTTTTTCAATTGGGTGAGGTTTTGGCCGCCCCCTTTGAAATGAAAGTGAGTCCAGACAGCAACGGTCGTGAACCGGATATCTTGTTCATTGCCAGGGGAAATCTCACGCGCATCACCGATCAGAAGCTAGAAGGTCCAGCCGATCTGCTGATTGAAATCATCTCGCCAGAAAGCGCCGCCCGCGACCGCAGTGACAAATTCTACGAATATCAAGATGCCGGTATACGCGAATATTGGCTTTTTGATCCACGCCCTCGCCGCAAACGGGCTGATTTTTGGGTACTGGATGATAATGGCCTCTATCGTCCTATACCGATCGACAACGATATTTATCGCTCAACCATCCTCCCCAACTTCTGGCTCAACGTCAATTGGTTATGGCAGGATGAGTTGCCCGATCCACTGAGCACTTTTGCTCGAATTGTAGGACCAGACACGTTGATCGCTTTTCTCCAGCGGATGAAAGAGGATAATTTGGGGTAGGGAGTAAACTCAGGTGTCGGCTATCAACAGCTTTGCAACGAATTACGCGAATTGATACGAATTAAATTCGCAAAATTCGTGTAATTCGTTGCAAGTTTTTCTTAGAGACGGTCTGAAAAGAATTCGTAGGTGCGGTTTGTAACCGCACAATCAGGGGATGACCGAGAACATGCGGTTACAAACCGCACCTACAAAGTCCCTGATCCACCCTTTTCAGACCGTTTCTTAGCTGGTTTGAATATTCAGACGCTAAAACCTAAACCGGCTAAATAATATTTTTCAGGGATCAAATAATTTCCAAATAGTCGCGATCGGGCAAGGCCGCGAAGGGCGCGGTAGGCAGGGTTTGATACCAGAAAGCCACGGATGAAATGTCATCTTGCAGCGGCAGATAGCGCCCGCCGCTCCGCCAGCCTAGGGCTTGGATCGTAATGCGTAAATCTTGCTGGAAGCGAATGGGGTCGGTGATGTGCCAGCGATATAGGCCAAAGCGGGTCTGCGAACGATAGACGCCATCCGGCCGAATCACCTGCGATAAACCGGCGTAGGGCGTCGTGAATTCTTGATACTGTTTGGTCTCTTTGTTCTCAAAATTATACGAACCGCAGAAATAATCCTCGGTGCCCGTGCCGCAAATCGTCGGCCACTCCTTGTCGCCATCCATAAAAAATTTGATCTCGCCTTCACCCCACCACCCGTTACTGTTGACGCCCCAGGCCATATAAACGCCCACAAAGTGGCCTTGCCCCTGGACACCGTCCAAGATGGTGTAATCTTCTTTGTAGGGGAGCGGGTTGGAGCGGCGGAACTGGGCATGAAAATAAGCCAGCTCATCCGGTACATCAGTCAATGTGTAGTTAATCTGATAATAGAGTCGCATATCTTCGTCGGCAATATTGGTCATGGTAACGCGACAGCGCTTTTTAAAGGGCATTTCCCAATAACAATTGAACGCGCTGCCAGGGTTAACGCAGATCGCCAGCGAGCTGAGCGGGGCAAATTTACCCCAGCCACAGGCGAAGAAGTCACCAACTGGGCACTCGACCGATGGCTGTTCCTGATCATCCCAGTAGATGCGCAAAATGCTGTAGCGCCAATTGCCGGTGGGCGTCATCCAGATCTGTTGGATCGCGCCGGAGCCTTCGATGTTGGCAAGCTCAAAAGTTTCGCCGGCATGAATGATGATTGATGGTGAAAGCTTCCAGCCTTGTCCCAGATCACGCGCACAACTGGCGCCGGTGCCATCCGTCGCCATGCCACCTTTGCCTTTTTCGCCTGTAAAATTTTCCGGGCTGATCGAACGCGTTTGGGCCTGAGAGAGCCGCGACAGATTGCCCATATCCATATTGAGGCCATTAAACTGCGCCATAGTTTTCCTTTTTCCTCTTTTGTTGATTGGTGAAACAATTAATAGGAACGATGAATCTGATG
>JBBREZ010000266.1:0-9657 GCA_038225095.1 Caldilineales bacterium
GGTGGCCTTTGATTGCCAAAAATGTCCGGTGGCGGAATTCTTCCAGAGCAAGGGCGAGGCGGAACTCTGTGTCAACACATGGTGCAACCTGGATTTTGTGCTGGCGTCCAAATGGGGCGGCAACCTCAAGCGGACAAACACCATTGCTGGTGGAGGCAAGGTCTGTGATTTCAGGTGGACTATCCCAAAAGAAGGCAGCGAACCGATAACGCCTTAATCACGGACGATGACAGCCTCATGCGAAAGGTGATTCAAACGATCAGACGGGAACAGAACAGTCCTTTTTTGCTGGTTCATAAATGCAGGGGAGCGCTTCCCACCCTATGTGCGCTGCGGCGCTTGATTGTTGGCAGAGCGATTCACCGAGAGCGTGGTCAGCGTAAACCAGCCGAGCAGGATAATATCAATCCAAGGCAGCGGTCTCCATCCGAAAATTGTTATATTTGACATGGATTATCCCCTCTGTTTTGCAAGGACGGCATATGTTTGCCGATCAATTAATTTAATTGATCGGCCTATCCCATCCCCCCTGGGGCGGGATGATAAACAGCGGTACTCTAAGCTAACTGATTATATTTGTCAAGCATACAAGAAAACTTTCAGCTTTGTTACAGGGGCAACAACAGGCATTACGCAAAAAAATCGATCTTGCTCTTGACAAGAGAGGCAAAGTATGGTAAATTAATCGTATCCCCCCCCATATGGGGGGGGATACGATTAATTTACAAAAAAGGAATCATGCTATGGATACCAAAAAGAAAGCCGAGCTGTTATTGCGCCTGAAGAGTATTTCCGGTCATATCAAGGGTGTCGAGAAAATGGTGGCGGATGATGCCTACTGTATTGATATTATTAGCCAGGTGCAAGCGATTCAGGCAGCCCTGCATAAGGTGAATGGGCAAATTCTCGATGACCATTTACACAGTTGTGTGATCACAGCCATCCGCGGTGATGATGCCACTGAGCGCGAACGTATGCTGGGCGAACTGGCCAGCGTCTTTGAAAAATCAACCAAATTCTAATTCACGACGCTCAATTTTATAGTACCAACATTCATACCAAGGAGAAATTTCTATGACGACGTTAACAGTGAAAGCCCCGAACATTTCGTGCGGCCATTGTGTCCACACCATTCAGGATGAAGTGGGCGAATTGGCCGGCGTCAAAAGCGTCCAGGCTAAAGAAGACAGCAAAGTCGTGACCGTTACCTTCGAGGCGCCGGCGACCAGTGCGCAAATCGAAGCCTTGATGGCCGAGATCGGCTACCCAGCGGAACCGGCTTGATCTTTACCAAGCGCAAACCGATTCCGCTTTCCATGCTGCGCCCTGCCACCAGGGCGTTTCGCGCAGTGGGCGGTGCACCCCCAGAGTGTGCACAAAGACATGCTATGACGACGAAACAGATCACTCTTCCGATTACTGGCATGACCTGTGCCAATTGTGCGGCCACGATTGAACGCGGCCTCAAAAAGTTACCAACGGTCCAAAACGCCGCCATCAATCTGGCGTCGGAACGGGCGTCGCTGGAATTTGACCCAACGCAGCTGACGCAACAGGACATTATCGCCCGCATTCAGAAATCGGGCTATGATGTGGCCCTGGGTGAAGCCGTGCTGCCGATCAAGCGCCTGAGCGATGACCAAGATGCGCAACGCTTAGAGAAGGCGCTCAAGCAGCTGCCTGGCGTCGTCACCGCACAGGTTAGTTACGCGACTGAAAAGGCCACCGTCACCTATATTCCCACCGTGGTCAGCCAGAATGACCTGCGCAATACGGTCAGTGCTGCGGGCTTTGAAGCGGTCATCGTGGCCGGCAGTGGCGAAGATGCAGAGCGCCTGGCGCGTGAGCACGAGATTGCCCACCAGCAGCACTTGCTCACGGTCGGCCTGCTCTTCACGGTACCACTCTTTCTCGTCGCGATGGCGCGGGATGTTGGCCTGCTGACCCCGTTCTTTGGTGGCATGCCCGGCATGCTGATGCAGATGCCAGGCATGCCAGCAACGATGGCCGCCCCCTGGTTTAACTGGCTGTTGTTGGCGCTCGCCACCCCCGTGCAGTTGTATGTCGGGCGCCAATATTATGTGGGGGCGTATAAGGCGCTGCGTAATGGCGCGGCCAACATGGACGTTTTGATTGCGATGGGCACGACGGTTGCCTATGTCTACAGTATTGCCGTGCTCATTGCCTTAACGCTGGGGACGAAGGCGCTGGGCGATCACGTCTATTTTGAGACCGCGGCGGTGATTATTGTGCTGATCATCCTGGGCAAGTTTCTCGAAGCTCGCGCCAAAGGCCAGACCTCAGAGGCGATCAAGAAATTGATGGGCCTGCGCGCCAAAACGGCCCGCATCGTGCGCGATGGTGCAGAACTGGATATCCCCGTGGACGATGTGCGCGTCGGTGACGTGGTCATCGTGCGCCCCGGCGAGAAAATCCCGGTGGATGGCGTAGTCGTGGAAGGCAAATCGACGATTGATGAATCGATGCTGACCGGCGAATCAATGCCCGTCGTCAAGACGCCTGGCACGGCGGTAATCGGCGCCACGATCAATAAGCAAGGCATGTTGAAGTTTGAGGCGACCAAAGTGGGCAAGGAGACCGCCCTGGCGCAGATTATCAAGCTGGTGGAAGCGGCGCAGGGCAGCAAAGCGCCAATCCAAAAGTTGGCCGATCAGGTGTCCGCCGTCTTTGTGCCCGTGGTCATCGGCATCGCCTTGTTGACCTTTTTGGGCTGGTATTTCATCGGCAGTGCTGGTTTTACGACGGCCCTGATTAACATGGTGGCGGTGCTGGTGATCGCCTGTCCGTGTGCGCTGGGGCTGGCCACGCCCACGGCGATTATGGTCGGCACTGGCAAGGGCGCTGAACGGGGCCTGCTTTTTCGTACCTCCGAAGCGCTGGAACGCGCGGGTAAGATAAACACCGTCGTGCTCGACAAGACGGGCACGATTACCAAGGGGCGCCCGACCGTCACCAACATTGTGCTCAACGGCAGAGGGTGGTCCGAGGCCGCTGTGCTACAACTGGCGGCGTCGGCAGAAAAAGGCAGTGAGCATCCCCTGGCCGAAGCGATTATTGCCGCCGCTACCGAACGTGGCTTGACCTTTGGGCAACTCGCGGCGTTTAAAGCCATCGAAGGGCAAGGCATCAACGCCAATGTGGATGGTCGCGAAGTGCTGGTGGGCAATTTGCGCATGATGAAGCAGATGGGCGTGGTGCTCAACGGGCTAGAAAATGATGTCAATCGTTTGCAGGCCGAGGCGAAAACCGCCATGATTACCACGGTGAACGGCGAAGTGGCGGGCGTGATCGCCGTGGCCGATGCCATCAAAGAGGGTTCGGTGGAAGCGATTGCCGAGCTGCACCAACTGGGGCTGGAAGTGATTATGCTCACCGGCGACAACCAAAAGACGGCGGAGGCGATTGGCAAGGCCGCGGGCGTGGATCGCGTGATCGCCGAGGTGCTACCTGGCGACAAGGCAGCGGTAATTAAGCAATTGCAGGCCGAAGGCAAGGTGGTGGCGATGGTGGGTGACGGCGTCAACGATGCGCCCGCCCTGGCCCAGGCCGATGTCGGGATTGCGATTGGCACCGGGACGGATGTCGCGATGGCGGCGGCGCCCGTGACGCTGATGAGCGGTGATCTGCGCGGCGTGGCGCGCACGATTGCGCTCTCGCGCCAGACGATGCGCACGATCAAGCAAAACTTGTTCTGGGCTTTCTTCTACAATATCATCCTGATTCCCGCCGCCGCGCTGGGCTTCCTCGTGCCGATGTTGGCAGCTGGGGCAATGGCCTTTAGCTCAATTTTTGTAGTGACCAATAGTTTGCGCTTACGGCGCTATCGGTTGTAGCATGACTGGCGAATCACCCGGCTCCAGTGGGTGGTTCGCCGATTGGCATATATCAGTGGTGAGTCATTCGCCAAAAGGAGCAATGAACCATGGCAAAAGATCCTGTATGTGGCATGGACGTGGACGAGCAGACCGCGACGCTCAAGTCCGAGTATAAAGGGCAAACCTACTATTTTTGTAGCACCGGCTGTAAGCGTTCATTTGACAAGGACCCCGAGAAATACACCGGGAAGGCCACGGCCCAGGCTGAACCGGCATCCTAAACGATGAATCCCGCCGCTGGCCCCTGGTGGCGGGATTCATCCAGCAGCCATCCGATCGACTAATTTTTTATCCCCCTGTCATTCACGAGCTTCAGGTGAAGCTTGGATCAACACCAAAAGGAGAACGACACATGAGTACAGTCAATGGACATGGGAGTAACGGCGCGGTCACGGGCACCTTTGCCGTAAAGGCTGGCCTGGCGCAAATGCTCAAGGGCGGCGTGATTATGGATGTGGTCACAGCGGAACAGGCGCGCATCGCTGAGGAAGCCGGGGCCTGTGCCGTGATGGCGCTCGAACGCGTGCCCGCCGATATTCGCCAAGACGGCGGGGTGGCGCGCATGAGCGACCCGCGCAAGATCAAAGAGATCATCGCTGCCGTCACGATTCCGGTGATGGCCAAGGCGCGCATTGGGCATTTTGTCGAAGCCCAAATTTTGCAAGCGCTGGGCGTGGACTATATCGATGAGAGTGAAGTGCTGACCCCGGCTGATGAAGAACACCACATCAACAAGCACAAGTTCACGGTGCCGTTTGTCTGCGGCTGTCGTGATTTAGGCGAAGCGTTGCGCCGCATCGCCGAAGGGGCCGCCATGATCCGTACCAAGGGCGAAGCCGGCACGGGTAACGTGGTCGAAGCGGTGCGCCATGCGCGAGCGGTCAATGGCGCGATTCGCCGCCTAAAAACCCTGGACGAAGACGAACTGTACGCCTTTGCCAAAGAACTGCGCGCGCCCTATGACCTGGTGAAGCAGACGGCTGAGTTAGGCCGCTTGCCGGTGGTCAACTTTGCCGCGGGTGGGATCGCGACCCCGGCCGATGCGGCGCTGATGATGCAGTTGGGCGTCGATGGCGTCTTTGTCGGCTCGGGCATTTTCAAAAGTGACAACCCAGCGAGACGCGCCAAAGCGATTGTCCAGGCTGTGACCCATTACAACGATCCCAAGATTCTGGCCGAAGTCAGCGAAGATCTGGGGGCGCCGATGGTGGGCATCAACATGGACACCCTGGCCGACGCAGAAAAAATGGCCGTGCGCGGCTGGTAAGCACGCGCGGCCTGTTCCCTTTTGGTAGGACTTGCTATGGCTGATTCAACCACCTGTACCATTGGCGTCCTGGCCCTTCAGGGCGCTTTTGTTGAGCATATCCACCTGCTGCGCGGCTTAGGCGTCACAGCGATTGAGGTGCGCAAGCCGGAACAGTTGGCAGACCTGGATGGCCTGATTATTCCGGGCGGGGAAAGTACGACCATGGGCCTGATCGCCGCGCGCTGGGGGCTGGTCGAGCCGCTACGGCAGTGGGTGCACGGGGGCCGTCCGACGTGGGGCACCTGCGCCGGGATGATCCTCTTGGCGGCGCGCGCCACCGGGCAAAAACAAGGGGGACAGCCGTTGCTGGGTGGGCTCAATGTGACGGTCAACCGCAACTATTTTGGCCGCCAAACCGCCAGCTTTGAAACCCTGTTGGCTGTCCCCCAGTTCGGTGTTCAACCCTTCCCGGCCGTGTTTATCCGGGCGCCTGCGATTACCGAAGTGGGGACTGGGGTCGACGTGTTGGCGACTCTGCGCACGGCCACCGGTGAAACGGTCATTGTGGCGCTGCGCCAAGGTCCGCTCCTAGCCACGGCCTTTCATCCCGAATTGACGCATGACCATCGTTGGCATCAATTCTTTATCGAGATGGTGCGAACGACACGAACACCAGTAGCATCGGCGCAAGCCAGGGCTGCCGATGCTTGAATTTGCCCCAGTTCTCGGTGAATTTTGTTTATGGCAGTCTCATCTAGCGATCGGCAGCGCCTTCGCGCGCTGTCGAATCGCGTTGATCCGTTGATCGAGGTCACTGGCGCTGGTGAGCGGTGCAAGCACCATGCTGACAATTTTGCCGTCTGGTCCAATAAAAAAAGTTTCCGGCACGCCGGTGATGCCATAGCGCCGCGCCGCCGCACTCTGCAAATCCGGCCCGGTCGGGTAGGTGATGCCAAATTCAGCCAAAAACGCTTGGGCGGCATAGGCTTGATCCAAATAGTCCAGACCGATGAAGACAATGCCATTGGCCCGTTCGCGTCGCCAGGTTGCTTCCAGTAAGGGGGCTTCGGTCCGGCATGGCACGCACCAACTCGCCCAGAAATTGAGCACCACCCCTTTGCCGCGCAAATCGGCCAGGCGCATCTTTTCGCCACTGAACGTTGTGAATTCAAACGCAGGGGCGACCCCGGTCGCGCGCCGTTCCGAGACGTTTTCTCGCCGCAAGCCCAACGCCAGCAAACCAACAAAGCCCACCAAGAGCCCAAGGATCAGCAAGCGCCCAATGGCGGCGCGGCGATGAAGGGGCGCATCCTGTTGTTCAAGGGACGGGTTGTCGGTGATCTCATCGCCGGTAAGCCTCATCTGATCACACATCGCGTTTCTGCGCCTCCTGTCGTCTGCGTTGCCACCACTGCCAGCCAAAATACCCCAGGATGAGCCCATCGAGCAGATACTCAAACCGCATGAAAATAGGACCGTAATACCCAGGTTCCCAATAGCTGATCGGGCTGGCAAACCGATACGACCAGTTCAAGGGGAAGAGAAACAACGGTCCGTCGGTATGATGGGTGAAAATATCAATGACGGTGTGAAATTCCAGACTAACCGCCAGCCAAAATACGAATAACCCCCACCGCTTGCGGCCGCCTAATCCGTAATAACCCAAAACGAGCAGCATGGTATTGATCACCAGCGAGTGAAAGAAATTATGGCTGATAATCCACATCGGATCGATATAGAAGAGGGTGAAATGGAGGTATTCCATCATGCTTTTGCCGGCAGGGGCGGCACCAAACCAGCGGTAATAGATTTCACCAACGATGGTGAGCACGATAAAGGAGATGTCGGGTAGGACGGAACCAATCAGTAATGCCCTCGTATGGACTGGTATGCCCCGTTGCGACAACTGGCGATTCACGACAGCCGTGATCAGGAAATGAGAAGGTGTTTGCATAGCTCCACGATGCCGCAACTCGGTTTGCTGCTCCTTGCCAAGTTAGTTCGGTTGGCCCGTGCCGCCGCTACACGGCGCACCTGGCTCTGGGCCCTGGGGGTTTTGCTCGTAGTGCTGGATAAAGCGTAGCAACTGCGGGTCGTCGGCCCGTGCTAGTTGCAATTGATAGCCCCAGGCCGAGGCCACGATAGGACTGGGTAAGCCAGCATACGGGCTGAGCAACCGATACCCACTTTGCCGTGTCAGGTCTTGCAACTGTTTGACTTCAGGCGCTGGCAGGTCCGGTTGATAGGTGATCCAGACGGTGCCATGCTCCAGCGAATGCACGGCGTTTTCGTTGGCAACGGGCGCGGTGTAGACGCCACAGTTCTGCCAGACGGGGTTGTGGACACCACCCACCGGTGGAGCTTGGTCATTGGTCAGCTTGCCCTCCTGGTGGCCACCCTTTATCGTAGGGAATACCGCGACGCCTGCCATCGGCGTTACCTGCGGTGGGGTCGCGCGCATGGCTGACCAGACGGCATACAGGATCACGCCGACGACAACGACCAAAACCGCCCCGATGAGCACCAGCGGCGTGAAGAACCGCCGATACCCCGAACGACTCATCTGCTTTTGCGTTTGATTGCGGCTGTTTTTTATCTTTCGCTTTTATTGATCCTCGCTTGATCCTGGGCTTTGCGTCTGGATGACGCGTACGACGCCTTGCCCCTGGTCCACTATAACTGAAATTTTTTCTGGCTGCTTGCCTCATCAATGCTCTAGCCCGCCGATAGACTCATGCGCGCCTGGCAATCTGGCCGCTGAGATAGCCGACGTAACCCGGAACGAGCGGCAACACACAGGGTGAAAGAAAGGACAATAGCCCTGCAAAGAGAGCAACGAGATAGGACGGCGTCGCCGCCTGGCCCACTTGCGGGTCGAGATAAAACCCATGGCGTTGGGCCCAGATGGCGATATAGAACAGCTGGTTGGTGAGCATCAAGCCACCCATCACCACGAGCAACAGACCACTAAAAATTTGTACTTGGCGCGTGGCGCGCCGCAACCAACGGGTTACGATAAGGGCTCGATCCAGCAACAAGCTAATGACGAGGAAGGGGATGCCTAAGCCCAGCGCATAGCCACTGGCCAAAACCATCGCCTGCCCGGCCGTCGCTTGGCTGATACCGAGAGTGAGAATTGCCCCCAGGATCGTGCCCACGCACGGCGTCCAACCGGCGGCAAAGACCACGCCCAACAGGGCCGATGACCCATAGCTTGCTCGGCCTGTCCCCTGCCAGCCTGGGCGGGTATCATAGTCTAACCAGCGCACCGACAACAGGCCCAATGTATGCAGTCCAAAGACAATCACAATCAGGCCTCCCACCTGGCCGAGCAGCACTTTATACGCCCCAAAGAGTTGCCCGAGCACGGTGGCTGCCCCACCCCAGCCCACGATAAACACGAAGGAAAAGCCCACGACAAAGAGGGTGGCATGGATGAAGGTTGTGAACCGTTTGCCGACACTACTGACCCTTGTGCTAAGTGGTATGTCTGTCATTTTGCGCGTCATCGCCTACTTTCGATTTTGCTCTTCGCTGATTGCGTAACCGGCTGCCTGCCATGCGCGCATCCCTCCAGCCAAGTTCATGACATGGGTATATCCCAACCCGACGAGGGTCTTGGCGGCGGTGGTGCTCATCGTGCCGCTCCGACAGTAAAGGACGATTTTGGCGGCCTTATCGGCGGGTAAGTGATCCAGGGATTGGGCAATCTGGTCGAACGGGATAAAGGCATCGGTCGCCGGAATTTCACCTTCGTATGGCATGTGGGTATTGATGAACACAAAATCCTTTTTCCGTAACATCTCGGTCAGCTGCGCAGCAGTAACGTCTGTGTAGGGGCCGCCAAGCCTGCTGACCAGCCTTTCATCGCCTGGCTTTGAGAAAGGCCAGAGGAAGATGGCGATAACGAGCGTCCCCATCGCGACCAAAATTGCCAGGGTAGCCATCACCAGATCACGCCGATTTTGCATGGTACGCCTTTCGTTTAGCGACTTGCCCCTTCTGTT
Source organism: Caldilineales bacterium (assembly GCA_038225095.1). Taxonomy (GTDB): domain Bacteria; phylum Chloroflexota; class Anaerolineae; order Caldilineales; family Caldilineaceae; genus JAPLGZ01. The sequence continues at coordinate 9,153 of JBBREZ010000266.1, forward strand.
GTCCGTATTGGCCGATCCGGCGCTATGCTACCGCTCAGCGCTGCCTTCTCCGCCTCCAACGCTGCGATCTTTTGCGTCTCGGCAATTTCTTGTTCCAATAAGCGCTGCTGCTCCTGTAAGGTCTGGAGCCGTGCGGCGCCTGATGGTTGGTTGGTCAGAGACTGAGGGCCTGGCTTCCTCATCATCATCCACATCATCAACCCCATCCCAATGGGGCAGGCTAACATCGCAAGGAACGGGAAATATCGCGCAAGTTCCATTTTTGGCTCCTTCATTCAATTGATTTGGATGCATTCAACACAGGTTATATTCACGACCTGGTTCGCTCTGTACGCAATCCGGCCAGCTCACGCTCCAGCGCGGCGCTATGCTCACGTAGGGCGGCCAGCCGATCTGCAGGCGCGCCCGCCTGGGTGTCAGTGGCGGCCTGGCCGGGCACACAACAATCGGCCAGCGCGTGCGCGCTGCCGGCTGTGGCATGGTGGCGCCTGGCGCGCCACATCAT
>JBBREZ010000267.1:0-9636 GCA_038225095.1 Caldilineales bacterium
CGCGCGCGTCAACTGGCGGGCATTGGGGGTGGCAATCGACCACACCTTCTGGCGTGCTTGCTCGGTCTCTTGCAGCCAGCGCTTGACTTGGTTCTGGGCGCTGGTCAGCCCGGTTGGTGAAGCGGCCAAAATTTCCAGCACCCGTTCGTGCATACGTGTCACGGTGCGCGGCAACAAACGGTCGTCGTCTTCGTGCAGTATCCATTCGTGGCTGGTGGCCACCGCCTGCGTACCCCATGCCTCAGCAACGGCCTCCGCACCCACAGCTAATTTAATATACTCATCTAGTTCCGCAAAGTGCGCTTGAAAAGCCTCCCCCCAGTGGGGCGCGGGTACGCGACGTAGGTCAAGCGCAATTGGTTTGGGCAACACAAAAGCTTCTTGGATCGCCAATTCTTCGACCACTTTGGGCGCTGTTTTGGCTTGGAAATCGGGCATGCGCAAGGTTAATTGGTTGAGCGCCTCGGCCTGGGTCAGGCCAAGTTCGCTCAGCGTCGGGTTATGCGGCTGGACGGGTTCGCTTTGGCCCGGCGTCTTTGTGAGCGGGTTAGGCACGCTCGACTCTTCGTCGGTGTTGCGCAGCACCCAATCGCGCACCAAGCGGCTTTCCTCCTGGCGGTTGACGGCGTGCATGAGTTGCGCCAAAGGCACATAATCACTCGCCGCGCCAATCAAACTATACGGCCGTATTGCGCCGTGATGTAAGCCGTAGCCCAATTGCTCTTGAATCAATAAATTGCCGCTGGCCACGGTTAATGCTTCCAAGGCATTGGCCGCCATTACGGCCAGTTCATGGCTATCTTGGGCCAGGCCCTGGTTACTTTTTTCACGATCGAGCAGATAAACCGTGTCAAAGAGTGATTGGCCAACAAGCTCGGCCATCGAGGGTGCGGCGCTATTGACCAACGTGCGCAACACGGCCTGGCCGCGCTGCTCAGGATCTTGTCGTACGCCAGTCAAAATCTCCAATTCAGCCAGCGCAGCAAAAGCAGCGGCATCTTCCACCGAGCGCGTTAAATCGCTGGCATAGCTGCCCGTGCCCAGCAATGCCACCACTTGGGCGACCTGCCGATGGCCTACACGCGCCATTAACTGGCTGACTAATGGCCAGATCAGCGCCGCCGCCAACGGTTCAAAGAGCGGCGCGATCACATAGAGCGTTGTCTGCACAAAAGGATCGTCTTCGACCAGATTATCCTGGCGGATCGGGTCGAGCAGGTGGATTTCCAGCAGACGCGCGATATGTTCGGCATGCTTCAAGCCAGTGCGAAACTGATCCACGCGCGTGGCGCGGCGGATCCCAGTGGTTTGCGCATCGATGCGGCCCATGTGCGGCGCCAGGCCAATCCCACCGGCTGAAAAGCCAGTGCCCGCATAATCCAGCGGCTTTAAGACCGATTCCGCCGAACGCAACAACAACGCCGCGCGCTTCTCGGCCATCGTCAACATGCCAGCGGTTTGTCCATCAAAGGCGTCGGGCAATTCGCGGTCTAACTTCGCCAGCAATTTTTCCGCATAAAACGGTTGCAAAACCTGTTCCAAACGCGGCTGGCGCAGATAGAATTGGGCCTGGTTATTGGCATCTAGCATGGCGTCGGGCATTACGGCGGTGAAACTGGTGATCCGGCTAAAATCGGCCCCGTCTGCGCCTAAGGCTGCACGCTGTTCCTGGACTGCCTGCAAGCGCGGCCATAGGTGTAGCATCACCTGCAAGCCCCAACCACCAAAACAGAGAACGGCCGCTCGGCCGTGCGTAAAAGTATTTAACATAGGTTTGAAAATCGTGATAAGTATAAAATAGGAGCTTAGAGATTGGGAGCTTATAGACAAACCAAATAGACCCTGCACAATCCAACTGGACGGGCACGGTATACCGTGCCTCTACAAATGTGCAACCTTTATTTGGTTTGTCTATTAGAGATTAATCTCCCAATCTCTAAGCTCCTAACGTTGAGCGCGCAAGTAACAATAAGGTCAAGACCAACCTCGCCCTCTTTTACACGCGCCGCCGTTGGGCTGATGGTGGCTCGATGCGCGGGATCACCGCAGGCCGGCTAAAGCGCTCATCCTGCTCAGGCGTGACTTCGGGCAAGTTGACCCACTCCGGGTTGAGATGAAATTCTTCGCGTACGGGAAAATCGAAACTGTTCTCATATTGGGCGCGATATTCCTCGATCCGCTCCAATAGCGTGACCGGCAAGCCGTGGACGATCCAAACGGCGTCCATGCGCATGTGGTCGCCCGTGGGCACCCATTTAATATCCTCTTGCCCAACTGTCGCCGCGGTTAAATTGGGATCCTCACGACGGCTGGTGGGCACGGCCGCGAGCCGGATGTGCTCCAAATTCGATTCATGAAAGCTCCACTTGTCGGCGTCCCAGCGAATATAGGGATTGAGCCGATCCAGCCATTGATGAATGCGATTGTCTGGCCGCTGGCGCGTGTTCGCAACCTCTTGGCCGTGCTGGATCGTGATAATGTGGTTGATGTCAACCAGATCATGCACGCGCTGGCGCAATGGCTCATTGTCGGCCACACTGGCGCTTAATTGCGCGTAAATTTGGTCTGGGCTCAAGGCATTTTTGCCATGCACCAACTGCTGAATCAGCGGGCTGATCGCATTTTGTGCGTCGGCTGGCATCACGGCAGCGCCAGCTTTGCGATAGAAATGTTGTAAATAATCACGCCCGACCGCCCCCGTTTCCAGTTCATAATAGGTGCTGGTGCTCGGTTTGCCATCTGGCACGCGTGGGTCGATGCGGTCGGCCATGTGGCTGGCTTCCTGATTGGCTTTGGCGAGCGCCAGGGCGCAACCATTGATCTGGGCGCGCAAGGCTTCGCGCAAAACACCCGCCTGTTTGCCCAACTGCTCAACCAAGGAGCGTTCGGTGCCGTCACGCCGTTGATAGAGGCGCGAGCGCGCTTTGCGTGTCGCCATATCACGCGCTCGGTCACGCGCCTGGCGCGGGCTAAAGGCCATCATCAATAGATCACCGAAACCACTGGCAATTTGGTGCGCCTGTTCGCCCAAGCCGCCCTGTTGCGCCAACACTTTGCGCCACTGAGCCCGGTTATCTTCGTTGATTGCCTGGCCGTTGAGCAGGAAAAGCCGCTGGCGCGGTAACGATTCAGACGGTGCCGCCGCCACATTCTGCGGGCCCAACAGATCGCACAGCGCAATCGCGCCGCGGATGCCGGTGTCGTTTAAGGCCAGACCCACGGCTTGTTCCACTGGCGCCCAGAAGCTGAGCCAGCCGTCGCGGCGCTCTTCGATTTCGGGCAGAATTGCGTCGAGCCGATCGTTGTCAAGCGCGGCATAACGCGAAACTAGTTGGGCCAACAACCCTTGCCAAAGATTGAGCACGCGCTGCTGATCGCCTTCGGGTAACCCACTGCGCGGGTCGGTGAGCGCTGGCCCAGCGGCGAAACGGCGAATTAGATCAGCGGTAAAGGCGCGTTGCCAAAACTCGACCATTGACTCATGCGGGGCCACTAGCGCCGAGGTGGCAAAACTGCTGTAGACGAGGAAATGGCGCTTCCTCTTACTGAGATCATCACCGTTGAGATCGTGGCCGTTCTGCGCTAACCGGTTATTCGTAACCTCGGCGGCGGCGGCAACATCTAGGGTGCGTTCACGCACGACGTTGACTTCTAGCCCAAGAATTTCGCTGCTCAAGTGGCTGATGGCGGTCAACTGGATCAAATGGGCCGCCATTTGTTCGGCATCCGATTTGCGAGTCAAACTGCGGCCATCGCGGTTGGTGCGGCCCAGCAAAAAGATAAAGTCGAACGGAGCATAGGGCGTGTCGGGCAATTCGCGCTGTTCGCTGGGGTAGAGTGCACTGAACTTCTGCGTTTCTTGAAAATAGTTAATCTCCTTGAGCGCAGCATAAGCGTTAGCCCTAATGCGCCGCCGTTGCAGATCGCTGCTGATCTCATTTTCCAAAATATCGGGCAAGAAAAAGATGCCAACAATGCGAGCGTTGTTGCGCACCTGGGCGCGGATGCGATGGACAGTGTCCATAAACATGCCCGAGCCGGTGCCGCCGCACAAGCTGCTGACCACGTAGATCAATTGGTAGTTGCCAACGACGGGAAAGCCGCGATTTTGCGCCACTTCCATGTCGCGAATCTTGTCCAGGTTGGAAAGCTTGGTTTCTAGTAATTGCTTAAACGTAACATAGTTGCGGAAAAAACAGAGCCGTCCGATTGGGCGTAGCTGTTTCGCGCCATTATGAATATAACCCAGTGGGATCGACGGGTAATTCCACCAGCGTCCAATCTCAGGATGTTGGTCTAAATTGGCGATCAGGCGCGTGGCGTCAAACTTGCCCATATAGGCAAATTCATCGGCAAAGAGTGGTTCCTGGTCTAAGCGGTTGACCAGCGGTTCGCTGTCTAGCGCCAATAATTGGATCATGCCCGGCAATTGATCGCCACCCCACACATTGCGCAAACGGCGCTTGACGGCGCGTACTGTGTTCGTACCCATACCGCCGACACCAACGACCATGGTAGGGTAGATGGTTGGCTTGTCAAAACGTTGATTCGGATTTGTACTATTCATGCGTGTTTATATTTACCTCTAGTGCGTATGGCATAAATTCGGCATCAAGCATTTTGCTCGTCTACTTTATCAACTGGGATTAGGGCTGCAAAATACTCGTTCAGAAAAGCCCGCCGCACCCAGGGGGTACCCGATTCGGCGTCTGGTATGGAAAACCCCGCCCAGTGGCGGGTGCCTATTTGGGCGCGAAACGGGTTGATAGGTGTAGCGAACGTGTTTTAACACGTTTTGCCTATCAGGCGGTGAATTCATTCACCGACAATTCTTTTCAAACAGCTTCTAAACGAATTTACGTTAATTATGCTACACGCTGCCCGTTTTACCAATTGGATTTCCACGGGTCACCGCCACCCATCCCATTCCCATTCAGTCCATTTGTGGGTTGTTTTGTGATCAATGGCTCCGCTTCGCCGCGCGTGCCCAGTGCGCTCCCCCATTCAGCATTGCCCCAGGCGGCATCGGACGCTGGGGTGGCAAAGGATGGCAACACCGGCTCAATCGGCTGCTGTTCGCGAAGCGGCGCAACCGTGTTTTGATTGACAGCAGCTGTGGCAGCTTCTTCGAATTCATTTTCATCAATGCTGCGACCACGCCAGCGCGCGATCACCACCAGCAACAGGAGCACAGTCAACGGGCCGGTGCAGAGGGCCAATGGCATGCTGTAGATCGGCGCCACATAGGGCAAGACATACCGTTGTGCGATGCTGGGGCTGCGGAAGTTAAAATCAACATTTTTTGCTTCGCCTTGCAGACCAACCAAGTTTAGCCCCAGTTTGCCGGTGTAAAAGGTGCCACGCACCTGATCGCGCGGGATCGCCTGGCGTACCACGAGCGTCACTGGCACTTCATAAAGTCCTGCCTCGGTGGGCTTGCCATTGATCTCAATTGGCGACATCGACAGTTCGTTCGTCGAAAGTGTAACGTCACCATTCGGGCCGCGACCGCTCGCCTGTAAATCGGCCAATTGCAACACAAAAGGCGTCTTTCCATTAAAGCGTACTGCCAACTGCGCTTTGATTTCCTGCCCAGCATCTTGCAAATCGCCTAGATTGAGTGCACTGCTGACCAACGACCATTCCACATTATTTACGCGCATTTGCCAGTCGATCTTCTGGGGGAATACATCATAATCATTGCTTGGGCCAGCCAGCATGAGCGAGCCAGTACAGGTGGTCGGCGCTACCGGGCCACGACTGCTCAGATGTAAGGGCAGCGTTGAACCTTTGTCCGCTTGTTGTAGCGCACCCGCGACAATCTTCAAATCCTTGCATTTGGTATCCTGCATTGTGGTTATAATTTTAAATGGCTTGCCTTCAAACGCAATGGGCAAGCGTACGTCCTGATTTAAGCGGAAGTTGGGCGATGTGTCAAAGAGAATATCGCCAAAATCAGCCATTTGACCGTCAACGCGCGCCACCGGACGCGCCACCTTGAAGGTGACCGGAAATTTTGCACCAGGGCGTAACTGAACATCCATGACTTTGCCGTTGGGTTTGGTGGCCGTCAAAGTAATCTCACCGATGTACTCACCTGGCCGTACAGTCTCTAAATGGTCAACGCGGAGCGTGGTGGTCAGCGCGCCACTATCGGGCACTTTTGCCGCAAAGTTCAAGGCAACATCGGGCACCACTTCGCCTGTGTCCACGCGTTTTAAAGTCAGCGCAGCATTAAGCGCGCCAATTTTTTCGGTAGTGCCCACTGTAATCGCCACCGGCCAACCGTCAACGGGCATTTGGGCCAGGTCCAACTCGGTCGGCAGGCCAGTGAGTGCAATCGCGGGTTTGAGCGACAGTTCCGCTTGCCCCCAATCGCCAAAGTGGATGCCATCTTTTTGGCCTTCTACCACATAAATCACTTTATAGGAACGGCCATCACCCGGTACAAAATTATCATCGGTGCACAGCCGTTCATCACAAAGCAGGCCGGCCTGATAAACCAGTTTGCCACGCCCGCGCTGATCATTCGATTCATCGGTGACATAAGCTGTTGCGGCCAGATTCTGCACGCCCGCATTGCCGCTAAAGCCAACTTGCAAATGGGCATGGCCGTCAGCCGTTAGTCCAGAGTTAATTGGTTGCGGGGAGAAAATCGCAACCTGAGGCAAATCGGCACGCGGCTCCAGTTGAAAACTGCGCACCAGTTGTAACGGCGCCGTGTCATTGCCCAATTGTAACTTGATTTCGCTCGGTTTTTCATCCTTGAGCAGGAGCATCTTGGTGTTGTCCTGACCAAAGGCTTTTAATGCGGTCTTGCCATTATAGAGCAATTCTTCGGCTGCACCCGGTCCATTGCTGCGCGCAATCAACAATAAAGGTTTGCCTGCCGGGTAATAATGCACCGATGCCGGACTGTTGGCAATGCTTGGCGGTGGGCTGAGCAATTCGGGATAGCTGTCCGTCTGGACGACGACGAAACCGCTGCGATCACCGGTGGCTGCGCTCCATTTGCCAGGCGGCGGGGCGTCTCCCTGCACCAGATTGACATCAATGTTGGGGTCGTTTAATACATTTTGGGTCAGCGCTGGATCATTGTCGCGATTCACACTGAGCAGGCCACCGCGTGGGGTGACAAAGGTCATGCGCCGTACGCCGTGCGCGGCGCGGGTGGTCAATTGCAGCGCGCCGTTTTTGTCACCACTGATGACGGACCGATCCGGCTTGATTTCAGCAAAAATATTGCTAAAAACGCGCAATAGATCCTGGGCCGTCCCTGCTTCACGCACACCATATTTGGCAAATTGTTTTCGCAAAAAATCACCAGCACAACCAGCGCTAGGATTACAGAGCACGATGGGAAAGACAAAGACGCCGGCGGCTTTCAAGGCTGCCATCTGTGCTTGCACCCGTTCACCCTGATCGCCTGCCTCTTTGGGTTGGGTAGGTTCGCCGTCGGTGAGGAGCAGGACATATTGGTCGCGTCCGGGTTCACGGGCACTTTGCAGCAAATTCGCTACCGCATCCAACCCTAGATCAAAGCGCGTGTAACCGCGGCTGGCGTAGTCGGCTGGCGCTTGCAACGATTGGGCCAACTGGAGGCGATTTTCAACGGGGCCCACCGGTTGTAAGGCTCCCAGCGCGCCGACGCCTTCAGCGCCACTATCGAAACGCACCACAGCAATTCGGTCGGCGTCGTCGGCTAGTTGCACCAACAAGCGCGCCGCACTGTAGCGCAATTCCCCAGGATCGCTGGGTGGATTTTTACTGAGGCCACTGCATGGGGGGTGGAAAGGTGTGCCGCCATTGGGTGGCCAGGGCCAACAAGTGGCCATACTGCCCGAATCGTCCAATAAGACGACCACATCAACCGGTTGGGTTGGGCTGGCGGTGGGGGCAGCACTGGCCGCGGCTGGCGGCGTTTGAGCAATGGAATGGTTAGCAACCGCCGCTTGGGTGGGAGATGAACTTGTAAACAACAGGCCGATCGCCAAAAGTAAGCAGCCCAGCCAGGAAGACTGTTTATCCATTATTTTATTTTTCTTAATGAACTGTAGAGCCCACTTGCTATTTGTTGCAGCAATTTTCAGAAGCATCCTTATTAAACGCTCATGGGCCATTTCTTGTTCCGAAAGGCTATCTGCCTGAGAAGAAATATTATAACATAAGACTGATTCCATGCTGATCCCGCAAAAGAAAAAGTAGAAGCGCCTTTTGTGAGCCACTTCTACTTTTTATAAACTATAAGGCGCAACCGGAACTTGGCGGGTCGGCGCCAGCTTCCGGGAAGGTTTCCTTGTCAACCTGGGTTGCTACTTTTTCAAAAGCGCATCTAACAACTGCGCAAAATTTTGATAAGGTAGGCTACCTTGATAAATTTTCCCATTGATCGAGAAGCTGGGTCGTGAACGAATGCCCAAATCGTTACGCGCTTTTCCCATGCGCTCAACTTTGACCGCAATCGCTGGATCGGCAAGACAACTTTTCAGCGCCGCGCCATCTAGCCCGATCTCTTTGGCAAATTGCACCATCAGATTAAGGTCGGGCGTCGAAATTTGCGCTTGGCGTTGAAAGAGCAGATCGTGCATTTTCCAGAAAGCCAACGGATCTTGTTGGCCGGCACATTCGGCTGTTTCACTGGCTAACAGAGATGGTTTGCCAAAATCTAGCACAGGCGAAAAGGCAAAACTCACCAAGCCTTTGGCGACATAATTGGTGAGCAGTTGCGGCTCAACGCGTAACGTATAGGCGCGACAGGTGGGACAGAGGAAATCTGAATAATCGATGACGCGAATGGGTGCTTTGGGATTACCGCGCACGTAAAAATCGCCATCGACGCTGGCCATATTCACCCAGTCTGGGGTAGCGGCGACGGTCGTTGTCGTTGTCATGCTGGCTGCTGGCGTAACGCTTGATGTGACCGGTAATTGAGTTTGTTGGACTGGCGTTGCGGGTAGGCTCGCTTGACCACAGGCGCTGAGCATTAACACAAAAGCGAGTAGGATAAGTCGGTTTTTCATCAACAGAGCGCTCCGAACAATACGGACGGACAACGATTCACGAAGGCTTTACTGAATGGGTTTTCCGTCGACCACTTGCTGTAAAACGGTGGTAAAGCGATCGACAGGTAACGCGCCGGGGATAATCCGGCCTTGGCCGTTAAAAAGAACAATAAATGTTGGTGTCCCTTGGACAAAAGATTGACCGTCTTGCATGTCACTTTTCACTCTTTGCTGAGCGCTTGCCTCGCCGGTTTCACTGAGGCATTTTGTAAACTGTTCCTCATTGAGGCCAAGCTGCTTGGCTAATGTGATAAATACTGGATTGGGCTCGCTGATTGACCACGGTGCCGCGTCTTTGAACAGTAGCGCGTGCATAGCCCAGAATTTATTCTGATCGGCTGCGCATTCAGCGGCAACGGCGGCGGCTGGTGCCTGTGGATGAATACTCAATGGGAAATTTTTGAAGACCCAGAAGATTTTGTTGGTATCGACAAAAGTCTTATCCAGGGTTGGTTGCGTGTCCTGAACGTGGCGGCGACAGAACGGGCACTGGAAATCGGAAAATTCGACGACGACTACTTTGGCGTCGGGATTGCCGCGGTATTCATCGCCAGCCATCGTATAGCCAGGGCGT
>JBBREZ010000268.1:0-9626 GCA_038225095.1 Caldilineales bacterium
ACTTCATAGGTATATTTACCAGAACCGAATGTCATGTTGTTCCTTCTCCTTAAAGATCTAGGGATCGAGACCTGACAGGAGGAAAGAGCGCCACCTGTCAGGTCGGTCGATGGCAATTTTGAAATCGGCCAGCCTGTATCCTGATTGATTGGGATTGGCCTCAATGAGATTCAACGAAGCTCTTCACTCCGCACTCCGCACTCACCTTATGCCACAACCGCGCAATATCATCCTTCGGCTGGAAACCCAAAATACGTTTCGCCTTTTCGTTGCTGAATTTGCCGTGCGGCATGTCGGTAAAGACGTTGAACACTTCGCAGCGGGAAGGTAGCTTTTCTAGTTCAATCGCCAACCCTGGCAGAAAAATCTCCATCGCGTTGCTCCACGACGCGCTAAACGGCGTGGCATCCGTGCCCGGCGTCAACGTGGCTGGGTCATGGAAGTTATAGAAAAGGTACGTTTGCACATAGATATCATACTGTTCGCTAAAGACATGGCAGATCTCTTGGCCCAGCGCTTTGGTCAGGGCGTAGAGATTGGTGCCCGGTTGGGGCGGCATGTCGGATGACAAGGCAAAGTCGAAGCGTTCGTAGGTTGGGCCGGCCACGGCAAAGTGAGGGCCGGTGTTGATCACACGCCGAATGCCATGTGCCAGCGCCGCACGCATCATGTTATAGCAACCAATCGTGCTCACATCAAACGCCAATTGACGATCCTGCCGCAGCACCGAGAGGTTGATGATGGCGTCCATGCCTTGCGCGGCGGCCATCACTTGGTCGAAGTTGGCCACATCCACTTGGCGAAATTCACCGGCAAAGTCGAAAGGCAGCGGATTGATATCGGTTATGCGTAGTTCGTAATGCGGCGCCAGGATCGGGACAACATACGGTCCCAGCATACCTGCACCACCGAGAATGAGAACTTTGATCATGGTTAATGGTTAGTGCTGGATGGTTAATGGTTAATGAGCAGATTGAAAGTTATGGACAGGTGCATAGCCAAGCAGCCATTGGGCACTGGCAATGGAAAAACGGGCTTGCGGCGCAGCGGATTCGATATGGAAGATCGACCAAAGTCCGGTGTCCGTCGTCAGCGCCCGGGTGACCGCGTGCGCCACGTCGCGTGCGTCCACCCAAAGCGGATCGAATGGCTGATGGGCGACCGCTTCCGTTTGCACCACTTTGCCCAGGCGCAGCACGATTACGTCTAATTTATGTTCGCGCGCAAACTCGCGGCTGACAAACTCGCCGAGATGTTTGGTGAGCACAGGAGTATCGGTGGTGGGCAAGGGTCGCCAGCGTTCGCCGACCGTGTAATCTTCGGCGTACGCGGTCATCAGATCGAGCGTGCTCAAGAAGACCACGCGTTTAATGCCTTCGGCCACGGCGGCCAGATACAGGTTATAGGTGCAACGGGTGAGATAGTCGATCTGCTGGCGTTCGTTATCGGTGGACAATGGTTCGGCCACATGGACAATCGCATCCATCCCACGCACGAGCAAATTGGTCGAAAGGTCATGGTTCAACGCGCTGACGGCGAATGCGGGCAGATTTGGCACAAATGTGCGTTCGGTCAGGCGAATTTCGTGTTCAGGCTGCAATGCTGTCGCCAATTGTTGTGCGAGCGGCGCAGCGGCCGATGTAATCAAAAGGTTCATCGTATCATCTCTTGGTTATTCAGGTTACGCAATGGGTAGCAAAAAAACTTAACGCAGAGGCGCAAAGACGCCAAGAACGGCGAAGAAAAACGAAAGCCAACGCGAAAAAGCCTGCGCGGGTTCGGCATGTGGTTCGCCCCCTTCGACAAGCTCAGGGGCCGAGACACATCAACCGCGGGGCCTGAGCCTGTCGAAGGCCCGTGACCGCTGCCTGGTTTTTCTTGGCGCCGCTTGGGCACCCTCTGGGTATATTTGCGTTAAAATTTTAGCCCTGCGTAACATGAGTTAGTTATTGTCTTTTCATAGCAATTAGATATAGGCAAGTGACTTGATTATGGGTATAGATTGTTTCGTGGTAAGTAGGGAGCCTCACCCCGCAACCCCCTCTCCTGAATCAAAGGGCCGAGTTCAGGAGAGGGGGCGCCCACAGGGCGCGGGGGTGAGGCAAAGGTTTCGCTGTTCAATCACAACTGCGCCATATATGTAAACGTCTCGTCTGGATTGCCGGGCAAGCCTTCATGGCCGAAGTCGGGATAGATCAACAATGACTTCTTGGCCGTAATCTTGTTATAGGTCGCAAACTGCGTGGATGGGGGGCAGATGGTATCCATCAAACCAACCGACATCAAGATTTCGCTGCGAATGCGCGGGGCCAGAAATTGAATATCCACATAACCAAGTCGGGTAAAAATTTCGGTCTTGCGTTGGTGGCGCGGGTCGAAGCGGCGGAAATATTCCTTTAATTCAGCATAGGCATCCTTGGCCTGATCGATCTCCCAAGTGCGCTGGTAATCCGACAAGAACGGGAAGACCGACGATGCACGCTGAATGCGCGGTTCTAGGCCGACACAGGCCAACGTCAAACCGCCGCCTTGGCTGCCACCCATCGCGCCAACCCGTTTGGGGTCAACATCGGGCATTTCCATCACGATCTTGGCAAGCTGCGCCGTGTCGAGATAAACCTGACGATAGTATAATTTTTCGGGCGCGTCGTCGAGGCCGCGAATAATATGGCCGCGCAACGTCCACCCTTGCACCGCGCCGTTGTCTTCGGAAAGCCCGCCTTGGCCGCGACAATCGAGCGCCGCCACGGTGTAGCCCATAGCGACATACCCCAGTTTGTCCACCCAATCACCGGAACTACCGGAATAGCCATGAAACATCAACACCGCGGGATGTGGCTCACGTGCATTTTTGGGGCGCATTAACTTGGCATGCACACGCGCGCCGCCGACCCCGGTGAAGTACAGGTGGCTGCACTCGGCATAGGGCGTCTGAAAATCGGCGGGCACGATTTCGATTTTAGGATCAACGGCGTTCATCTCGGCCAGCGCGCGATCCCAAAAGTCGTCAAAATCGGCCGGGCGCGGGTTCGTGCCTTCATAGGTGTGCAACTTCTCAAAGGGCATGTCAAACAATAATGGCATTGGTCTCTCCTTGCTTATTTTTTCTTGGGTTACGCTTTTTGATAAAAAGTAAATTAGGTATCGTAATTGCTTGGCCTCACCCCCGCGCCCCGTGGGCGCCCCCCTCTCCTGAATCAAAGGGCTGAGTTCAGGCGGGAGGAGACCAGCATCTGACTCTATTCAGGGTTAAGGCTAGTGGTCTGACCATTTAATTTTTAGAATGTGCGGCCACGATAGTTCGTGGCTCTACGGCTAACTTGATTTCTAAAAATTAAATAGTCACGGCACTAGCAGTACTCCGAAATCTAACTTGTACTAAATCACAGGTGATGCCCCATACAGCGTATAACATTCCGCACTTCGCATTCCGCATTCCGCACTCATTGCGCCCGCGCTTTCGGTGTTCCGCCATAGAACATGAGCAGAGCGTAGACCACAAATCCGGCCAGAACATCAATCAGAATGGTAAACATCGTCACCCGCGGGCCGGCCGATTCAAAGAGCTGACCGATCAGCCACGGCAGAGTCATGCTGCTCAAACTGGCGCCCACCAGAAACCAACTGGTTGCTGCGCCGGTCAACGTCATGCGCCGTCCGGTCCAGGTGACGGTGACCGCAAATGCCGAAGCCACTGACAAACCGGCGCCGGCCACGCCAATCCACAGTGCCGATTCGGAAGTGGGCCACAGCAAAATAATGCTCACGCTGATCAGACAGCCGATCAAGTCTGCTAACAGGAGCGTGCGCGGCCGGTAACGCGCAGAGAGCGGAATGCCGATCAGTCGTCCAAAAGTAAATGAACCCCAGTACATGGCGGTCAGATAGGCCGCCGTCGTTGTACCCGCCAAATGCATGGCGTAGGCATAGGTGAAGATCCAACCGCCAAAACAGACCTCGATGCCGACGTTGACAAAAAGAAACAGCACAACCAGCGCGATCAGACGGTAATTAGGCTTTTCCGCCGTGCGTGTCTGCGCATCGACCAACGGCGCGGGGCTGGGCAGACGCGCCAGCCAAACAATGGCCGGAATGGTCAACAAACCCAGAATCCAGTAAGCCCAAGTAATGTCACTGCTCAATGCGATTGATTGGGCAATGATCAGAGGCGCGATGAAAGCGCCCAGGCCAAAGAAGAAGTGTAGACCATTCATGTACGGTCCCACATTCCCCTTATGCACCCAAACCAGCATCGCATTGCCGCCCACATCCAATGTGCCTTCGGCTATGCCTAGAATAAACAGCATGACGGCTAGCATCGAGAGCACGGATATAAGCGGCACAATGGCCACGGCCAGCGCCATCACACAGAGTGCGCCAGCCATCACCGGATGCGCAGAGAAGCGATCATAGACGCGGCCACTGACCACCGAGCCACACAAATAGCCCACTGCGCGCGCCGTAAAAAGAAAACTGATCGCAGCCAATTTCGTGTGCGTATGGTCAGCCAACCCAGCCAAAGTGGGCCCCAATGACATGGCGCTCATGCCCAATGCAATAAACGCAATGTAATAACCAACCGTCTTGGGCCAGTGGTCGGCGCGTCCAGTGGGGGATGTAATCACTTTAGTCGTCAATTGATTGTCTCCTTGCCATTCAGTCATTCATGTTGCGAACGGGAGGGCAAGGATTGAAATCCCTGCCTAGTTAAGCAATAAACGTGTCATCACGCCGTGGCGTGAGCATCCTCAGATGCGCCCGTTTTGCCCGTAGGAATGCATCTGAAGATGCTCACGCCACGTTACCGAAATAAATAGCTAACTTTCATCAACCGGTTTTGCTTACCAGGTGATGAATTCACTCGTCCCGATGCGTGCGTAACTTACAGCGTTTCCACCCGTGCGCCTATACTGGCACGCGTCGTATAGACTTCCGGCCAGATGTTGGTTGCCTTGGGATATTTCTCAAAAATGGCGTCGGCAATCGCTTGCTCGGCGCCTGGTTCGACTAGGGCGACCGCACAACCGCCAAACCCAGCCCCGGTGAGCCGTGCGCCATAACAGCCCGGTACGCTGCGCATAGCATCGACCATGATATCGAGCGCTTCGCTGCTGACTTCGTAGTCATAGCGCAAGCTTTCGTGGCTGGCGTTCATCAAGCGTCCCACCTCGGCCAGATCATCATGTTTCAGCGCCGCCACGGTCTGCAACACGCGTTCATCTTCGTCCACCACATGCCGACAACGCCGATAGACTACGGGCGGCAATAAGTCCTTGTGCGCTTCTAATTGTGCGCTGCTCACATCGCGCAATGCCCGAATGTCCGGCAGCACGGTTTGCAGCAAAGCAACGCCGGTCTCACATTCCTGGCGGCGCTGGTTATAGGCGCTCCCGGCCAGCGAACGACTGGCCTTGGTATTGCCGATCACCAGGGCTGCGTTTTCGGGAAAAGGCACCAATTGATAGTCTAAGCTGCGGCAGTCGATGAAAAGCGCTTGATTTTCGACACCCAGCACGCTGATGAATTGATCCATAATCCCTGAGTTGACGCCCACAAATTGATTCTCGGCGCGCTGGGCCGCTTTCGCCAGTTGCGCACCATCTAGCACATCTAGCTGTCCAGACGCAACCAGGAACGCTTTGGCAGCGGCTACCTCCAACGCAGCGGAGCTGCTCAAACCGCTGGCCTTGGGTACATTGCCGCTGATTACGCCGTCGATGCCCACCAATTTGAGCCCGCGTTCTTGCAATGACCAGGCAATGCCTTGCACATAGTTGCTCCATAGGATTGTTTCATTGTAGGCCAGTTGATCCAGGTCAAACTCAAACCATTCGTCATATTCGAGTGAATAGAGCCGGACATGTTGGTCCTGGCGCGGGCGCACCACCATTCTTACATCACGCTTGAGCGCCACCGGCAGCACGTAGCCATCGTTGTAATCTGTATGCTCGCCGATCAAGTTGACGCGGCCTGGGCCAATCGCGACATGGGTGGGTTGAGCGCCAAAACGACGCACAAATTCTTCGACTAAGGGTGGGGTGCGATTATCTAAATTACTCATAGGCGACCTCGTTTGCTGAATTGTGGAAAATTACAGGGATTGTAACGCAAAAATGCTGCGATGCAAAGGAGAAATCTTGGTGGCGCGAGGCTTGATCAAATTTTTGGCACAAATGAAATTTGGCGGCTGACAGGAGCAAGTGCCCTCAGGTACTGGGCTGTCTAGTCGCTGAGGCGACTTGCGATTGTCAGCCGCGGGATTCATCCCCGCGAAAAAGTCGCCAAAAATCTGGGCTGCACCCCCCTTCTGACCAGTCGCTTGACCAATGCCGGTAGAGATGCTAGACTAAGCATCAGCTATCTGTACGTCAAGAAGGAGATGATTGATGACAACACAAACTTTGCAACAAATTAGCGACCCATCATTGACCGAGCAAAACGGTTGGCCGGTGCAAGGCCAGTGGCGCTATGCCGACTACTTGCGTCTGCCGGACGATGGCAAGCGTTATGAAATCATTGAAGGAGTGCTCTACGTGGCGAATGCCCCCAGCATTGAACACCAGTTTACCGTTCTTAAAATTGCTTTTCATTTTGAGCTATATAATGTGGAACGTAACCTTGGTCTGGTGTTAACTGCACCATGTGAGGTTCACCTTTCGCCAATCACGAAACCAGTGCAACCAGACGTATTATTCATCCGAGCCGAACGCCAACCACCGCTTGGTACGCAATTTTTTGAGGGCGCGCCCGACTTGATCGTCGAGGTGATCTCACCGAGTTCGATTCGGCTGGATCGCCACATAAAGTTCGATGCTTACGAAAAAACGGGGGTGCCTGAATACTGGCTGGCGGACCCCAAAGCGCGCCTGGTGGAAGTGTATACATTATCGAACAACGAATATGCCCTGCTCGGTCAGTACACAGGCGACGAAATAATCGAATCGAAGATGTTGGCTGGGTTGCAAATTAAGACGAGCACGCTCTTCCAAGCGCCAATCTCTAGTCTCTAAGCTCGCTTTGGCGGAGCACAGTATAGAGATTCAGATTGCCTTCTTTGCCATCAGCCAGAAAAGTCTCCACAATGCGCAGGCCAGCCTCGTTCGCCAACTGCATCATTTCCTGCGCATCCACTTGATGGACATAACGAACAGCGTAGCCACCTTGTTGCCAGGGGAGCAGCGCATCGCCAGGTTCGACATCCTCTGCGGTTAAACCCACCGCTTGCCAAGCAATCTGTTTTTGCACGAACCGCACGCTGGTCAAAAATTGCCAGTTAGAAAAAATCAGGACGCCATCCGCAGCCACGAGCCCAGCCAGTTCTTTCATGACGCGCAAACGCAGTTCATATCTCGGCATATGATGTAACATAGCAAAACAGGCGACGACATCAAATGTCGCACCAGCGAATAGGCTCGACCAACCAGCTTGCGCTAGATCGGCCTGGACAAAACATCCATGCAGCTTGTCCAAATCAGCCATATTCTGCGCGGCTGATGCCAACAGTGCCCCGTCCGCATCAACACCGACATAACAAGCATGAACACCCAGTTCTTCCAGCGCACGCGCAAACCGTCCATTGCCACATCCAGCATCAAGCACAGTGATCGGTTGCGTAGGCGTGCCTGTCGGCAGATAGTGATCCAGTTGCTGCCACCCCGCAGGCAACCCAGCGCGTGTCTGGTCAAAATCTTTCGCTACCGTGGCATAAAAGCTGCGATTGAGTGCGAGCAAACGTTGTTGGACAGCAGGCGTCATATTTCCAAATCATCTTTCGCAAGCTGGTCTAGCGAGACGTTAAACAATTGGGCGATCCGCTCGCCAAGTTCGAGCGATGGCATTCTCCGCCCAGTTTCCAGATCAGATACATAGCCATGTGTGGTTTCCAGTGTGCTCGCCAGTTTGCGAAGCGTCATCCCATGCCGTTTGCGCAATGTGCGTAATTTTTCCCCAAATCTTTGTATTGATTCACTCGATTGCAATAAACTCGCAAAATTTTAAGGTTTGAGTGATCTCATCAGCCTTGACATCGGATAGACGATATGTTAAAACGGTCGCATATGCCGCCAAGTGCAAGTTTGGTCGATTGTTCCAACCCAAAAGTTCTTCACAAACAACCGAAAGAAGCGAGCAACCTATGAGCACCTATGACTATCCCAAAGTGATGGCCGACTATGATAATGGCCGCATGGATATGGAAATGGCGTTCGGCCATGCCTTGCAGCACATCGGCAAATTGTATGATGCCCAAGCTGCGACCAACGCCAGCCGCTATGAACTGCAAACCAAAGTAGACGCCCAGGAAAAGCGCGTCAATCGCTTACAGGCGGCAGTTGACCGCCTGACTACGTTTATGGAAAAATTTCTAACCGAGCGCCAGCAAAACCCACCCAGGCGTAGGGGCACGCCATGGCGTGCCCGTCCGGTTGATTAGTCAGCGTTGATTTGACTTATCTATAACCACTACGTGATGGTCAATTTCCATCATCACTGATTGGTAGACGGCGGCAACAAGCGTTCCAGACGCAGAAGAAAATCGTTTAGGAGCAGCGCTTGCAATGCATAGTCCACGAGATGTTGCATGTCTTCTGCCACAGTAATCTGCCCTAGTTGCCGCACCAGGCGCTCGACAGTTTCGGAAGGCGGGGCGAACCGGTGTTGGAGAACCTGCATGATCATCTGCTGTTGCGCTTGCATGATGCCCTTCTGCACACCGATGGCCTCACCTTTCTGCACACCGATGGCTTCACCTTTCTGCACACCGATAGCCAGCCCTTCGGCCAGCCCTTTCGCAAGCCCTTCGGCAAGTGCTTCTTCGATCCATTCCTGAGCTGCAGTTTTCATTAAGACACCTCCCTCTTTGGCAAATAACTGGATCACGGTCTGGTGTATCTCGTCTTTGCTAGCGCCCGCACCGGCGCGCGCCACATAGCGCAACATCGTTACCAACATCTCCATGCCAGTCGGCTGCTGCGCGACTTCCACCACCAACGATAGTATATCATATAGCTGCTGGCCCAACGTCGGGTCAAAGATATGTTTGAGCAGCAATTCAAAGACCCGCAACCAGACGTCGCCTTGAATCTGGGCATCGCTCAACGCCGACAGATCGACCAGGTGGTAGGTAAACTCTGGCAAATAAAGCCGCAGGACGGCTTCGATCTCCTGTTCATCTTCTGCCCATTTGAACAACCCGGCGAAGTTCTTTGGGATGGTCCACTGCATCTCGCCATGATAGACCACCAACGTGACGATGGGTGTGAGGCGTTTCGCCTTGCCAATCTCTTTCTCCCAGATGCGCACCTTGTAGCGCAACACCTGGAAGGCGATTTCATGATCAGGATAGCTCTTATGTTCAAAGAGCAGGTAGAGGTAGAGTGGGCTGCCAGCTTTGGTCTGCACCCGATAGAGCAGATCACCAAAGTGGCTGCGCAGCGCCTCATCCACGAAGCTTTCCTTTTGCTCGGCTAGGGTCGCCAGATCAAGTAGCGCCAACAGATCGTCCGGCAAATGCTGCGTGAGAAAATCTCTGGCGATGGCTGGCTTGCTTAAAAATTGTTTAAAAAAGGCGTCATGCGGGTTCGTGATTTGGCTCATCGTGCAGTTTAGTATACCACAAGTGGGGCGGC
>JBBREZ010000269.1:0-9606 GCA_038225095.1 Caldilineales bacterium
GGCTACCATCAGGATTGTAACGCCAACTAGAAAAAAGGCCATCACCCATGCCGGCTTTGGTGACAGCGGTCAGAAAGCGGGCGGGAATGATTTGGTCTGTGTCGACATTTTCCGCCCGCAGCGGCACGGCGGTTGCAGTTAAAGTCTTAATTGGTTCCATTTTGATTCATCCTATCAAAAGTTTTAACGCGTTAATACAGCATACATTTCATCACGTTCGAGCCAGGCGAGATCGAAATCGCCAAATGGTACACGAAACGGTGAGGTTGGGAATTCAGGGTCATTTACGTAGATAGCTTCATCGTCCAGTCCCATGACAACCACTGCATGATCTGTTGCTCTATGCCAGTAGGGTAATTCGGCAGTTTTTAGAAACACAATACAGGGTTGATGAGCTAATAAACGCTCTTGCAAGGCATTGAGATCGCCTCTGGTGTACGTAACACGAATACCCAAACGTACCAGATTGCGGATATTATAGGAAGGAGCGCCGAAGCCGGTTCGGATATCCAATACCTTGACCAATCGCTGGTAAGTAACGTTATACCCGATGTATTCTAACACCACCATCTCTGGGTTGTTGTAAGTGGCCTACAGGCAAAAACACAGAAGGCGTAGCTTTTCTACTTTACGCTTCGTCATCCGCTGGAAGTTCAATCATTCGAGCCCGAGGAATGTGCTTAGGAATAAACTCCTCGGCTACGGTCTGTATCGGTCGATACGGCGGTAACTTGGCTGCCATCGCAAGCGCACACTGTGTGATCTGTTCTTTGCGCTCTGCCGAATTGTTCATCTGACCGTTTTGGACATCAACTTCAACATAACCGGCAATGCCCACATTGCCCATCTGTGATGAAGTAAGCATAGCAGGCACTCGCCAGACAACCTGTTCACCAATCACCAACGTAGGCGCTTCAGCGTGCATCATATAGCTAACATAATCCAGCAGCCAACGATTCACCTGGCGACGCGCCTCTTCTGCCGTCACGCGGATTTCAATTGATTGCTTCAACTCGATCTCGAAGAGACCGCGTTCTGGTATGGTGTAACGTTCTAGCATAATAGTCATGGTTTTACCTCTTGAAAAACAGAGATTGTCTAGGTTCTTTTGACATTTGTTACCAGCACGAATAAATTCGGCTACTAACAATCACAAGTCGCCTCAGCGACTAGGCCTCTAGTGCCTGCGGGCACTTGTTTTTGTCAGTTGCGGGTTTTAACCCTGCTGCTGCAAAAATGAAATGTCAAAAGAACCTAGACGATCTCTAATCTCTCAGCATCTCTCTTACATCCACCACTTTGCCATTCACCGCCGCCGCTGCCGCCATGATCGGACTCATCAGCAAACTGCGCGAACCCGGACCCTGGCGACCCTGAAAGTTACGGTTGCTAGTGCTAGCGACATACTTGCCGGCGCCAGCCTTATCATCATTCATCGCCAGACACATGCTGCAACCGGCGCCGCGCCATTCAAAGCCCGCTTCGGTGAAGATAACGTCTAACCCCTCGGCCTCGGCCTGGGCCTTGATCGCCTTGGAGCCAGGCACGACGAGCGCCTGCACGTTGCTGGCAACCTTTTTACCTTTAGCAATTTTAGCCGCTTCACGCAAATCTTCGATGCGGCTGTTGGTGCACGAGCCAATGAAGACAATGTCAATCGGTTGACCTTGCATTGGCTGGCCCGCTTTCAAGCCCATATACTCCATAGCGCTCAATAGACTGCGGCGCTCAGACGGATCTTCCACCTCTTCCGGCAATGGAATATGCCCAGAAATGCCCACACCCTGACCAGGGTTCGTGCCATAGGTGACCATTGGTTCCAATATATTAGCATCCAACGTCAACTCTCGGTCAAATTTGGCGTCATCATCGGTGCGTAGTGTTTTCCAATAAGCCACCGCTTTGTCCCATTGTTCGCCCTTAGGCGCAAACGGACGACCCTTCACATAGTCAAATGTCGTCTCATCGGGCGCAATCATACCCGCGCGCGCGCCACCTTCAATGCTCATGTTGCAGATCGTCATGCGGTTAGCCATGCTGGCTTTACGAATCGCGCTGCCACGATATTCAAAAACATAGCCAGCGCCGCCGCCCGCGCCATTTTTGGCAATGATCGCTAAAATGATATCCTTGGCGGTAACCCCCAAGCCAAGTTCCCCTTCGACATTGATCGCAAAGGTCTGGGGCTTTTTCTGCAACAGGCATTGCGACGCCAACACGTGACCGACTTCGCTGGTGCCAATGCCGAAAGCCAACGCACCGAACGCGCCATGCGTACTCGTGTGGCTGTCGCCGCAGACGATCGTCATACCCGGTTGGGTTACGCCCATTTCTGGGCCAACAATGTGGACGATGCCTTGCACATCGCCCTCAATATCCCACAGGGTAATGCCAAAATCATGGCAATTCTCACGCAACGTACGGACTTGCGTGGCCGCATCGGCGGGCCACAACGAGATATCAACACCGATCCGGGTGGGGATCGCATGGTCCATCGTAGCGAATGTTTTATCTGGCCGACGCACCTGCAAGCCACGCTCGCGCAGCATCGAAAATGCTTGCGGCGAGGTGACTTCGTGGATCAAATGTGCATCGACATACAAAATTGCCGGTGCGCCGGGGTCTTGTGCCACAACATGTGGCTCCCAAACTTTTTCAAATAACGTTTTTCCCATTTTTATCTCCAATATTTTTATTCGTTTGTTTATATGGATGGTTTATCTTTGAAGTATACCGAATCGTGTTACAACGCCTTTTGCTTCAGCAAACAAATACGCACAAAAGGCCAACGCCAAAGTTAGCGATTTTCGGCGTCAGATTTTCATCTAAGTAAAGGCTGATTATGTCAATCGCCTTGAATGGCTTGGGTCAAAACATGAATTAGGATGCCCAGGATTTTATCAACGCTCGCCAGATAATATTCAGGAATATCCACCCAAATTGTTGAAGCTTCAAGTTTCAAAAATTTCCAAATGCTCCCCGTTGTAACTACCCCATAAATCGGGATGATTCTGTTTCCCTCGCGTTCATTATAAAGCTAAGCTGCGAGCATTTCTGCCATACATTGGGCAAGCCCACCCTTGATATTATCATTCTTCGCTTCCACCATCATCACAACGGGGAACGTCACCACTAACTGTTCAGGCGAACCCGATAAAACATAGTCGCAAACACCGTTTAAGCTGCGCTCAGGCGCAACCGTAAAATCCACGCCAGAAAAGAGGCTAATTCGTCGTTGTAAAAGACGACGAACCTCCACCAAGATAGGCACAATGAGTAACTCAGAGCGAGCTTTTTCAGTATGGATAGCTAAAGCAAGCGGGATATGCTCGCTCAAGACCACCTGAAGTAGATCCGAGACAGCAACCGCTGAAACAGTGGCAAAGAGATCGATCTGCTCATCGAAACTAAGTTCAAAAGCGCGCCTTAGACTCGTCAGCGTGAAATCACTATAGGCCATTGCTTACATCCTATCAACTTTTGCCGCTTGGCTAT
The DNA here is from genome assembly GCA_038225095.1 of Caldilineales bacterium. Taxonomy (GTDB): domain Bacteria; phylum Chloroflexota; class Anaerolineae; order Caldilineales; family Caldilineaceae; genus JAPLGZ01. Next base: position 3,496 of record JBBREZ010000269.1, read on the forward strand.
TGTGTACATGCGATTACCTACTCACCACGCTTCTAGGGCCATTTCGACCACGCGATGGCTGCGCCGGCCTTCAATATGGACGACAAAGCCAATGCCACAGGCATCATGTTCAAAACGCGGATCATACATCCCTTGCTTGAGCGGTAGACCAAACGCGCTGTTTATGAATTCAGGCGAGCTAGCTTTCTTCAACATAGCGACTCCTCTTGATGAAACCCTATTGGCGGTTAGGTGGCTTCACATGAATAGGCAACAATGGCTATTTTCTCCTACGTTGAAGAGTTGATGCTTTACACACGCTACGATTATACTCGCTTCGAGTTGCGCTTTGGATACAGCGCCGTTTGTAGGTAGAACGATAATTATCTCCATCTTTGGCAAAATTGCCAAGAATTCTATCCACTTCATACGCATCCAACTATGTCTACTCCTTACTGTCCATGCTTTCCATAAACCCAGATCCCATCGTCAGTGGCAGCAAAGAGGCCACCGCCACATAAATTGGGCTGATACACCAAGTCCAGCACCGTAGAATTCGGATTCCAACCGTCGCCAGCGCTCACCGGCGTCCAGTCAGCGCTGGTTGCCAGTTGCTTCTGCCAAACGCCATTGAGATTGCCACCGGCATATAGCACGTTATCGATTAGTTCCAGGCTATTGATCAGTGCACCTTGCCGGCCAAAGGGCGTCCAAGCATCAGAATCACCCATTTTATCCGTTGTGCCTTGGTAGACGCCATTCGCCGTGGCAACAAAAACTGTGTCGCCATTAAAGGCAAAATCCCACACTTGCAACGCTTTGTCAGTCAGGCCGACAATATTCTGCGGCAGAAATTGATGACTTGCCAGCAACAGGCGATGAACACCCGTATCGGCCGTCCCAATCCACAAACTGTCATCATACGCTTGGATCGTGTTGATGGCGGAAGGTCCACCCAAGGGTTGCCAGGTAACACCGCTATCCGCACTCTTAAAAACACCCCCGTCTGTCCCAGCAAAAGCGTTACCATTGGCAAAGGCAACGGAATATATATTGTCATTCATCGGGCTAGGGGTAAATTGCCAGGTGTCCGTATTGCGTTGATAATAGAGCACTTTGGCGCCGAAGGTGCCGACCAGACCATTATCGCCATTAAAGGCAATATCGACCACGCGCACATTGTCATTGATACGCTCGAAAACCTGACCAACCCCACAAGTTGGCGCAACCTTGCCGCGATAGATGCCACCGCCTTTGCTCGGCTCGCGCAAATCGCCCACGTACAACTGTTGATGGTTGGCCGCCGATTGGTCAAAGGCTAAACTGGAGAGTTTCAAGCCTGCGCCGCCAAGCTGTTGCCAGGTGGGCAGCACAGGGGTAGGGACAGGCGCACGGCTGATCAGGGGCAAATATATGTTGGGTATTGCCGGGATCGTGCCCGCGTCGATTTGCATCCCCTGCGCTGACGCATTAACCAAGCTTGACCACAAGCCAAGTGCTGCGATCAACAAGACGAACCAATATTGGCCGATTGCGCTCAGCCATCGTTGCGCACCCACTGCGTGTTTTTGCAAATTCAGCTCATTTTGCATTCTATCACCCGCCACCTGTGCATTGATTTGAACCTGGTGTTCCCAATAAAAAACCCGCAGCTGATAGCGCCGCGGGTAACATAGCTGGATAAGCATCCATGTAAAATTAGCGACGCAATGTATAACGATCCATCGGATCGCTGCGCCGGGGCCTACGGCGTCGGTAGAGGCGGATAACGGCAGCCACCACCAATATGACGAGCACAAACCCAAAAGCGGCAACGATAATGCTATTACTGTACAAAGGTTGGAGAAAAGTATAGATATTGTTGAGTCCAGCAACCGTTCCCGCATTGGGCATGGTTACATTCGCGGGCAGTGGTGTATTTTCCGCCACAGGATGGACCAATTTTTGCACCGTCAGTGTGCCATTCGCCAGGTCTGTCGCCACTTGAGCAGAAGGTTTCTCAGGTGACTGTTGCACCAAATAGATTGCCAGTTGCTTGATGTCATCTGCCGAGGTTTGCTGAACAATGGGCGCGAGTTGTTCACCGGCAAAGTCAACCAAACTCACCAGTTGGCCGTGATCCAGATCCAACAATTTTTGGATAGTCGCATTGTCATCGAGTGCCAACACCGCCATTAATTGTTTTTGCTCGAAATCGGCGGGCGTCTTGCGCAGATAAACGCCATATTTGACCAATCGATCCAGCTTATCGCCAGCCAGCTTAGCCCACAATAACGTCGTTTCAACCGACTTGGTGGTGCGCAAAATGTCCAATGCAGGTGTAGGTAAGCCAAGCACCTGCTCAAATTGTCCATTCTGAATCGCACTGTCCAATGCGGCGCGACCAGCGCTTTCAATAAATGTGTCGACTAACGTAGACAACGCGCTGACATGGTCTAAAGGCGTGCTGTCCAAAATCTGTTTAAAGGTGGGATTTTCTCCGGCCATCATACAGACATATTGATTGCGTGTGCAGAAATTGTTCCAATCGTCCATAATATTGACGGCGATTTCGAGCGAGACAATCGAAACTTCTTGCGGCAAGCCATCTTTGACCGATGCGGTAATCTCGCTCCGGATCTTTTCTTTGACTTCTTGGCCTTCTAACGCCTCCTGAATTTGCGGCAACGCGCCCTTGCCGCCCTGCCACAAATCCCAGGCAATCAGCCCAAGGCCCACAATCCAGCCGGCAATCGGAATGAGCGATGCCCCCGCTTCGCCCAGGATGCGTTCGACAATCCCGCCGGCAATCCGTTCGGCGATCTTCTGCGCCAATTTTTCGGCGATCCGCCGCGAAATCTCAGTGACAATAATTAACCCTAGCCCACCCAGGGCTTTGCCATGCACATCGGTTGGGCTAACCATCACCGACGTGTTGGCCGCCACATTCACACCCTTGATTTCGACACCCACTTTATTTTCAAAGGCCGAAAAAAGCGTAGCAGAATAGCGTTCGCCGACGTAAGCTTTCATACACAAAAAGGCGGCCGATGCGGCGCGCGCAAAATTTGCCTCAATATCATTCGATATCTCCAGCGCAATCGCATTCGACAGATCGGTGATCTTATTTTTGAAGGTAGGCGAAGTAAAGGCGTCGTTGGCAATTTTTGTGGCAAACTGTTGGGCCTTATCGGCTGACCAGCCGGACCACAAGCGGCTGAAATAGCCCTCATCACTGCTCAGCTTATTAACCGCGCGCTCGACTTCGCCATTCACCGTGGCATCCATATTCAGCGCAGCCCACTGGCGGACAACGACGCTTTGAATGTCTAGTCCACTACTTTGATCGGTCAGCACTTGATGGGCAATTTTTTCAATTTCGGATCGCAATGCCTCTTTATCGATCTTGCTGCAATCCCCATAGGTGTAATCACTGGTGGAGTTATCTTGCTGCAAGGCATGCGCATAGGCAGGCACAACTGGCAGGCAGAGCGCGAATATGACAATAAGACTGCTAAGTTTATAAAAAAAGTACTTCAATATGGTGTTTTATACCCAACGCAGAGCATCTGAACTAAAAAGGCTAGGGTTCAACGGTATGTAAAGCCATTACCGTACACGATCAATTCAATGGCGCCCTCAACGACGGTCGGACTGGTGATCTTAACACCGACTACGCCATCGTAGCCGCGTTCCTTAGCCTTGTCATCCAAATTTTGCAGCGCCTGCTTGACCGCATCTTCGATCATTTTCTCATAATGTGGCATCCGTCCACCGATCAAATTACGGATATTCTCGCGAATATCCTTGATCACATTAGCGGAGGAGACCACGACAACGGTCAACAATTCGCCAATTTCGACATCGCGTGGCGGATTTTGGACAGGAATTTGATCTAAGCTAATAAGCACGATTGATTACCTCTTGAATAAACCGGTGATGGGGCTGACGAACCAAGCGAGTAAAGCATAGAGCAGGCGCAGCAAGACGAGGGCAATCACCAATAAAATAATGCCCAAAAACGTCGTTTGTCCCGTGCCATACTTATAGGCGAAAAGCTGCCAGGGGACGCTACCAGAAAACACGTTCGTCACATCGGCAAAAATCGAGCCAATGTCTTTGGGCGTCGCCAGAAAACCAAGCGACTGATTAATATCCGCACTGGCAGCCAGTTGTTTTTGGGCGGTTGGGCTGCTCAGGTGGGCGACAATCGCCGGATCGCTGATGACGCGCCCGACGAATTGATTTTTCTGTTCAGCATTTAATAAAGGCAAAATAGCCGCCACGGTCTGTAGATCGTCAGGCGATAAACGGTTGACAACGGCATTCAAATTGCTGGTGGAAATGGTGAGCAAGGTCTCGATAACGTTTGCATCTAACAAGGTAAGTTTGTCAATCGCCAGTTGATTATCAAGCGTCAGTAATTGTTGTAAAACGGGCTTGCTTAAATCGGTCGGCGCTTTGTGTTTATACACTTCGAACGCCACCACCTTATCCAGCGAACCACCGGCCTGGGCCGACCAATCCAGTGCGCTTTGGATCGATTTTGTCGCTTCGACAATTTTGTACGCGCTCTCTGGCTGCGCGAGCAAACGTTCCAACGAATTATCCGCAATCGCCTTGTCCAGGCCGGCTTGACCCAACGTAGCCAGCACCACCCCAACCACATTGACCAATTTTGCCAAGTCAGCCTGGCTGCTCATGTGGTCCAAAATTGTTTTGAACGCCGGATTGGCCGCGGCCAAATCCAACACCTGGCGAATATTCTTCTTAACATTGCGCCATTCGCTAAAGAGATCATTGGCAATATTGCGGGCGATTTGCGGCAGTTCACGCTCTAATTCAGGCTTGACCGATGCCGCAATTTCATCACGAATACCGGCTTTGACCTCCGCCGACTTTAACGAATCGCGAATCTGAGGCAGCGCGCCGTCCATGCTATTATAGATGTCGTAGGCAATCAAACCAGCGCCCACCAACCAGCCCACAATCGGGATCACCTCGGAGCCAATTCGGCCCAGGACGCGCTGGACAATCTGACCAGCCACGCGGTCGGCAATCGTTTCACCAATATCGACCATGATGCGTCGGGTTACTTGGGCGGCAACGATCACGCCGATGCCACCCAAAGCCGTCTTATGTTGGCCGATAATGGTCAGAATATTTGTGTCATTGCCGCTGCTAGCCGCAAATTTGGTTTTGGCGGTAACGCCTTGCACCTGTTGCTCAAACGCGCTCACCAACACATTGGCATAGTTACCCTTGATGAATGTTTGCAAACAGAAGAAGGCTGCCGAAACTGATTCGGCGGACATATCGGCCACTTTGTGCGATAGATCGTCGGCCACGGCCACCGAAAGCGCGTCAATTTTGCTGCGAAATGCTTCAGATTGAAAGGCATCAGCGGCGACATCGCGCGTCAACTCCTGGGCTTTATCTGCCGACCAACTGGACAAAAATTTACTCAAGAGATCTTTTTCGCCCTTGACATGTTCAACAGCCTGATCGATCTGGGTATCGATCACCGCATCAACCCCTAATGCGCTCCATTGGGCTGCGACAATCCTGTTGATGTCGACCGTAGCAAGCGTCTTGGCAAACACCTGCTGCGTCACGCGATTTAACTCATCTTGCAACGCGTTCTCAGATACGACATCGCATTGCTGCAAAGTATCGTCCTGTGTGGTTTGCAAGGGTGCGTTTGCATATACACTGACAACGTTCAAGCTGATGCCGAGCAGCAATAGGATTAAAAGCACGAATGACCGCTGGCGATAGGATTTTATCACTTTATCAATTTACCAAGAACGATAGATAGCAGACAGCCGTTAGCAAACGATTCACCATCATTAATTTTAGCTGTAGATAACACGGATGGCATACTTACTCTTTATCAAACGTATCATCAAGCCATCATCATAACAAAGAGAGGAACATCGCGCAATAAGTTAAGAAAAGCTAGCGACCCGACAGTTTGGCAATTAGGTGAGTATCAGAGAAAAGATCGGAGCAAAAACCGTCCGCAGTTGTCGGTTCTGCAGGCAAACGATCGGAAATTAACCAGATACGCCAGTGAGTTGCACCGTTGAAAACAGTCTTTTGCCAATATATCCCTCTGCAATTCAGGCTAAAAACAAACTGTCGGGTCGCTAG
>JBBREZ010000270.1:0-9530 GCA_038225095.1 Caldilineales bacterium
AGGCTCACCGCCGAGGGTTGACCAATCCAAGATCCGGCCGCTAAACAAATCCCGCAGCTGCGACAGCGTAAGATTTTCAATTTTATTGGCTGGGTCTACGATAATCGCCAAACCGTCGATGCCAATGGGCACATAGACCAATGCCGCGGCTTTGGGGCTGGCCGCAGTCGCTTGTCCAGCAGCAGTGGCTTGCGTGGCCGCGGTCGTTGAGGTAACCGCAGTTGCGCTGGGTGTGGTTGACGGCAACAGTGAACTGGCGGCTAGATCGATCTGGCCGGCGCGTAAACGTTCTTCGCCAGCTTCACTGGAACTGCCCAACCAATTGAAGAGCACGTTTGGATGTTGGCGGCTAAACTCGCTGGTGAGATCGTGCAGAACCGGTTGCATGGCCGTTGCACCGGCGATGGTGATGGTCGTTGGTTTCGGCGGGTTTACTGCGGCCTGTTCACACGCCGCCAGCGCCAACATGAAACTGATTGCGCCAAGCAAAACGATGTGCCGATAACCAATTAACCCCCGTGCCATTTAGTGTAACCTCATGCTAACTTTGCTGTACGTATCTAGCGAACGGGTACAATAGCTTTCAAGACCGTTGCGCAGCCAAATATCGCTCACGCTGTTGGTGGCGGACCGTCTGATCGCTCATTTGGTAGCGAGCAAGAAATGTCGTGCGAAATTCTGCGAATGTACCAACCGCAAGCCGCGCGCGAATCTGGCGCATCAGATCAAGCATAAAATGGACATTGTGGATGGTGCCCAGCCGTAAGGCCGTAATTTCGCCGGCTTTGTACAAATGGCGCAGATAGGCTCGGCTAAAGGTGCGACAGGTGTAACAGGTGCAATCTTGTTGAATCGGCTGCGGGTCTTCTGCATATTGCGCGTTGCGGATATTAACCCGGCCATCCGGCGTCAACAAAGCACCGTTGCGCGCAATGCGCGTGGGCAACACACAATCAAACAGGTCGATGCCCCGATAAACGGCTTCGACAATGTCTTCGGGTGCGCCGACGCCCATCAAATAGCGCGGTTTATTCACCGGCAGCGCTGGACAAGTTTCATCCAACGTATTATACATTTCCACTTTGGTTTCACCCACCGCCAGGCCGCCAATCGCGTAGCCAGTAAAATCAAGTTCACTCAAAAAGTGCGCGCTGGCCTGGCGCAGATCGGGAAAAATACCGCCTTGCACAATGCCAAATAATGCCTGATCCTTGCGGGTATGGGCATTTTTGCAGCGCTCAGCCCAGCGATGGGTGCGATCTAAAGCTTGCCGCAGATAATCCCGATCCAGTGGATTGGCGCATTCGTCCAATACCATCGCAATATCTGGACCTAGCGCTTGTTCAATCTCCATCACCAGTTCTGGCGTAAAGCGATGGCGACTTCCATCAATGTGGCTGCGGAAAGTCACGCCATCTTCATCCAACTTCATCTGATTCGCCAGGCTGAAAACTTGAAACCCGCCAGAGTCTGTTAGTATTGGCCCATGCCAGCCCATAAATTGGTGGAGACCACCAAACTTTTCAATTAGTTGATGGCCAGGGCGCAAGTAAAGGTGATAGGTGTTGGCCAAAATCAATTCGCAACCGGCCGCTTGGAGATCGCGTGGCTCTAGCGTTTTTACATTGGCCAATGTGCCAACCGGCGCAAAGGCGGGCATTTGAATCGGTCCATGCGGTGTTTGAAAGGTGCTAAGTCGGGCGGTGCCTTCCGTTTTATGAAGGGTGAAGGCAAAAGCAGGCTGCATGATTACCCCGAAATTCCACTTAACAGGTGATTGTCACCCGTCTGATTCGGCAAAAGGCCAGCAAGTGGGATCAAGCCAGCGACCTGTGTCCCCTGGCCTTTGTTGCTCCGTGGCGATTGTACGGTGAGGCGGCCACCGTGCATACTGGCGCGCTCGTGCATGTTGAAAAGCCCAAAACTGCCAAATTCACCGTATTTATCAATCGTTGTATCAAAATCAAAGCCTACGCCATCGTCTTCAATTTCAAAATACAGATTCTCACTGTCCACATGCACGCGAATCCAGATATGCTTGGCTTTGGCATGTTTGCGAATGTTATTAACTGCTTCCTGAATAATGCTGAAAACCGTACTGGCACCATTCATGGTCAAGGGAAAATCAAATGGCAACACTTCCAGATGGATCTTCGAGTCGAGCGACGCCTGCAACTGGCGATGATAGGCATGTAAGGCTGGGATCAAACCGCGGCTTTCCAGGATGACAGGCCGCAATTCAAAGAGCAGCGTCCTGATTTCGCGGTTAGCCTGGCGGGCTAACTCTTCGATGGCGTCGATTTCTAATTGTGCCTTATCATATTTATGATTGGCTAATTGCCGGCGCGTCATATCCAAGTTCATAATGATCAAGCTTAGCATCTGGGCTGTATTATCATGTAACTCGCGCGCAAGCTGATGCCGCACCTCTTCCTGAGCGCGGATGATGCGCTCCTGCTCTGTGCGCAGATTTTGGTACAATTCAGCATTTTGCAACGCAATCGCCGCTTGATTGGCAAAGGTTTGCAACACCGCCTGTTTTTCACCGTCAAAGGCCAGACCCTTTAACGAATAGACTACAATCACCCCAGTGACGCGCCCTCGATAGCTTAAGGGTACGGCGGCCACACTACTTTTATCTAAATCTGGATGATCTTCGCGTTGGACATGGCGCCAATCCTGATCCGCCCGCCGCACCGTCAGTGAGCGGTTGTATGTAACACTCCAGCCCGCCAACCCCGCATGAATCGGCGTAACTCTTTCAATTTGCTCCTGATCGGCGCCGAAACCCGCATTGGCAAAGAGCCGCAACGCCTGCTTGCGGGCATCCATTAACCATAGTTCGCTGCGGTCCGCTCCAGAAATCTCCAACACGCTTTGCGTAATCGTATGCAAAATAACCGAGGCATCCAATTCGCTGTTGATCGTCTGGCTCACCTTGTTCAACGTCGCTAACTCGTGCACCTTCATCTGTTCACGCGCAAAAAGTTGGGCGTTGTCCAAGGCAATGGCAATCTGTTGCCCCAACATTGCTAGCCATTCCACATCATCCGTGGTAAAACCGTCCGGCGTAACCTTGTTGAGCAGTTCGAGCACACCGATGGTGCGATCATGCGCCCGTAGCGGCACACAAAGGATATTGTGCGTCTTAAAGCCAGTCTGCGAATCGACTGTGGAATTGAAAAATTCACTCTGGCTGGTATCGTTCACCAGCAACGATTCGCCGTGGGTAGCCACCCATCCGACTACACCGCTATCTAATGGGATCCGCTGCTCTTCTAATAAATGAGCGGCTGTTCCTTTTGTGATCATAAAAACCAGTTCTTGCCGATCATGATCAATGCTAAACAAAGTGGCCGCTTCTGCATTAATCACATAGGCCGCTAACTCTGTCGTCTGATGGAAAACTGATTTCAGCTCCAGGCTACTCGTCACTGATTGGGCAATTTGATATAACAAATTGACCCGTTCTAACTGGTCGCGTGTTGCGCGCAGATATTGCGCACGCAAAGCGTTGCCCGCAAAGATCTGTACGGCGCTATCAAGACTCGCCAGATTTGCCTGATCTAAAGTATCCAGCGCACAATGCGCATCGAATAAGAAACTAATCGCGCCACGAACAATTTGCTCAACCACAATTTGTATATGCCAGATCTTTGCGTCAGCAGAACTAGTCTCGACAACCTCAACGCTAGCCTCGCCATTGGCGCTATCCAATGCAACCGGTGAATTCACCAGTGCTTGCTCCCAGGCGTCAAGCTGATGGAGAGGATCCTCAGCCCATTCACCCAGGCGGGTCAGCCGCTGCCCATAGTCTGGACCTGGTTCAAATAAATAGAGGCTAATGGCGCTTGCCGGTAATTCATCACAAAATAATTGGAGGCCAGTCTGCCAATAATCAGCCCAGCGCTGCTGCTCAATCAGCGCGTTCAATTGACCGAATGCCGTCAGAAGGCCTGTAATATTTACCGACTCTGACCGTTTATGGGAAGGTAATTGCTCTTGTGATGTTGTCGTCAAAGTTTTCAGTCCATTCATCAGAATCCTTTCGCGCCCGATGGGCGCCCGCCCCTAGCTTCAGCTAGGGGGAGGTATGCGCTTCGATGCTGAAGCGCCGAAAGCGACGCTTCTACTGAAGCGCACGTTACCGCACTGGGGTATAGCCAATTAAGACTTCAACATGTTGAGAAACTGTACATTTGTGCTGTACTACAGGTATGAAATTGACCGCCAAAGTGAAGCTGCAACCAACGCCAGAGCAAGCCAACCTTCTCAAAACAACCCTTGAGACGGTGAAGGCTGCCTGTAATCACATCAGTCAACAGGCTTGGGACAAACAGACTTTCGGTCAATTCAGCCTGCACAAAATCACCTATCACGCCGTTCGTAAGCAGTTTGGATTGGCGGCTCAAATCGTCGTTCGTTGCATCTCCAAAGTGGCTGATGCCTATAAGCTTGATAAGAAAACGCAACGCACTTTTAAGCCACACGGCGGCATTGCCTATGATGATCGGGTGCTCAATTGGCGTCTGGAAACTCACACAGTTAGTATCTGGGCAATAGGCGGTGAACGTCAATGGCAATTGTTGCAGACCCAACAGGGTGAAACCGACTTGGGTACTATCGATGGCGCGTTCTATTTGTTCGCTGTTTGCAACGTCGATCAACCCACGCCACTCGATGTTGAAGGTATGTTTGGCGTTGATCTGGGGATCGTTAACATTGCTGTTGATAGTGACGGTACTATTGATCAAGGCAAGACGGTTAAGCACGTGCGTTATCGTCACCGCTTGCTTTGTCAAAAGCTTCAAGCCAAAGGCACGAAATCTACACGTCGCCGCTTGAAGAAACTTTCCGGCAAGGAACGGCGCTTTGCCACTTGGACTAATCATAATATCAGTAAAAGCATTGTAGAAACTACGCGCGCTATCGCCATTGAAGAACTGGGTGGTATCCGCGATAGGGTAACGGTTTGGACGCAACAGAGGTCTACCTTGCACAGTTGGTCTTTTCAACAACTCAGAAATTTCATCGAATACAAGGCCAAACAAGCGGGCGTGCAGGTTATCGCGGTTGACCCGCACAACACGTCGCGCACTTGTCCTTGTTGTGGTCACATCGATAAAGCGAATCGAAAAACTCAATCTAAATTCCTCTGTACTTGCCGATCACATCGCTGCTGGCAATATCGCTAGCAGGGCGCCGGTAACTACGCCGAAGATCTCGACTACTGATATCAACTTCTATCAGTAGCGTCAGGCGTCGACGTGAGCTCCGCCGAACGGGATAAAGCCCCTGCCTTTAGACATGGGGATTATGTTACGTGGCACCGTTTTATCCAAGTATACAATACCTAGCGAAATGCAAGTTCTGCGTTTAATCGTTGAGCACGCAATAAAAGAAGATAATGCAATTCTACTCTAGTTTACTGGAAGTTCCCATTTCAAAATTGCTCTATTAATGATTCTCTTACAATCATCGTAATTTGTCCCCATAACTGGCTTACAGTTCAATCAATGCATGAAATTATCGACGAATTTAGTCCCACTAATATTCACGCTGCAACATAAAATTTGCTTGGTCCTTGCAGGTGAAAGTCTTGACCGTAATTAAACTTAATAATTAAACTTAATAATTTGTAAATAACCTATAACCATTAATCGTTAGCCAACTCTAAATCCTTCGCGTCCTGAGCAATTTACGATATTTTAGGTAAAAACTACTAATTCGTTACTGAGCCGCTGGATCTTATAAAACATGAGGCAATGGCATTCCTAATAGCAGCGAAGTCACAAGCAGATTTTTCCAGAGTGATAGACCTTACGGCCCTAAACAAAACAGTTGCGCCTGTGTTAGACAAACACAGACGCAACTGTTTTGGGCGATTCAACACTACCGCATGGCTTCTACAGAGCCACCATGGTTCCGATTAGGCGGCTATTTCTTCTTCGACTGTTTCGAACAAGCCTAACTCAGGCATTTGCACTGCGGGCAACGTGAGCTCACCTTTCGGTGTAAAATTGACTGGCAAACCAAAATTGCTGCGAATACCCGCATCAATTTTCGCCATCAATTCAGGATTGCTGTCCAAGAAGCTCTTGGCATTTTCACGTCCCTGGCCCAAGCGCAGCTCACCGTAGGTGAAGAAGCTGCCCCGTTTGGTGATAATCTCTTGATCAACACCCAGATCGAGGATATCGCCGGCCGTGCTGATGCCTTCGTTATACATGATGTCGAACTCAGCCACCTTGAAGGGCGGTGCTACCTTGTTCTTCTTAACGGTCACCTTCGTGCGGTTGCCGATCACCTCATCGCCCTGCTTGATCGACTCAATACGGCGGATATCCAGGCGGACACTGGCATAGAATTTGAGCGCCATGCCACCCGTGGTCGTTTCTGGGTTACCAAACATGATGCCAATTTTCTGGCGAAGTTGGTTGGTGAAGATCAAACAGGTACTGGTCGTTTTGACAGCACCGGTTAATTTGCGCAAGGCCTGGCTCATCAAACGCGCCTGAAGGCCCACATGGCTATCACCCATTTCGCCTTCGATTTCCGCGCGTGGCACCAGGGCGGCTACACTGTCTACCACCACCACATCCATCGCGCCCGAACGGATGAGGGCTTCTGTGATCTCAAGCGCCTGCTCACCGGTATCTGGCTGGCTGACGTACAAACTATCCACATCGACCCCGATTTTGGCCGCATAGACCGGATCGAGCGCATGTTCCACATCAATAAAGGCACAGATGCCGCCTGATTTTTGGGCCTCGGCAATGACGTGCAGACAAAGCGTTGTTTTACCAGAGCTTTCCGGGCCATAGATCTCTACGACGCGACCTTTGGGAACGCCACCGATGCCAAGCGCCACATCCAAACTCAGGCTGCCGGTAGAAATGGATTCAATGGTCAGGCGTGTCGCTTCACCCAACTTCATGACCACACCATCACCGTATTTCTTGTTCAGATTAGCCAAGGTTGTTTCCAACGCCTTGACTTTGCCACCATCCATAATATTTTCTACTGGCTTATATTCAACTACAGCCTTCTTTGTCCCACGCATAATTTACTCCTTGTGTTCCATTGTACGTTCAAGATTAATTGTTCAATATCGGATCATGATAGGTTCGTTATTGCTGGTCAAGGATTCAACTTGCCAGACAAATTCACCAACATAGTTTATGCAAATGATAATAGAGTAAGTATAGCTCGAATGTTCTATTTTGTCAAATTGTCTGGGTTGGATCAACAGAAAACTTGACCCATTTCGCTTGCTCTAGCCAAGCCCAAGACCCACTGGTGCGATCTTCCTTTTGTGTCTAGCTATGCATGCATTCATCTGATTTCTCCATTTTGGCCTATACGTATTTCACCCTGTTGTCGCCACCTGTTATAATCAGCGGGACGCAGTAATTTGCTTCTAGCCATAAGTAACCTCTGGAACAATCAACCGCACACATTTTCATACCGTACCTTGGACCAGGAAAATCGTGTACAGACGCAAACTAAACCGAGCTTGGGAGACGTTGCGATCAATGCCGATGCCAGCCATTGCATCTGATCGACTGGTTGATTTGCATAATGATTTAACTGATTATGACACGACCGTCGCACAGGAAATGCGTGAATATTTACGTGGTAACGCCATTGATCGCCACAGAGTCAACATCGATGAAGAATTAGAAGAAGCGCTACGTGCTTTCAAAGCCGAAATCGCATCCGAAGTAGAATGTCGGCGCGAACTCCTACGTTATAAACGCCGCGTTGATGATGTGGTGCGGGAGTTATTACGCATCAACATGGAAAACAAAACGACCACAACTCGCTGAGCGAATGCTCGGCAGGGCGCCTTACAATAGCAGCTCTCTGCCGAGCATTCTCAGGTCGTTGCAACACCGCTTGCCATTGACCACCGGCTACTGCCAGTTCCTCAGCCGCTTAGAAGGGCAGCTTCTGATCACGCACAATCAGATCGTCAACTGTTTCGCGCCGCTGAATCAGATGCGCTTCGTTTGCGCGCAACCAAACAACGGCTGGTTTGCAGGCGCCATTATAATTGCTGCCCATGTTCAAGTGATAAGCGCCGCTGGCCGGTACGGCTAACCATTCCCCCACCTGCATTTCGGGCAAATCTAACGCCTGGATCAATACATCACCACTTTCACAATACGGCCCGCCCAACCAGGCGGGGCCACGGTTGGCGCGCAACGGTTGCTGCACCGGTAAGGCGGAATAGCGTGCGCCGTATAAGGCCGGCCGCGGGTTGTCGGACATGCCACCATCGATCATCAGCCAGCGGCGCTGCGGTGTACGTTTGATGGCGCCCACTTGATAGACGGCTACGCCCGCCCGCGCGGTTAAACTACGCCCAGGCTCTACTTGCAAGCGCGGCAGGGGCAAATTGCGCTGTTGGCACCCCGCCACCAAATTTTTGGCAATAAATGCTACATAAGTTTCAATCGAAGGATGCGGCAATTCCTCTTCATGATAAGCCACACCCCAACCGCCACCGGGCGAGATCACCTGGGGCGCCCAACCACTTTGTGTCCGTAATTCAACGATCAAATCGAGGATGGTTGCCAGGGCTGGCCCAATCGGCGCTGGATCATGGAAATGTGAGCCTTGGTGAAAATGAATGCCGGTTAAAGGCAATTGGTGTTGCAGGCAGAGGGCGACGGCTTGGCTTGCTTCTTCGCTGCTCATGCCAAATTTGCTATCTGGCTGGCCTGTTTGTCGGTAGGCATGCGTCGCAACCGCCACGCCCGGCCGCAGGCGCAACCACAACGCGGGCATTGGTGTGTGCATGCCTTGGCGCAAGGCAACAATGCGCGCTAACTCGGTCAAATTATCGACGACAATCACCCCGGCCTGCGCCAGGGCGGCGGACAAATCAGCCGCGCTTTTATTCACCCCATGCACCAGAATGCCCGACCGCCCGACCGTTGCCGCCGCCGCAATCCACAATTCACCAGCGCCAGTGCAGTCAAGCAGCAGCTTTTGGTGCTGGACCCACTGGGCCGCGGCGACACAAAGAAAAGCCTTACCCGCATAGGTAATGCCCGACTCGCCGGGGTAATGGCGGGTGAGGGCCTGACGATAAGTGGCTACTGCGGCATCCATCGAAGCTTGATCATATAGATAAAGGGGCGTGCCGAAACGCTCTGCCAGCGCGGCCACGCTAAAACCAGCAATCGTCAAATGGCTTTCAGCGCCTGTTCCGCCAATTTTTGTCGTGATCGGAAACAGATCTAATCGTTGTTCATTCGGTTGCATGGACAAGCGAGCCTCGTATTTTTATGCCATAACAAGGGTGTGACGACTCCCACGCCTAAAGCTGTGGGCTTCTCCAGTCATTCAACGTTCGGCTGTCATTCGGCGAGGCTCTCGAACCGCACCAGTACGCACCATTGACACCAAGCGTCGAAGTTTTACCTGAGCAACGTTTCTGCTCAGAACGCCCTACTGCGGTTGTTAAAGTACAGATATATTATACCATGTTTAGGGGGTATTACTTGTGTCAAAGTGCTTAC
>JBBREZ010000271.1:0-9514 GCA_038225095.1 Caldilineales bacterium
TTAACAGCGTTCAGTAGCTAGGCTTCGACGTGAGTTCAGCCGAACGGTAAACACGTATACAGGTGACACCTCCCTATCTACCTGTTTACCAGAAACGATGGCTTATTTCCGATAATGTCTATTGTAAACAGAACGTAACTACTACGACAACGTTACATTAGAACGCCTCAAATCGTTGCTGTTGAAAATACGTCATTGCGCGCCGGCGTGTGAAGCGCCATTTTTGGGGCAAACGATCTTGTTGTGTCTAACGCTATTTTGTCATTCAATCCTTGGCAGAAAACGGCCCCGAAATGAGCTTCTACCAGCGGTAGGTAATGTAACGTTGTCGTACTACTCAGCCCTTGCGTAGACACGTAGACAGGTAAACACGTAGACACGTAGACAGGTCATGCTACCTGTTTACGTCCCATCTACTGATGGGCGTCTACGTGTTTACCTGTCTACCTAACGTAACGCTCCACCTGAGTAGTTACAACAGAACTTACCTAGCAGATAAGCCAGCAAGAGCGTAGGTCACATATGCTACGTGACAGCACGGTGGAAGGACTGTCACGTAGCATATGTGACCTACGGCATCGGGTAATTTATTTTTCGGAACAGGCTTACTTGTCTACTAGGACCTTCGTCACAAGCGGCAAGAAGAGACGGAGGTTTCCCTCTTCCACGTCCAGGTCATCGCTGTCATCATCCGAGGCAGTGTCGGCAGCGTTTGCTTGAGCGGCTGCGTCTGCCTGCACTGAGGGGTTAAAGGTAGGCGGCAATGCCCCAATGCCAACCCCATCGAGATGCTTGGCGCTGTAGCCATGCTGGGCGCCCACCCAGAACAGGCGGTAGGAACATGCACCCGTTTGGCTCAACGTGCAAATAAAAATATCGTTGCCGCCAACATGTTGGCGGTCAAAGGCAAAGCTGTCTTTGACGGTGAGATAGAATTCCGGCTTGGTTGGATCGATCCACAGACTGTTGATATCCTCATTCGCCAGGCCCACCGCAGAGCCATCGAAATACTGGCTCCAGGTTCCGCGGCTGGGGTTGCCGAAGGTGGCATTATTTAGCTGGAAGAGGTCTTCATCTCTGCCCGTCGCATTGGGCATATTAAAGTCGCCAATCGTGCTGACTACGAGGTGACCATCCGCAGTGAAGCCGATGGCGTCGATGTCTGCACCATCCGTCGTCAAGCCGACATCCTGGCCGCGCAGATACCAGGCAAAGCTACCAGCCGTATGGTCACCAAGGGCAGTAGGGATGAAGCGGACAATGTCTGAATCGTCCACTTTACCCAGCCCTGGTACATCTGTGGGGCCATTAAAACTGAGCAACAAAGTGCCATCGGGCAGAAAGTGGAAGGCATCAACATCCTTGGTGACGCCCACCTTCGAGCCGTCGAAGACCATGTGCCAGGTAGCATGGGTCAGGTCATAGGCCAGAATATCTTCGTCGCGAAATTTGATGCCGCCAGCTTGTCCGCTGCTCTTGGCGCTGACAAAGAGGAAGGTGCCAGTGGGTGGTGGAGTGGTTGCAGCTTCATAGGCGCCAATATCGCAGTGCGCGCCTTGCGGACGGGCGACCCCACGTTGATCCAAGCCATTGACCGGCTCGGCGGCACAGACAGCATCATCGCCGGCGTCGATGGCTTGGCTACCAGCCAGCAGCGCGTGGGTTAAAGTCGGGCCACCATTATTGGCCAACGGGCCAAGTTGCGCGTGGCCGTTGGGGATGTCGCTTGCTTGGCGTACTGCCGGTGTCAAACAGCTGGCATCGCTATCCAGGTTGTGACCGTAGGAAACTACGCGCTGACCGCTGAGGACAACCCCCGCAGCCGCTTCGCCACCGCAAGCGCTGCCCAGATTATTGGCAATGATGCTGTTGGTGAGGCGGAGCGTGCTGGTAAATTCTAAACCGCTTTCTTGATCAAAGATGTGGACGCCAGCCCCTTGGCTGGCAGCATTTTGCGTCACGGTGCTGTTGAGCAAAGCGATCCGCAGCGAGCTATTCGATTCACGTAAGTAGAACCCACCCCCGGCAGTGGCGGTATTACTGCTGACGGTGCTGTTGATCAGTTTGATGTCAAACGTCTGATCGGGGGATTCAATATACAGCCCGCCACCGTTTAGCCCGGCGCGGTTGCCGCTGATCGTGCTGTTGCGCACCGTCGTGGTAATAAACCCATCGCCGATACTGGCCATCAGCCCGCCCCCATTTTGGGTGGCGATATTGTTGCGAATCGTGGAATCGATGATGTTCACACGCGGGCGCAGGATGCGGAAAGCGCCCCCATCGACGGCTTGATTGCCTTCGATCAGGGTGTTGCGCAGCGTCACCGAACAGGCAAAACTCTCCTCATCACTGCCATAAATCAACCCGCCGCCCGCCCCAACGGCTTGGTTGTCTCGGATCACAGAGTCTTGCACGAGCAAGTCGCCGCCACCATGATTACCACAGAAATAATCAATACCGCCGCCGTCATTCGCTTGATTGTTGCGCACCACCGTGTTTTGCAGCGTCCAATGGCAGGTGACATCTTGCCCACAAAAAAGCGACAAACCGCCGCCGTCCGTGGAGCCCGGAGCGGTTGTGGCATTGCCACCCGCGAGCGTGAGATTGTGCAGCGTGAGATTTTGGATCGATTCAACGGTTAAAACCCGGCCATGACCGTTGGCATCGACCGCATGTCCATTGCCTTCGAGCGTGATCTGGGTTGCGGCTGAATTGGTGAGTACCAGTGATGGTTGCGTGAGCGAAATGTCGTTTGTCACTGTGATTGTATACGTGCCAGGGCCGGCCGTATTGGCACAATTGATGGCTAGATTGAATGATGTTTCGTCACTGGCAATGAAGTCGCAAGGCGCATCTGTAGTCGCCGCAGCTGCTTGGGCAGCGTGCGCTGGCTGCCCACCGAACAGCAAGATGGCAAAGAACAATACGCCCCAATATTTGTCGATTGGTCTAGGCATTCGCCTAGCTAAGAAAAGGAAATGACCAGAAATCTTCCCCACATAAAAAGCTTTGACTGACATGTGATCTCCTTTGGGTTATTTGAGAACTGCGCAGATAGTTCTAATTCACTTGAAAGTTACTAGCGACCCGACAGTTTGAGAGAAGTGGACAATAGACAAGATTTCGGATATGTTCAATGTGCGAAAATGAGCATATCAAGGAGAAACCAATGTCTATCATCCAAACCTATCATACCATGATCGAACGAATAAAACAGATCGTGAGCAAAGAACGTATCACGCGCATCCGCACGATGGCGTGGTTACAAAGCGGGATGTTGCACAGTCGTTCCGTGTATCTGAATCGGATCGCCAGCAAGCTTCCTGGCCAAGCGAAAAAACTGAGTGTGGTCAGGAAACTCGAACGCTTTGTGGCTAATCCGCACGTGCGGGTGCGTGAATGGTATCATCCAGTCGCCGAAGGGCGGCTGCAAGAAGCAGCCCGTGCCGGCGGGACGCTACGGCTGATCATCGACGGCAGCAAGGTCGGCAATGGGCATCAATTGTTGATGGTTTCACTCGGCTACCGTCGCCGTGCGTTACCGATTGCTTGGACATGGGTGCGTTGCCAACGGGGGCACAGTACGGGTCACAAGCAATGCGCCTTGCTGGCCTATGTTCACACCCTGGTTCCAAAAGGAGCCGAAGTCGTGGTCATCGGCGATAGTGAGTTCTCGCCCTTGCAAGTTGCACTCGAAGGGTGGGGTTGGTTCTACGCCTTGCGCCAGAAAGGTAGCCATCTGTTCCGGCGCTGCCAAGACCAAGCTTGGCAGCGTTGCGATACGCTGCTTACCCAGCCGGGCCAACGATGCTGGCTTGCCAACATCGAACTGACGCAACAATCTGCCCATCCCTGCCACTTGCTGGCGCTTTGGCAAACCGCTGAAAAAGTGCCTTGGCTGATTGCGACCAATCTCCCAACGGCTCGTCTCACCCGCCGCCATTACGCGCGACGGATGTGGACAGAAGGCATGTTTGCTGACTTCAAAGGCAATGGCTTCAACTTAGAAGCCTCGCGCCTGCAACACTTCTTACACCTTTCCAGGCTGACGCTCGCCGTCGCCTTGCTTTACGTCACCCTGCTGGCCTTTGGTTCACAGACCATCAAAAATGGTTTGCGACCTTTAGTTGACCGCAATGAGCGACGCGACCTGAGTATTTTCCGGATCGGGTTTGACCTGCTTGAACGCATGCTTGCCAACTCGCTTTCCTGCTCGATTCGTCCTTTACCTTATTTCACTTGAAACTGTCGGGTCGCTAGGAAAGTTATACAACAATCACAGGCCCACAACTCCTCTTGGTGGAATAAGCAGTGGTGGGACGTTAGCAACGATGGTTAGCGTATCTGCCACTCGGTCACTATGCGAATAAATCCACATTGTCGCTGCACTAGCGCAGCGACCACTTAATTTTTAGAAAGGTGGAGCGAGCATGCTCTAATGCGACTGTTGGGCATTAGAGCATGCCCAAATCTACGCTATTCTAAAAATTAAATAGTCAGACCCTAGTGTTGCACTGCAACCAAAATAGATGACTCACTCCGCAAGTTCAGCCCCTACAGCCTTTTTGTATCTTTTTGTAAAGAGGTAGATTGACTAAACTTAGCAACGGCACATCGTTATCATTATGTAGTTTGATTATCAAGTTATGATCAATTGGTTATCTAAGCTGACAATTAGCTTGCAATTTCTCGGAGCGAACGCTTGGAGAGGATGGAATGTAAGGAAAAGCAACGGTAATCATTACGGGCAATGTATGTGCGATTGGATTCAAGCTGGCACCTACCACATTGGATGATCGCTAAAACCAATTTTAGGCTCTTTAAAGTAATGCAATCTGGCCTTCAGTCGCCCTGGTTAATGTGGGCAAAAACCAAACGTAAAGCCAGCGAAAGCTAACCGCTCAGGCCGCTGACCACGGGACTTGCAAACCTAATTCGTTGGCAATTTGTTCCAGCCGCTCCTGATGGGCCGGACCGACAGGAATGCCCTGCGCACGATAGGTGTCGGCACGCATCGCTTCTAGACCACCAGGCAGAAAACTTTCCTGAAAGCCAGCCAATGGCTCCAACTTTTTTACCGCCCGCACATAATCATCCATTTCACGCTTAAATTGCTGGGCATCTAGAAAAAGATCAATGCGAAACGCCATAACGAGCGAGCCTTGGTTGGCGCCCGCATAGGTGCGTTTCGCCTGGGTTGGATCGAGCGGCACACCGGCCAGAAAGCCGCCCCAGGCCTGACAGATTGCGCCGGCGCCAATCGCGCGAAAAACACTGCCCGGTGCCAATCGCACAATTTCATCGCGGTGCGGCGAGGTAGGATACAGATCATGCATGGTGCCAAAGTCGAGCACCACGGACTCCTCCTTATCGGCCGGCGCGCTAAAGGACATTGGTGACCCGCCCGCTGCGTTGAAGATCGGCTGCCCCGCTTGTAACTCAAGTTGATGCCCAGAGGTGACAAAACAGAGCAGGTCATGGGGCAAGGTCAGCCGTGAGTAGAGACCAGCCGCGCCAAAATGGCCATGATTACGCGTAAGCGCGATCGCAATGCCCTGGTTTTTGGCCTTTTCAATCAAGGCTAACGTGGCCATGTGCGCAGGAAAATAGCCCAAGCCACCGTCGCCATCGACTAATAGGCTGACCGGCGTTTCTTTAACGATATGAACGTTCGGCTGGTGATTGAGCACACCATCGCGCAGCAAGCGCCCATAGGTGGCCATTTGCGTCGTACCGTGGCTGAAGACACCGCGTAGATCGTTGGCCGTGAGCAATTCGGCGAGCAATTCTGCTTTATCAACGGGCAGACCAACCGTTTGCCCCATCTGCGCGACAAACGCTTGGAGCGCCTGATAGGGAACCATCATAGCAGTAGTAGGCGGTAAATTCATAAAGAAACCCCGTGACACCCAATGTCTTTAGCTTTGGGATATGAGAGGCTAACGCTGTCCACTTTGTTACTACCAAGTGAGGCTTTAGCCTGACCCATACCGGCCTTCCCTTCGCGCCGCTTTTGCCGTCTTTCGGGAGCCCTCTGCGCGCGTTTTGACATAGACTTTCTCCTCCAAACATGGTATAATACACCTGTGCTAAAGGCACTTTACTTCGGTAAAGCTCACCGTTGGGCACGTAGTACGTTAACAACTGAACATATAAGGTTGCAGGCAGAATGCATTGCCTGCGTAAAATGTTCAATGGCGGAAGTAATTCCGTAACTATCTCTGGGCTGATGTCAATCAGCCTAATGTCTCGGATGCAGTCTGATGTTAGACTGTAGCGCCAGGGACAAGCCCAATGCCTTTAGGCTTGGGTAATTGACGCTTGTCTATCCTTTTTTAGCTGACTATTGGAGTGGCATCCAGCAAGGTGCTGTAGCGACGAAGCTTGCGATACACCCTACCGTTGAATAATTTTACTGCACATTACAGCATATGCAAATCCGCCGAATAGATCTGCGAGGCACCCCAAAAATCGGGCGGTTTTGGCGTGGGGATAAATCCCGCGGCTGACAAACGTAAGTCGCCGCAGCGACGAGCATGCCAAGTGCCTGCGGAGTAAATTTTCTCACCTGATAATTGTTGGCGATTATGAAGTTTGTCGAGCAGCGATTTGCGCAACGACCTTGTGAAATAGGTTGGCCCACGCCGGATTCGCAAAGATCGCGGCGCCGCCAAAAACCTGCATCCCCCAACTGGGCGGCTCGGCTTCCCCTAGCGCGGCCAAGCTGGCCGGAAAGTCAAGGGCATCCAGGATCAGTTGCACCTTCGCGCTGGCGGGCACAAATTGGGGGGAAGCGGCCAGCCAAGCGCGCCCCCAGTCCGGTGCGCGACCGCTCTTTGTACTGTAAATTAGCGGGGTGAACACATCAATCGCAGGCGTCAGCAGGCTGTAATCCTGCGCAAAGATCCGCGTCAAGGCACCATCAAATTCGTCTGGCATCCACGGGCACATGTAGGCGCCGACGATGCAGCCGGGCCGCTGCGTGCGGATCAGGTGAGCATAGTGCGCGGCGTAGTGGGCAATCTGCGCACACTTGTGGCGCGCCCACAAAGCCGCATGGTGGGCGAGAATCTCAGCCGGCGTAACGGCATCCACGCCGTTAGCATTACAGAATTCAGCGATACAGGCATGACAGAAGCAGCTTTCCTGCAAGTCAGGTGTTGGCATCTCAAACCACCCGGCATAAGTCAAATAATCGAGCCAAATGCCGGTGGGCGCAAAGTGGCGCAGACCATCCAGCAGATTAACCTCAGTTTCGGCTAAGAAAGCCGCTTGCGAGAGACAAATCCCTTGCACCAATTCCCCATAGCGAATTGGCTTGCCATCAATGCCGATCGGGATCAGTTCTGGATGGACATCGAAATCAGCGCGAAAGGTTTTGAACTCAACACACGGCGCGATCCCATGTTGGGCGCAGGCGGCAAACGCCTTGGGGTCAAAGCCATGAAACCAAAGCGCGTTGGCGCCGTAGTGGGCAAAACGATCAATAAAAGCAAGCGCACTGCTACCATAGGGGCCGCAAAGTGTAGGGCTCGACATGTTACTCCTTGGTTAAGCCTGGGCAAGCAAGCTGGCCACCTGTTGTCGCAACCCTTCGGCAATCGGCGTTGCTGGCACGTGGAGACCCGCGTCGCGCAATTTGCTCAGGTCGTAGATCCGGTGGCAAAGAAAGGATTGGCGGTCCGGGTTGGCCGCTAAAAATTCGCTCACTGACACTTCTTCGATGCACAGCTCTAGCCCAAGCAGGTCGGCAATGATCTGATAGTAGGCGCGCGATTCGATCCAGTCAGGGCCAGCCGTCAAGTAAATCTGGCCCTCGGCATGGGCGTTGCCGTAGCAACTCAAAATTGTCTGCGCCAGGTCCTGGGCAAAAATCGGCTGTTGCAAGAAATGGCCGCCGCCGACCAAACGCAGCGGTTGGCCAGCTTTTAGCGTGTCAAGCAATTGCGCATCGCGGCTATGCAACGGTAAACAACCGAGCAGCGATCCAGGGCCGTAGATGTGGCCCGGCCGCACGATTGTCCAGGTCATTGAACCGGTGTCGCAGTTGAGAAATTCCAATTCACAACGCCGCTTCTGGCCGCCATAGCCAGCGGCCAGATAATGCTCGCTCGCTTCACTTTGTGGAAAGCGCCGCTTAGCCGGATCATAAACAAAATCGGTCGAGATAAAGACGCAGTGACGAGCCCGATTCCGAAAAACCGCGATATCCTGTTGGGCATCTTCAACGGTGTAACCAATACAGTCAACGACCAGATCCCACGGCATCGACAACTGCTCCATCGCGTCACGAAATCCAGCGTGATCGTGGCGATCCGCGATCACGGGCGTGACGCCATCCGGTAATGGTCGCAGCCCGCGGGTGACGGCCCACACGCGGTGGCCCGCGGCGATGGCGGTGCGCGCCAACGTGCCGCTGACAAAGCCACTGCCGCCGATCAGGAGAAGATTGAGCTTGTTGCTGGACATGTTGCTGCTTTCTAAGGCCAATCCAGAAAAATAAATAACGATATAGGGATCGAGACCTGACAGGTGGAAAAGACCCCACGACTCGACTGAGCTCGCCGAACGTCCTGTCAGGCGGGTGCCCTCTGGGCGCGATAAGCTCAGCCCGTATCCTTATTGATTTGGAATGGCCTAAAAGGAACAGGATTTATCTCACGGTTGGGTCGAACGGGCGGGGGACGGACGGGGCCTACCAAGTTTGCTCCATCCCCCGATCTGTGCCCCGCCCGTCCCCCGCCCGTTGATCGCCAAGCTATGCTGCGTCATTGGCACGCCACAGCCAGCGCAGTGAGTCGGGCAGGATTGCGCCGCCGTGCTCGCCGCTGTGGGCACCGGTACCACCCACGAATTTGTGGTCGTAGCCGCGGTATTTGAGCGCAGCCACCATCTGCAAATTGGCCAGCCACCAGTTGCCATGCTCATTGTCCAGGTCGGCCTCGCCATCCTGCAAGAAGACGCGCAGCGGTCGCGGTGCATGCTTACGAATCTGCGCGGGATAGACATGCCCGCCCCGAATGTCGGCAAATGAGCCAATGTGCGACATGACTTTACGGAACGCGTCTGGACGTTCCCAAGCCACCGTAAAAGCGCAGATCCCGCCCGATGATGCCCCGCAGATGGCACGTTGTGCTGGGTCATAGGTCAACTTCCACTGCGCCCCAACCGCGGGCAGAATCTCGTCTAGCAAGAAGCGTGCATATTGGTCAGAGAGCGTGTCATATTCGAAAGAGCGGTTGCTGGCCGCCCAAGGCGTAGCGAGTGACCGATCGCCGATATGGCCAGGATTGATGAAGATGCCGATGGTCACCTTTATGGCCCCGGCGTGTATCAGGTTGTCGAACACGATCGGCGCGCGAAAATTACCATCCTCACCCACATAAGAGTGCCCATCCTGGAAAACCATCACCGCGGCGGGTGTGGCCGGGTCGTATTGTTGCGGGACATAGACCCAGTAGTCACGGTGGGTATTGGCGAAGATGGTGCTAACATGTTGAAAGTGGGTCACGTC
>JBBREZ010000272.1:0-9500 GCA_038225095.1 Caldilineales bacterium
GTTGTTGTGCAAACTTATCCGGTTCGCCTACGTAGCCGGGGTCAGATCACGGTGTCGCAAGCAATCCGAGAACGCTTGGCGGTAAACGATGGCGATTTTCTTGTCCTGGTTGAAATTGGCGATCTCATGTTCCTTGCCCCCAAGCCATTGCAAGTACCGCGCCTGGCGGATAAGCTGGCCGATCTTTTACAAGGACTTGAGGAGGAGCGCATCGCCATCTGGAACGAACGGAATCATTGATGCAGCCTAGTTTCGTCGATAGCAGTGTGATGATTGCCGGCGCTGTCTCGCGCACAGGCGCCAGCCGAGCTGTCCTGTCAATGGCTGAAATCGGGCTGTTTCAACTTATTGTATCGCGTCAGGTTGTTGATGAGTGCGAACGAAATTTGCGGCATAAGTTTCCTGGAGCGCTCCCTGTTTTTGCTCACTTGTTGACAAACATAAATCTGATTGTTGTCGATGATCCACCCTCAGAAGAAAGTATACGATGGCATCTCCACATTGAAGCCAAAGATGCCCCGATTTTAGCTGCGGCTGTACAGGCAAAGGTAGTTCGCCTATTGAGCCTCAACACGAAACACTTCACCCCCAACGTCGCACAAGCAAGCGGTGTGATGATCCAGAGCCCCAGTGAATTTGTGCGCGAGATTCGCACCATCATCACAGAAGAATTGTCATAGATGCAACGCCTCACCCTTCTGATCATTTTCTTTCTTTCTGGCATGGCTGCGCTGATGCACCAGGTGGTGTGGGTGCGGCAGGCGACGCTGATCTTTGGGGTCAGCGTTTATGCCTACAGCGCCGTATTGGCGGCGTTTATGGGCGGCGCGGCGTTGGGCAGTTACTGGTTGGGCAAGCGGGCCGATCAGGCTAAGTCACCGCTCTTCCTCTATGCCTTGTTGCAACTTGGCATTGCGTTATTGGGGGCGCTGGCGCCTTTTGCCTTGACGGCACTGCGGCCACTCTATGCGACCCTTGCCCAGTGGTTTGCTGTCGATTCGGCGTGGATCACCGTAACACGCGCTTATTTCGCCATTTTAGTGCTGACGCCACCTGCATTTTTGATCGGCGCCACCCTACCGTTTATGGCGCGGGCATTCACACGGCAGGCGGGGCGGGTGGGGAGTGCCATTGGTTCGCTGTATGCAGCCGACACATTGGGCGCGGCGCTGGGTTGTGGCTTGGCCGGTCTCTTTTTGTTACGCTGGCTGGGCGTCCAACAAACCGCGTATGTAGCCGCTGGGGTAAATATATTGGCTGCGCTGGGCGCGCTGTGGGTTGCGCGTAACTATCAAGGGGCCTTGATGCAACCCCAAGCGGCAAAGCCAACACCACCCCCGAAAACCAGCAAAGCGGCGGCAAAGCAAAAGAGCACGCCACCCCCAACGCTGGTCACACCATCCATCACGGCCAAGTTTGTGCTCGTGGCTTATGCGCTCTCCGGCTTTACCGCGCTGGGGTATGAAGTGGTCTGGGCGCGTATCTTAGCGATCTTCACGTTGAATGCTATCTTCTCGTTCTCGATCATGTTGACCACTTTCTTGACGGGTTTGACGGTAGGTGGCTGGATTGGCGCATGGTGGACGCGCCGCCGGCGCGTCACGGTGATGCATTTTGCCAATCTGGAGATCGCGGTTGGGTTGACGGCCCTGCTCACCTTGTTTATCTTTGCCTTTGTGCCGAATCGGGTCACGCTCGAAACTACGTTTGGGGCGGGCTCGGTCACTAACATCATTCTGTTTGAATTTCTGCTGGGTTTCCTGACGCTCTTTCTCCCAACGACCTTGCTTGGCATGCTCTTTCCCATTGTTGCTAGTTTGTATACCGCAGAAGCCATCGGTGCGGTGGGGGCGCAAATTGGGCGCATCTATGCGTTCAATACTGCGGGCGCGATTCTCGGCTCGTTAATCGTTGGTTTCGTCGCCATTCCCGTGATCGGTTTACAGGCAACGGCGGCAACGTTGAGTGCGCTGAATCTGATCATCGGTGTGGTTGCCTCGTGGCTGCCGCTGGTACATGGTATGCAATCACGGCTTGTCCTCCAGGGCTGTATGGCGCTAGGTATTGCATTGATCTTACTCTTGCCGCCTGGTTATTACCTCGGTTTTCGCGCTGATCCGACCAAAGAGATGAAGTATTATGGCGAAGGCCCCGAAACAACGGTGGCAGTTTTCGACGTGCCTGACCAAAAGTTCAAGGTTTCGTTTGTCAATGGCCGCATTGAAGTGCCGACCGATCCGATTAGCATGCGCGCCTTTCGCTTGTTGGGTCATTTGCCGGCGCTGGTCAAGCCAGATGCGCAACGGGCGTTGATGCTCAGCTTTGGCAACGGCATTGCCACGGGTTCACTGGACACGCATAATATTCCGCGCGTTGATGCCGTAGACCTTTCGGCGGAGCAATTCAAAGCGGCAGAGATTTATTGGCAAGAGAACTACAATGTATTGCGCAGCCCGCGTTTGCACAAATTTGTGGAGGACGGACGCAATTTTCTGTTGCAGACACCCGACGACTACGACATTATCACCACCGACGCCACGCACCCGGTCAACGCCAGCAGTTGGGCGCTTTTTACGCGAGAATTCTATGATAGTGTGGCGGTACACCTGACACCGAATGGCGTTTTTATGCAGTGGCTGCCTTTCCACAGTTTGCGCGAGACCGATTACAAGCAGATCATCCGCACCGTTCAGCACATCTTTCCCAATACAACGCTTTGGTATACCGGCGGCAGCCACACCCTTTTGCTGGCCACGCCCTATCCGCTCACCAAAGAACGGCTGCTGGCCACGCTTGGCACAGGGGCGCCGGGTGATACGGTTGTGACCGATGATCTGGGGTCGCCAACCGTGATTGCAAGTTATTTGGTTATGGACGAAGATGCGCTGCGCGCGTATGCTGGCCCAGGGTCATTGGTGACGGACAATGATGCGTTCTTCCTGCCGCATGATGAGGACACAGAAAAAATTATGCAGATGCTACAGGCGTTGCAGCAGGCACAAGGGGCAAAATAAGCAATGTCAGGGTGATTTGACAGGCGAGCAAGACCGATTTAAGATAGCGTATCGCACAGGTAACACGTCAATGTCCGAGGAAAGGCAATATGAGCACCATAACCAGAAAGGTAGAGCTTCCAGTCACGCTTTATGCAGAGTTAGAAGCGCTCGCTGAGGCAGAACAAACCGATCCACTCACAGTATTGACTGAACTAATCAGTGAAGCGCGTCAACAGCGCAGCTTGGGACAGATATGGCAGGAATTGTGTGATCAAGCGATTAGCCCTAAACAATTAAAAGTCGGACTAGTCGTTCCTTCCGGTCTAAAGATTTCTATCAAGACAAAACAGAAAAATATCAAACAGGTTCGCATTGTGCCACGTAAAGATTATTACGTGGCCGAAGTGATCTATATCGCCAAAGCACAACAGGCCGCTGTCGACTCTAGCCTTATCGCTGCTATAGACTTGGGCCTTGACAATTTAGCGACGTTAACCTCAAACAAGCCGGGCTTTGTCCCGCTTCTTGTTAACGGACGTTCTCTAAAGTCAATCAACCAGTTCTACAACAAGCGCAAGGCTGAACTACAAAGCAAGCTTCCAGGCAAGCGTGAAACATCACCGTTGCTCCAGCGCATAACCAATCAACGAACACGCCGCATTGATCACTACCTCCATACAGCCAGCCGTCGCATCGTCAACCGCCTGGTTAGAGAACGAATCGGTACGCTTGTGGTTGGTCGAAATCCCGAATGGAAACAAGCGATCAACATTGGTAAGCGGAATAACCAAGTGTTCGTACAAATTCCGCACGCCAGATTCTTCCAGATGTTAAAGTACAAATGCGAACTGGTCGGCATCAAGATTCTAGAGCAGGAAAAAAGCTACACGTCTAAGACTTCTTTCTTGGATTTAGAACCAATCCGCAAGCACGAAATATATCTTGGGCGGCGTATCAAGCGCGGCCTGTTTCGCTCAGCCAACAAAACTAAGATCAACGCAGATGTCAATGGGTCTTACAATATTCTGCGAAAAGCATTCCCCGCGGCGTTTGCCCGGGGGATAGAGGGCACTGTAGTTCGTCCTTCACCTTTAGGGTGTAAATAAACCTCATTGTCATATTTGATAATGAAAATAGATATTATTATCCCCGAATCTATGGATTGAGCGTTGGCAGAAACACGAATTGTAATCTCCTATGAATTTATTACAACGAAAGCGTATACTCGTTTGGCTCGCACCCATCCTATTATTGGGCGCATTTTTGCGTTTCTATGCCATCGGTGCTAAGACGATGTGGCTGGATGAAGCCTTCAGTGTTTGGATGGCGCACCACGCGCTGATTGACAGTTGGGCCTGGCTCATTCGTATTGACCAACATCCCCCGCTCTATTATTCACTCTTGCATGTCTGGCAAGCGCTCTTCGGTGACGGACAAGGCACGGTACGCGCCTTGTCTGCTTTGTGCAGCACACTGGCCATTCCTTTTTTCTATGGCAGTTGCCGCCGTTGGTTTGACGAACAGACAGCGCTAATCGCGGCCTTTGTGCTGGCGATTTCACCTTTCCATGTGCGTTATGCCCAAGAAACACGGATGTATGCCCTACTAACTTTGGCGGCCGCAGCGACGCTTTACTACCTGGCGCGCATTCTCTTTGACAGGGAAAAGCGTAACACGCGCCTAAACTGGACCGGTCTCGCTGCGGCCCAGGCCGCTGTGATGCTCACGCACAACACTGCAGCTGTCTTTTTTCCGCTGGCACTAAATGTGGGCATCGGCGGCGCGCTGTTCTGGAAATATCAGCAGGGTGGCGTTTCGTCGTTGCCAGCATTGAATGATGTCGCTTTTGAACGCCGCTGGTTGCGTGGACAAGGCTTGGCGTTCATGCTTTGGCTGCCCTGGTCGATTCCTTTTATAATTCAATCGATCGGGGTGGATCAGCAGTTCTGGCTTGGGCCTCCAACACCCGGTATGGTCTTAGATGTATTCCATAGTTTTAATTTTGCCTTCTTGCCCGATTGGTTTTCACTGTTTTATCTGTGGGATTTGCTATACGGGGCGTTGGTCGTGCTCGGCGTTTATCAGCTACGGCGCACACCGGCGCATGCCCTGTTGCTGCTTTCGCTCTGCTTGACACCTTTTATTGGCGAATTGCTGGTGAGCCTACGCCGCCCGATCTTTTACGAGCGCACATTGATCTGGGCGAGCTTGCCGTATACAATGCTCTTGGCCGCAGGGATTCGCAGTTTGAGACCCCGCCCTAACCCTCCTCTGATCGCGCTCAGAGGGCATCTGGCTGCGGGAGGGGACAATCTACTTGCAGAACCAGCCTCGACATCGCATTTACTAAACGGAAATAGGCTGAGGCGCGTCCTCAAGCTGTTACAGGCAGGTTATGCTGCGCAAACTATCGCCATCATTCTCGTAGTGGCGCTAAGTTGGTTGTCGCTCTCCAACTACTATTTCTACTTTCAAAAAGAAGATTGGGCCAAGGCCGCCGATTATGTGGCCCACAACGTTGCTCCTGGCGATGTCATTTTGTTCAATGCAACGTGGGTACAACTTCCGTTTGAGTATTATTTTCGCCATTACAACACAGGCGCCGAGTTGCGTGGACTCCCAGTTGATCTGTTTGACCGTGGAGTACTGGAACCCAAAATGGCGGAAACCGACGTGCCGTATATGCACAATTTGTTGGCGGGCCGATCACATGTCTGGCTCGTTTATTCACATGATTGGTACACCGATCCCAACAAAATTATCCCACGCGATCTCGACAAGTTGCTGCACCAAACTGAGCGGCGTACATTTATCGGGCTACAAGTAGTCCACTACGAATCAAAATAATGGAAGCCTGTAAAATAAAGCGAAATAATCCGAGCGAATGATTACGCCCATCCTTCACCATTGCTATTTATTCAACGTTATGCCCCTAGCGTAACTACTCCTTTGACGTAATTCTTATCACCGTGCAAAATCTGTTGCATCAGGGTGGGGTATTGCCCCAATGGTGCAACATGCGTAACGAGCGGGCGCAAATCAAAGACCCCCTGGTGGATCAGGCGGATGGCTGGCGGAAAAGGATCGCGCAACTGCGCCGATGGCGAAGAGTTGACGACAGTAAAACCACCTAAATGCCATTTGGTGGGGTCAAACTGGGCGGTTGCGCCTTTGATCCAGCCAAAGAGGTTGATCAGCCCGCCGCGCTTAACGATATCAGTCGCCAAGTCGAGCCCAGCCTGATTGCCGGAAGTGTCTACCACCACGTCAAACTCACGCTTTTTTAATTCCTGGGTGAGTTGGGCTTTATCGAGTTGAGTGCTGTTGTAGATTTCGGGCACGCCTAATTTTTGCGCCAGGTCAAGCCGGTCCTGGACGACATCGATGGCGACAAGTTGGTCTACGGGCTCATGGAGCAGACCTTGGAGCAGTAACAAGCCCATAAAGCCCGTTCCAATCACGGCCACCCGGTCACCAGGGCGTACGCGACAGTGATCCAGCCCAGTCACCGCACAGGAGACTGGCTCGACAATCCAGTATTCATCCGCCAGGGTAGACGCTGGAATTTTGTAGACACGCGTGGCGGTCAAATTGCGCAGCGTGGCAAAACCACCGCCTGCCACCCGGTCACCTTCTTTGAAGTTAGTCACCGCACGCCCTACTTTGGTGACATAGCCGATGCCTTCATGGCCGGCCGGCGCCATCGGGTACATGCGGCTGCCGAGTTTGGCCGTCACAATATCCCATGAACAGATGCCACAGGCCCCTCCCTGAACCTGCACTTCCGCTTCCTTCGGATCGCCCACAGGCACTTCAATCAGATCAATACTGCCATCATCAAGATATTGGATTGTATTAGCATTCATTATAGCTTTTCCTTTTTCCCTGTAAGTTGTTGATGTTACATCTCTGCACTAACGAAAGTGGCATTGACAGTTTAGCCCCGCTCTCGCCGTGGATGCAAGGGGCTATACTCATGAACAATTCGCAATTCACCATTAATTATTATCACCCCTTCACCCCACTGCCAACCGCGGTGTAGAGCATGTACTTTTGCACGAACAGGAACATGATAAAGGTCGGGATCATCGCTAGCGTAGCCGCGGCCATTAAGTTGCCAATGTCTGTTCCATACTGCTGCATGAACATCTGGATGCCGACCGGAACCGTCATCGTGGCTTCGTTGCGTAGAAAGATATTGGCGATCAGGTACTCGTTATAATTAAACAGAAAAGCGAAGATGGTGACAGCAGCAAAAGCGGCACTGCACAACGGCAGAACCACGTACCGAAAGCTCTGTAGGCGTGAACAGCCGTCAATCTGGGCCGCTTCTTCCAGGTCCAGCGGGATCAAGAGGAGTAGCTATACCGATGTCAGAATGGACAGCAACATTTTACTCCACCCACGCCCCAAGGGCAGTTGCCTTCCAGGCGCGCTCCCCTAGCAAGGGAGGGAACCGTCACGGGACAGATGAAGGGGGTTAGGAGAGGGTGAATTCTCCGCTGTTCAATTTGATATCAGTATAACCACTATTCACAATGACCCAAACTATTTTTGCAAAACAAATTTATCGGCACATTTTCGCCCAAAATAGCCAAACCTTATAGACAAATCATTTAAACATGACACAAACGACGGAGGCACCCAGGGGGTTGCCGTGCTGGCTGCGCCTTGTGTGCTGCACCGCAGGCCGCGCCCCGCATCGAGCCAACCAGGAGCAGTCGCACCAACGGGGCGCACGCACGCGCGTGTGCGACCGGACCGGCATGAGCGCATGCCGCCGCCGCCTTTGTGCCCAGTTGATTTGGTTTGTCTATTAGGCCGAAATTAGTCAGAGCCTTTTGACGATTCAGGCTCTAAAAAAGCGGCTCACAAAAATTGTATACTGGTTTAATCACCTTGTCAATTCACATTTTTCAGGGTCTAGACGGCAACAAGTTGACCAACCACTGGTGACAGCGTACAATAGGCGCTAATTCATCGTCCCCTTACTATCCAATCATTCACAGCCTTTCACTCAGGAACAAGGAGCATTCAATGGCGAAGAAATCCAAAAAGTTACGCGTCGGCGTCCTCGGTATGACCCACGATCATATCTGGGGCAATTTGGCCGATCTGAAGCAATCAGCATTGGGCGAACTGATGGCCGCCGCCGATCCCAACGAAGAACTGCGCGCCAAGGTGCAAAAGGAATATAATTGTAAAAACGTATTTGAGTCCTACGAAGAAATGCTAGAAGATACACAGTTGGACGCCGTCTATGTTTATGGCGACAATGCCACTGGCGCTGATCTGGCTGCATTAGCCGCCGCACGCGGCTTACATGTGATGATTGAAAAGCCAATGGCCGCCAACCTGGACGGCGCCGACCAAGTGCTGGCCGCCGCCCGTAAATCCGGGGTGACGTTGATGGTCAACTGGCCGTTTGCCTGGTGGCCCCAACTCCAAAAAGCGATGACGATGGCGCAGAACGGTGAGATCGGCAAACTCTTCAGCGTTAAATATCGCTCCGCCCATGCCGGCCCCAAAGAGTTAGGCTGCACGCCTTACTTTTACGACTGGCTGTATGATGCCCATCTCAATGGCGCAGGTGCGCTGATGGATTACGGCTGCTATGGCTCGGCGTTGGCGCGCCATCTGCTCGGCCAACCTAGCCGCGTAACCGGTGTGGCCGGTCGCCTGCAAAAGGATTACATTACGCTGGACGACAACGCCGTGATCATCATGCAATATCCGCGCGCGATTGCGATCAGCGAAGCTTCCTGGACACAAATTGGTCATCTGACTTCGTACTTTGCCACCATTTATGGCAGCGATGGGACGCTCGTGATCGAGCCAGGCAGCAAAGGTCGTTTGTTGTTGGCGACGCGCGAGCACGAAGATGGCATCGAAGTAGATGTGCCAGCCTTGCCCGCTGAGTTACAAAGTGCCAGCGCCTACTTCTTGCACTGCATCACCCAGAATTTGCCAGTAGAAGGCATGTGCAGCGCCGAAGTCAGCCGAGACGCGCAAGAAATTCTGGAAGCCGCGTTGCTCTCGTCCACGAATGGACAAGCTGTTTCGCTCCCTTTGCCGGTGAATTACATTTGAGATCACTTGTGAAAGAAACACCCAATCCGGACAATGTGCCGAACATGCTGGCCCACGAGCAAACCGAAACCGTGCTGATCCTGATCGACGTGATCAACGATCTGGAGTTTGAAGGCGGTGAACAGTTAGCCGAATATGCCCTGCCCATGGCCGAACGGCGCGCTGCTTTGAAACAGCGCGCCAAGGCGGCGAAGATTCCATGCATTTACGTCAATGACAATTTTGGACAGTGGCGCTCCGATTTCAGCCATCTGATTCAGCATTGCTTAGAAACGGTCTGAAAAGGGTGGATCAGGGACTTTGTAGGTGCGGTTTGTAAACGCACGTTCCCGGTCATCCCCTGATTGTGCGGGTACAAAACGCACCTACAAAGTCTTTTAAGAACGGCTCGTTGAAAATAAATTCAAGGTACTT
>JBBREZ010000273.1:0-9463 GCA_038225095.1 Caldilineales bacterium
TGGCCCGACTGATCAAAACCCTGGTTGAACTTATCAATAATACGCACCAGCCCAATGCTGTCCACATCATAGACTGCCGTGCTCTGCTTGGTGTCGCCCAAGCTTGGGGGATCACCGGTGAGGGCGAGAATATTGCGCACACCCAATGCCCGTGCCCCAATCAAATCGGCCTGCAAACCCATCAACGACCGATCGCGCGTGGTAAAGTGCAAAATGGTCTCGATCTGTGCCTGTTGTTGAATCTGCACGCAAAGCGCCTGGGCCCCCATGCGCACACGCGCCATTGGGCTATCTGCCACATTGACGGCGTCAGCCCCCATGCGCTTGGCATGTTGCGCGCCTTCAATCTGTTTCTGGGCCGTAAAGGCGCGCGGTGGATCGACTTCGACGCTGATCACGAACTTGCCCGCGCGCAGCTTACGCAGCAATTGCGTCGGCTGATCTTCGCCGGTGACGCCATAATCGTCGGCCAGGCTGCTGGCCCGGTGCGCAGGCACCTCTTCGCGCACGGTGATGATTTCCGGGGCACTGACCCCTGGTGTATTTTGGCTGATCAAATAATCATTGAGGGCGTTACGCATGGCGCGAATGTGAAAGGGCGTGGTGCCGCAACAGCCACCAATCAACTGCGCCCCTTGTTGCAGGAAAAGCGTCGCTTGCTGGGCAAAATAGTCGGCGCCAGCCGGATAGTAAAAACGCCCTTCTACCCGTTCCGGAAAACCGGCGTTGGGCATGACGCTGAAGAGCGCATTCGGCGCCGCCTTGTGCATCAAGCGCAATGTTTCCAACATCTGGGCTGGCCCCACCGAACAGTTGACGCCCACACAGTTAGCGCCGGCGGCCAACAAACGCAGCGTCACCGTGTCGGGCCGCAAGCCAGTGGCCGTGCGCCCGTCCTCGGCATAGGTCATGGAGGCCAAAATCGGCAGATCGCAGACTTCCTTGGCAATTTGCACTGCGATTTCTAACTCTTCAACGTCGCTAAAGGTCTCAAAGAGGATCAGATCGGCGCCGGCTTCCCAGAGCACACTGATCTGCTCGCGATAAGCGTCACGCGCTTCCTGCTCAGCCACCGGACCAATCGGATGGAGACGGCGCCCTAATGGCCCGACATTGCCGGCAATAAAGATCGAGCGGCCCGCGACTTCGCGTACATCGCGCACCAGTTTGACCGCTTTGAAATTGAATTCGCGCACCTTGTCGGCCAACCCATGCTCGGCCAAGCGCACCCGATTGGCGCCAAAGGTATGGCTCTTGATCACGTCCACCCCGGCCGAGGCGTAGACCTGATGAATGTCACGCACCCAACCCGGACGGTCGACGATCAACTGTTCCAGACATTGATCAATGCTGGCGCCCTTGGCAAAAAGCATCGTGCCCATCGCGCCATCGCAGAGAAGCGGATGTTCGCTTAATTTTTCTAAGAAAGGGTTCATTATTTCAAAATCTCCACAGGTAGTCCGTTTTGTTGGGCGGCAATCGCAAAGTCGCTATCGGAAGAAATCATTTTTCGCAGCCGCAAGCGAGAAAGGTTGCTACTGTTCTACGCTTCACGCGTAAAATTTAGCAACCAGTTTTACAATCCACTTTTCTTCGCTTTATAAAATTTCATAGGCCAGTATGCAAGCCCAAAGTTTCACAATCGCGGCCAAGTATAGCATAATAGGAAGATATTGTCTTGCTGTGCGGAGTAGCCAAGCGTAGAATAAAACGCACAACAATACAAAAAAGTTACCGGCTTTTATGTTTTTTGGGCTTTACCTTTCGAGGAAACAATGAGTGAGCAGTCACTTTTAACCCGTTTTTACCCATTTCACGACATGCCTGCCGCCGAGGCGCAAACGTTAGCCGCCGAGGTGCAGGCGCTGGTGGCTGGCGACATGGTGATCGAATCGACGCAGATCACCCGCGATCAACGCAATCAAGGCGCGCTCGTTTTGCGCGGCCGGTTATTGCGCCCCAGCCACGAAGTTTTTCCGCGCTGGTTGGCCGAGCTCAACCGGCGCGGCTACACGCCCATGTTGCGCCCGGCGGCGGATGAGCTAGCGCCAGACATGGTGCGACCGAACGGGGCAGCCCCTGGGGGCGATCAAGTCGCGCTGCATGTGATTTCCGGCGTGATTACGCCGCGGTCGTCCAATTATTGGATCAATATTGGTCTGTTTATTGTGACCTTCATCAGCACATTGTTCGTTGGCATGCAATCAGGTAATTCGGGCGCGGTCCTCAATTCTGTGACGGATCTCTTTTTGCCGCAGAATTTAATCCGCGGCTGGCCTTTTGCGGTTACGTTATTAGGCATCCTGACTGCCCATGAATTTGGGCATTATTTTGCCGCCCGCTATCACAAAGTCGCCGTCACCCTGCCCTACTTTCTCCCAATGCCGCTGGGCTTTGGCACATTTGGCGCATTTATTCGGCTCAAAGAGCCCGTGCCGGATCGCCGTAAGCTCTTCGATATTGGCGTAGCCGGGCCGCT
Source organism: Caldilineales bacterium (assembly GCA_038225095.1). Classification (GTDB taxonomy): domain Bacteria; phylum Chloroflexota; class Anaerolineae; order Caldilineales; family Caldilineaceae; genus JAPLGZ01. Next base: position 2,480 of record JBBREZ010000273.1, read on the forward strand.
TGCAGGGTTAGTGTTGGCGGTGCCGCTGCTTTTCTACGGCCTGCACACCAGCCCGATGCAAGTGCCGCCACCCGCAGCCGGTTCGTGGGTCGAAGGCAACAGCATTCTTTATTATGTGGCTAAAATTATCGTGTTTGGCAAAGCGTTGCCGAACTCGATTACTGGTGAAGATGTGATGATGAATCAGATCAACTTTGCGGCCTGGATCGGGCTGCTGGTGACGGCACTCAACTTGCTGCCTGTCGGGCAATTGGACGGCGGCCACACGGTTTTTGCGCTCTTTGGGCAAAAGGCGCGCTACGTCAATTTAGCCGCCATTGGGATCATGGCGCTGTTAGCCGTAGCCAGTTTAGCGCCGCTTCAGCGTTTGTTTCCCATGTTACAATCAGTCGGGTACAGTGGTTGGTTCATTTGGCTGGCCTTGATCTATTTCTTGATCGGCCCCTATCATCCGCCAGCGTTGGATGATGTCACCACGTTAGACACGAAGCGGCGTTGGCTTGGTTATTTTGTGATGGTGATCTTCATCTTGATTTTTGTACCCGTGCCCATGCACTGATGTAAAAAGAAAAGTAATTACTACGACAACGTTAAATTACCCACCGCTGGTAGGAGCCCAATTCAGGGCCGTTTTCTGCTAAGGGTTGAACGGCAAAATTGAGTCGGCACGCAACAGGAAGGTTTGTCCCAGGGATTTCCGTTTACTCGCCGACGCACGATTACGTATTTCCAACAGCAACGATTTGAGGCATTCTAATTTAACGTTGTCGTATTACTCAGGCCTTGTGTAGCTAGGTAAATAGGTAGACACGTAGACAGGGCATGCTACCTGTTTACGTGTTTACCTGTCTACCTAGCATAACACTCCACCTGAGTAGTTACAAAGAAAATTCAAATTTTTAGAAGCGAGTAACTCATGTCCAATCCACCATCAATGCAAGAAGTGATCCGCCGCCTGCATGAATATTGGGCGGCGCGCGGCTGTTTGATCTGGCAACCGTACAGTGAAAAAGTGGGGGCCGGCACCATGAACCCGGCGACCGTCTTGCGCGTGCTCGGTCCAGAACCTTGGAAGGTAGCCTATGTCGAGCCTTCCTTCCGCGCCGATGATGGGCGCTATGCGGAAAACCCCAACCGCATGCAGATGCATCACCAATACCAGGTGATTCTGAAACCAGATCCTGGCAATCCCCAGGAGCTTTATCTGGGCAGCCTGGAAGCGATTGGCCTCGATCGTGCCCGCCACGACATTCGCTTTGTCGAAGATAATTGGAAATCACCGGCCTTGGGGGCCTGGGGACTGGGTTGGGAAGTCTGGTTAGATGGGCAGGAGATTACTCAGTTCACCTATTTCCAACAAGCAGGCAGTTTGCCACTGGATCCGGTGAGCGTCGAAATTACCTATGGGCTCGACCGGATTATCATGTATTTGCAGAATAAAACGCAGGTTTGGGATATTGATGTCGATGGCCAGCACAAATTTAGCGAAATCTATCGCGACGCCGAAATCGAAAACTGTGTTTACAATTACGAGTTGGCTGATGTAGAACGACTCAAGCAACTCTACGAAATCTACCATGCCGAGGCGGACGCCTGCATCAAGCGTGGGTTGGTGATCCCGGCGCATGATTATGTCTTGCGCCAGAGCCAAACGTTCAACCTGCTCGATTCGCGCGGCGCAATTGGCGTCACCGAGCGTGCCAAATTTTTCGCGGGCATGCGCAACCAATCGCGCGCCGTGGCTGAACTTTATGTCAAACACCGCGAACGCGAGGAGTTTCCGTGGCTGAAAGAAGTGCAGAGTGCAGAATACGAAGTGCGGAATGTAGCACCGGCTGTCAATCCGCACTTCGCACTCCGCACTCCGCAATCGTTTCTGCTGGAAATCGGCACCGAAGAATTGCCCGTTGACGATGTTGTCAGCGGCATTGCGCAAATTCAGGAAAATCTGGCGAAATTGCTCAAGGAGCACCGGCTCGACTACGGCACGTTGCGCGTTACTGGCACGCCGCGCCGGCTGATCGCGTACGTCACAGCGTTGGCCCCCCGCCAGACTGACGAAGTGCAAGAAAAACGCGGCCCAGCCCTTGATCGCGCCTTTGACAGCCTGGACCAGCCGACCAAAGCCGCTGAAGGTTTTGCCAAAGGCCAAGGTGTGGATGTTCGTACGTTGGAAAAACGCGAAAACTATGTCTATGCGGTCAAGCGCGTGGAAGGCCAAGCCACGGCCAGCGTGCTGCCTGATCTTTGCGCGGCGTTATTGGATAGCTTGCGCTTTGAAATGACCATGCGTTGGAACAGCAGCAATGTCGCCTTTCCACGCCCGTTGCGCTGGCTCGTGGCCCTCTATGGCGATCAAGTGGTGCCGTTTACCTGGGCCGGCGTCACCAGCGGCAACCGCAGCCGTGGCCCACGCTTTGCGGATGCCGTCGCCCACTTGCCGCCTGGCGAATTCACAACATTTACTGTGTCCAATGCCGACAGCTATTTTGAGGCCATCGCGGCGCAAGGCGTCCTGGTTGATCGGGAACAGCGCCGCCAACAAATTGCCGAAATGGTGCTAAAAAGCGCGGTGAGTGTCAATGGTTTCACGGCGCATGAACCAGACCTGCTCGACGAAGTGACCGATCTCGTCGAAGCGCCACAAGCGCTGCTCGGCTCGTTTGAGGCAAAATATCTGGCGTTGCCGACGCCGGTGCTGATCAGCGTGATGAAAAAACATCAGCGCTATTTTCCGCTGTTTCGGGATGAGGCGCAACCGACCATGTTGCCGCATTTCATCACGATTGCGAATGCCAACGGTCTCGCTCACCCTGCTGTCGTCGTGGCTGGCAACGAAGGCGTGTTGCGCGCGCGCTATGCCGACGCGGCTTTCTTTTATCGACAAGACACAGCGCGCCCGCTCGAAAGCTACACACCACGCCTGGGCACGTTGACCTTCCATGAGAAACTTGGCTCGATGCTGGACAAGGTGGAACGGCTGAAAACGCTGGCGCCGCAGCTTGCGCAAATGCTCAAGGCAACCGCTGCACAAATAGCGGACGTAACCCGCGCAGCAGCGCTCGCCAAATCCGATTTGGTCACATCGATGGTCGTGGAAATGACCAGTCTGCAAGGCATTATGGGCGAAATCTACGCGTTGCAAAGCGATGAAGCGCCTGCCGTTGCGCAGGCGATCCGTGAACACTACTTGCCGCGCGCCGCCGGTGATGCCAATCCGGCCACGGCGCCCGGTTTAGCCTTAAGCCTGGCCGACAAGTTGGACAGCCTGATCGGTCTCTTTGCCGTCGGCGCCATCCCGACCGGCAGCGCCGATCCATTTGGCCTACGCCGGGCGGCGCTGGGTGTGGTCAACAATTTGATCGCAACCAGCACTGAGTTTAGTATCAAAGCGGGCTTGGCAGCGGCGGCAAAATTGCAACCGGTGACGGTTGCGGCTGAGGCGCTCGTTGAGGCGGCTACCTTTATCGAACGGCGTTTGCAAGGTCTCTTGCTAGAAATGAATGTTGCCTACGATGTGGTCGATGCGGTATTGGCCGTCCATGGCGACAACCCAACCGCGGCCAGCCGTGCCTGCGCGGCTTTGAGTGAATTGGTGCGCCAACCCTGGTGGAGCGATGTTTTCACGGCGTATGCCCGTTGCGCTCGTATCACCCGCAATCTGGCGCAGGGGTTGCCGCTTAATCCAGCCGCTTATGTGGAAGCCGTTGAAGCAAATTTACACGCGGCAGTTCAGGCGGCGCAAGCGGCTTTAATGGCTAGCCCTGAACCGGCCACCATTTTAGGCGAACAATTACATGTTTTACAAGGCCCGATCAATGCCTATTTTGATAAGGTGTTGGTCAATGCCGAAGATGAAACCGTGCGCCAGGCCCGTTTGGCGCTGGTGCAACAGATCGCCGCCCTGCCCACCGCCGTGGCCGATTTGAGTAAATTACAAGGGTTCTAAGCGACAAATCGAACAGCATGTTTGTTGGATAAGCGAACGGGCCGGCACAATTGTGCCGGCCCGTTCGCTTTATTGCTCACTTGATAGTTAGACAATTATTTGGTGCAAGCATGGACCCCACCCGCGCCCAAAGGGCTCCCGCTCCCGTTCGGCTGCGGTTCGACAAGCGCACCGCACGGGGCCTGAGCGTTCGACGACTCGACTGAGCTCGCCGAAGTCTGAGCTCACGCCGAAGTCTTGCCGAAGACCACGTCGTAGCCTGCTGGGAGGGGACTGTTCAAGGCCAGATGAAATAACTCGTTCTGTCCCGTGACAGCTCCCTCCCAGCAAGGGCGGGGGAGAGGTCCGTCCTCACCAATCAAGGAAGGCTAGCAACCTGGCCGGTTTCATCGGACAACAGGCCGCCATGCGCCGTTAACAGATAACTGACCGGCACGTCACTGTTATTGAAGACAATGATCGTATATTTGCCATGCCCAGAAGCGTTGAAGACGGCGCTCAATTTGCCCAGATCCGTCCCAAATTGCACCGGCATCCCCATGGCTATGCTCAAATCCTGGGGGCGTGCCCCACCGATGACCCGACGCAATCCATCCTCGGTTAGCACCCAGAAATTGACGTTTTCGCGCACCGTCTGATTGTCTTTCGGATCAATCGCCAACGTCAGCCCGATCGTTCCATCCAGTTGCGCCGGAACTAAACCGATGTAGCGATATTGATAAGCGGTATTGAGGGCGCCCGCTAATTTCTCCACCCCAAAAGCACTGGTTGTCGTCAGGTTAATTGGCGTAGTTGCGATCGGGTTAGTCGCGATCGGGGTTGGGGTTACTAGAGGCAACGGTGTGGCTTTGGGCGCCAGGGCAGCTACCTCAACGGCAGCGATTTTGGCTTCGTTGGTCTGGCCGTATTGATCGATCAGCGAACCGCCTTCAATCGAAAGCGCATAGGTCGCCGGGATTTCGGCATTATTGTACACAACAACGGTATACGGTCCATGACCGGAAGCGCCAAAACTGGCTTGCAATTCGTTATGATGGGGGCTGAAGGGCACCGGAAAACCAGTCGCCAGATTGAGATCGGCGGCGGTTTCCCCATTGGCTGTCCGGCGCAAACCATCATCATCCAGCACCCAAAAATTGACGTTGCCGCTGAGCGCAGCCTGATCTTGTGGGTCATAGGTAAAGCGAAAGGCAACTTGCCCATCACGCACGCTCGGCAGCATGCTCAAAAAATTGCGGTCTGGTCTACGCGTCAGCGAACCACTGACGCGGCGCGCACTCACGACGGTAAACACACTGCTGACCGGTGCGGCGACTGGCGTTGCCGCCGCAGTTGCGGTGGCCGGAACCGCGGTGGCCGCATCAGCCGCTGAACTCGTCTGCCCGCTGCCATCCGTTAAGAGACCGCCCAGCGCAGACAAGGTGTATTGCACAGCCATTGGGGCATTGTTGTACACAATCACCGTATACTTACCCCGGCCCGAGTCGCGAAAAGCGCCACCCATTTTATTGCCAATCGGGTCGAACTGCAACGGGCTGCCACTGGCCACATGATTGAGTGTTTTAAGATCAGCGCCGTGCAAATATTCGCGGAGACCTTCTTCGTCTAAGACCAGGAAATTGACAAAACCCTTTAAACTTGGTTCATCATGGGGATCATAGGCCAGGGTTAAATGAATCATAGCATCCCGTTCTGTGGTCTCCAGTTCGAAATAGTGAGCGCTATATTGGTGCAGCAATTGACCAGAAAGGCTGGCCGCGCTCAGGGTGTTGGGTCGCAGCGCCGGCGCGGCCCATAGTGGCTGTGCCGGCGCGAGCAATAGCGCGCCAATACTGAGCAGAAAACATAATACGCCAGACAAATTGCTTATGCTACGAGCTCGGGTAGGGATACGAACACACATAAAATTATCCTTTTTTCTGCTATAATGAATGATGACGATTTGACTGATCTTATACGGCCTTTTACTATTGTAAACTAAATTAATCAAAATGTAATCAGGCATATTACTGATTTATGACTATATTGCCTACCAATTTTGGCTAATTGATGGCATTAGACGAAATAATCGTCCATTCCTAACTTTGTCCTATCCAATTAGCGAATAATTCAAATTGACAAATAAATTTGTGAGCAGCAAAGTTGCGCATCAGGCAGCGCCGTCGCCGGCGAATATCCAAATTTACACGCTAGGCACCTTACAAGTGGTGCGCGGCACGCAAGCCGTCACCGAAAGTGACTGGCACACGCGCCAGGCGCGCCAGTTGCTCAAAATATTGATCACCGAGCGGCCCCGCCCCGTCGCCACCGATCGCTTGATCGAAACGCTCTGGCCCGATAGCACGCCCAGCGCGGCGGCCACCACCTTACGCAGCGCGATCAACGCCTTACGCAACGTGCTGGAACCAAACCGGCGCAACCGTGCGCCTTCCGCCTACATTGCCACCCAGACGCCCGGCTATGCCTTTTGCAAACATCCTGATATCTGGTTGGATGTCAGTGAATTTGAGCAGCTGCTCAATCAAGCCGAGCACGCGCCCGACGAATTGTTGCGCCGTCCCCTGCTCGAAGCCGCCATCGATCTGTACAAAGACGATTATCTGATCAGCGACCCGTATGCCGATTGGGCGCAAAATGAACGGGAGCGTTTGCGCGAGCGCTATTTTACGGCGCTTTTGCAATTGGCCGAACGGCAAGCGGGGGCGCAACAATACGCCGCGGCTATCACCACCTGTCGTCGCATCCTGGCCCGTGACGAAGTGCGCGAAAACGCCTATCAAGCCCTGATGCGCTATCAAACCGAGTCGGGCGACAGCGCCGCGGCCTTGCTTACGTATGAACGTTGTCGCACAATTTTGGCGGAAGAATTGGGCGCAGACCCCAGCCCGTTGACGCAACTGTGGCATCAACACATTCTTAACGGTGAAATCGAAGCGTCCCTCACCGATCATAAACGTCCAGCAACCAACCGGACGGTGCCACCCGCTTCGTTTGCCTTCGATTCACCCACTGCACTACAAACAGCGGGCAATATG
>JBBREZ010000274.1:0-9454 GCA_038225095.1 Caldilineales bacterium
CGGCGGCGCACGGTTCCAAGGTGGCAGCCCATTTTAAGGTCACAGTCCAGCCGGGCGAAACGTTCACGGTGCAGGTGCGTTTCAGCGCCATTGAGATCGACCGGCCTTTTCGCGATTTCGACGCGATCTTTGCGCAGCGCATCCGCGAGGCCGATGAATTTTACGCCGTCGTGCAGCAGCCTGTGGCTGACGCCGATCAAAAGCTTGTGCAACGCCAGGCCTTTGCCGGCCTGCTGTGGAGCAAACAGCTTTATCACTATTCGGTGCAATTGTGGCTGGATGGCGACCCGGCCCAGCCGCCGCCCCCCACCGCCCGCGAGCAAGGGCGCAATGCCGGTTGGCGGCATCTCTACAATATGGATGTAATTTCGATGCCCGACAAGTGGGAATATCCCTGGTATGCCGCCTGGGATCTGGCCTTTCACATGGTGCCGCTGGCGTTGATTGACCCCGAATGGGCCAAGCGCCAACTGATCCTGCTGTTGCGCGAATGGTATATGCACCCCAGCGGTCAACTGCCCGCCTATGAGTGGAGTTTTGACGATGTCAATCCGCCGGTGCATGCCTGGGCGGTCTGGCGCGTCTACAAGATCGCGCGCAAAGTCACTGGTGTGGCCGACACTGATTTTTTGGAGCGTGCCTTTCAAAAACTGTTGCTCAACTTCACCTGGTGGGTCAATCGCAAAGATATTGAAGGTAACAACGTCTTTCAGGGCGGCTTTTTGGGGCTGGATAACATCGGCGTCTTTGACCGCAACCAGCCGTTGCCAACGGGCGGCCATCTGGAGCAGGCGGATGGGACGGCGTGGATGGGCATGTTTTGTCTGAATATGATGGCGATCGCGCTCGAATTGGCGCGCACCCGACCGACGTATGAGGATGTCGCCACCAAATTTTTTGAACATTTTATCTATATCGCCGATGCGATCAACAATATCGGAGCGGATGGTTTGTGGAACGACCAGGACGGTTTCTTTTATGACTTCATTCATATGGCGGATGGACAGCATATTCCGTTAAAATTTCGTTCGTTTGTCGGTTTGATCCCCCTGTTTGCGGTCGAGACGTTGGAGCCGGATTTGTTGGAAATGTTGCCCGATTTTCGGCGACGCATGGAATGGTTTATTAAATATCGGCCGGGGATGGTGGAGCACATTGCTTCGTTAACCGAGCCAGGGCAGGGGGAACGGCGTTTGCTTTCGCTGGTTAACCGTCAGCAATTGGCACAGGTGTTGACGCGCATGTTGGACCCTGAGCAGTTTTTGTCCGACTATGGCTTGCGCGCGCTCTCCAAAGAACATGCGCAAAATCCCTTTGTGGTGCAGGTGGATGGTGAGACCCATACCGTGCGTTACGAACCCGCCGAATCGACCAGCCGGATCTTCGGCGGCAACTCCAACTGGCGCGGGCCGATCTGGTTCCCACTCAATTATTTGATGATTGAATCGTTGCAGCGCTATCACCATTATTACGGTCAGCAGTTCCAAATCGAAATGCCGACTGGTTCTGGTCAACTGGCGACGCTGGCCGAAATTGCCATTGAACTGTCCCAGCGGCTGATCGGCATCTTCCGCCGTGACGACCAGGGGCGGCGCGCCTTCAATGGCAGCGTAGACATCTTCCAAAATGATCCGAACTGGCGCGACCACATCCTCTTTTATGAATACTTCCACGGCGATAACGGCGCGGGGATTGGCGCCAGCCACCAGACCGGCTGGACGGCGCTGGTGGCGAAGCTTATTCAGCAGGGTGGCATAGAAGAGTGAGACGTGCGGAGTGCACAATCAATTTGATTAAGGCCAATCTAGAAGAATAAATAACGATATAGGGATCGAGACCTTCGGCAGAGCTCAGGTCGACGCCTGACAGGTGGGGTCTTTTACACCGGTAAGGCGTCGACCTGAGCTCTGCCCGTATACTGATAGACAAACCAAATCAACTTGGCACAAACGCGGCGGAGGCATGCGCTCATGCCGGTTCGGTCGCACACGCGCGTGCGCGCGCGCCGTTGGTGCGACTGCTCCTGGTTGGCTCGATGAGGGGCGCGGCCTGAGGTGCAGCACGGGAACCCCCTGGGTGCCTCCGTTGTTTGTGTCATGTTTAAATGATTTGTCTATAAGCGCCGCAGATAGGTGAGACTGCTATCATTGTACGCAACTGGGCCCAGACAATATTCCCCTTCGACAACAGCTCATTGAATTTACATATGACAGATATCAGTCGTCATGCTATCATGTGACCTATCGACCTGGAATCATCCAGAAAATGTGCACTAAGCCCTAGCCAAAGAAGGCAAAGTAAACGTGTCACCCAAATTGACTCTGCCACCCAAATTAATTGTCTGCGGCGATATCGGCATGGACATCTTTGTCCAGGTTGACGCCATGCCGCACACGGGGCAGGATGCAATTGCCCATGCGATCGCGTTGTTGCCCGCTGGTTCGGCGGCCAATTGTGCGGCGGTGGCGGCCAGATTGGGCACAGTCGTGGAATTTGTTGGCCTGACCGGGCGCGATCAGTTGGCGGAAACGCTGATCGCCGACTTGCGCCAGTATGAAGTGGGCGTGCGCCATTTACGCCAGGTGGCTGGTGGGGCAGCCGTGATTATTGCGGTGGTCGATGCGCACGGTGAGCGAACGATGCTCTCGCATCGGGGCGTCAGCACGCAAACTGCCTATGGCGAACTTGCGCCTGATTTGATGGAGCCTGGTGATTGTCTGCACCTCTCAGGTTACAGCTTTCAGGATCCACTCTCGAAAGCAAGCGCATTGGCGTGGATCGCGCAGGCCAGAGAAAAAGGTGCCCAGATTACGCTGGATCCGTCCTTTCACTTTGCCCACGAATGCAGGTCTAGCCACGCAGACGCGCTGCCCGCTATCGACTTCATCTTCCCCAATCGAGAAGAGGCGACGCTGATGAGCGGCGCCGACGATCCAATCGCTGCCGCTGCGATCATTCGCCGTTTTGGGCCGAAAACGGTCGTCATTAAACTGGGCAGCCAAGGTTGCCTGATCGCCTCCCACCAAACGACTCTGCATGTCCCAGCTTATCCGACGGCCGCCGTCGTCGATACGACCGGCGCAGGCGATGCATTTTGCGGTGGCTTTCTGGCTGCCCGATTATGGGGTCTAGAACTAGAGCAAGCCGCCAAGGTAGGCCATGCCGCTGCGGCCCAAGTGATTGGCCAGCCGGGTGGGCACACTGGCGCACCTACGTTGGCGACTATCATTGCGCAGTTGGCGCGCTATGGTGATGCAGCGCTGGCCGCTGTTTTAGAAAATTTGTAATGCGCCTGAATTCGCTGCAGGAATTTTCGGGCTTACGTGCTCGCTATGGATGGACTTCTCCGATAAAATTAGTTGGTTTATGATATAGTGAGAAAATTGTCTTTTCCAGTACCTATTCAGGTGGAGCGTTATGCTAGGTAAACACGTAGACGCCCATCAGTAGATGGGACGTAAATAGGTAGCATGCCCTGTCTACATGTTTACCTGTCTACACGAGGGCTGAGTCGTTACCTTTTCCAGAACTATTATTAACAATAGGCTACAAACGCTATAAAGGAAAATTGCATGTGGAATTCACTTACGTTGCATCTACAAATCTCTGAATGGCACTTTAGCGGTAAGCACAGAATGGCAATCATTAGTGGGTTGATCTTGTTTTTGTTGGCGCTGCCCACGATGGCCTACGCGCAAGCCACCACAGATGATGTCACTGCGGCTGCCGCAGCCGCCAACCGTCATCCATTAACGCCGCTGAGCAAAGAAGAAATGGCGCAGGCCGTGGCGCTCTTGAAAAGCAAGAAGTTGATCAACGATAAGAGTCGTTTTGCCGAAATTTCTTTACAAGAACCGGATAAGGCGGTCGTGCTCAAGTGGCAGCCTGGTACGACTGTGGCGCGCCAGGTCTTTGTTGTTATGCTTGAACAGAAAACTGGTCGCGTTTTTGAAGGCGTGGTCGATATTACCAACCGAAAAATTGTGCGTTGGGACGAAAAAAAGGACGCACAGCCTTACCTGCTAATTGATGAAGAAGACTTGGTGGATAAACTGGTCAAGGCCGACCCCCGCTGGCGCGCCGCCATGCGCAAACGCGGCATTACCGATTTCGACAATGTTCAAGTGGATGTCTGGTCGGCTGGTTATTTTGCTTTGCCGGGCCAAGATGGTCTGCGATTATATCGAACGCCCGCTTATTATTACAAAGATTCCACCAATCCCTATTCACGGCCGATTGAGGGTTTGATGACGATTGTGGACATCAACGCCCAGAAAGTGATCGACGTGATCGATGATGGTGTGCTGCCAATTCCTGCTCCATCCGACTTTGCCGAAGACGATGGGAAATCGCAGCGCAATCCACTGAAGCCACTGAATGAGACGATGCCTGATGGGGTCAGCTTTACGGTCAAGAATGGCGAAGTTGTCTGGCAGAAGTGGCATTTCCGCTTTGGTTTCCATCCCCGCAGCGGTTTAATTCTCTACAACGTTGGCTATGAGCAAGATGGCAAAGTGCGACCCATTCTCTACCGGGGATCGCTCTCCGAAACGTTAGTGCCTTATGGGGAAGCATCCGCCCAGTGGTTTTATCGCAATGCCTTCGATCTCGGTGAGTATAACCTGGGCCGTTCGGCGGATACACTGCGCCCAGGCAAAGAGTGCCCTGCCTATGCCATGTTCTTTGATGCCGTCTTTAATGATGATTTCGGCGACGCCTATGACCAACCGGCCGCCGCCTGCCTCTTTGAACAAGATGGTGACATGCTCTGGACGCATAATAATTACACCCAGGAACTTGATCTGACGCAGCGGGCCAGAAACCTGGTGATCCGCTGGATTGCCACCAGTGGCAATTATGATTACAGCTTCGATTGGATTTTTCACGAGGATGGTACGCTAGAGCAACAAACTATGGCCATGGGCATTGTGCTCGCCAAAGCCGTAGTCAGCACCAACCTGGCCGATCCGACAGCGGCAAAAGATACGCAAAATGGCACATTGGTTGGCCCGCATGTCGTTACGCCTTTCCATCAACATTTCTTTAGCTGGCGGCTTGACCTGGATGTCGATGGGCCTAAAAACAGTGTCATGGAGATGAATACACAGCCCCAAGCGCCGTCGGCGCAGGATAATCCCTGGTTAAATGGCTTTACCGAGGCCCAGACCATGTTGTCTACCGAGTCAACGGCCCAACGCGACCTTGATTGGACAACTCATCGCATGTGGAGCGTGGTCAACCCAGCCGTTCGCAACAGTTTGGGGCACGCCACCAGCTACACCTTGATGCCTGGTGAAAGCGCCGTACCCTATGCCGATCCACAGGCTTGGGTGCGCCGCCGTGCCAATTTCATCAGTCACCAACTGTGGGTGACGCCTTATCAATCGAATGAACTTTATGCCGCTGGCGACTATCCTTATCAGAGCCATGCCGATACTGGTTTGGGCCAATGGACCAAGGCCGATCGCCCCATCGCTAATACCGATATTGTGGTCTGGTATACGCTAGGGATGACGCACATCCCGCGCCCCGAAGAATGGCCTGTGATGTCGCCGCATCAGCTGGGCTTTATGCTGGTGCCAGATAATTTCTTCGACCATAACCCGACGGTCAATCCACCAGACAAGCATTAGAGTGCGCTAGGCTAAAAGTGTAGGACTGCACAGCAAAGCCCGTTGAATCAGGTTCAGATTGGTCTGATTCAACGGGCTTTGCTGTGGCGTTTGGTTAGCTCTGGGGCGCGTGCGTGACGATGTAACTCTATTCGTAATTATGAGTAAATTGATAAGCAAACCGTAAGTAAATTGTTATACTTGATCCGACAAGTTTCTGGTATACTCTAGAATGGTTGATTCAACCGTCATGCGGAGCAATTCGTATGATCAAAAGTCAATGAAGACTAAACCATAGCTCATCGACCCGAATGGACAAAACATGTGCTTGTGACATAACACACTTGCCCTTTTGCGTTTGCTGAGCGAAAACCAAAATGTATTATCAATGGAGATAAACATGAGAATTTTGCTTGTACCGCTAGACTATGATGGTCTGTGCCAGCGGCTTCAGGTTGAGCTGACTATGCTTGGCCATGAAGTTTCAATTGAACTGGCATTGGGTGACGATGTGCTGCGCGAGGCGGTCACCTTATTTCACCCAGATTTAATCCTCTGTCCTTTCCTCTCCCAGTCACTTCCCGCTGATATCCGTCACAACTACACGGCAATCGGGATTCAACCCGGCTACGAAGGCAATCAAAACTTTGCCTCCCTGGCGCACGCAATGCAGAACGATGCCGCCACGTGGGGCGTCATGGCATTGGAAGCCACGGACGAACCAACGATAAACCGCATCTGGGCAACGGCCACCTTTCCGTTGCGTACGGCTAGTAAGGCAAGCCTCTATCGCAACGAGGTGACCGAAGCGGCTACCCAAGTTGCTGTAGAGAGCGTCAAGCGTTATGCCAGCGGCACGTTCGTCCCAGAAACTAGCGTGTATACTGAGCTTGATGCCACGGTAGATTACTACAATACACAGTCCCTGACTGAGCAACAGTCAACTCGCGCAATCGACTGGTCCACCGATTCGACCGAACTCATTATTCGCAAAATCAATGCAGCCGATAACAGTCCTGGCCTACTGGATGTGATCGCTGGGCAACCAGTCTATCTTTACGGCGCCCATCGCGAAGGCAATTTGCACGGCCAACCGGGCGCGATCATTGCGCAACGCCATGGCGCCATCTGTCGCGCCACCATTGATGGCGCAGTCTGGATCAGTCATCTCAAACAAGCTTCACCGGACAACCAACCAACCATCAAACTGCCGGCAACGATGGTATTGAACGAACAGTTGCAAGCTGTGCCAGAACTGCGCATCGAAGCCCTCTCCATGGGTCGCGCAGACACCTTCCGCGAAATTTGGTATGAAGAGCAGAACGACGTCGGCTATCTCTATTTCGATTTTCACAACGGCGCGCTCAGCATCGACCAACTGAGTCGTTTGCACGAGGCTTTTCTGGCTGCCCGCCAGCGGCCGACCAAAGTAATAGTGTTGATGGGAGGGATGGACTTCTGGGCAAATGGCATGCACCTGAATTTGATCGAAGCCGCCGCTGATCCCGCCGCAGCATCCTTGCGCCATTGTAACGCGTTGGACGATCTCATGCGCACGATGATCACGACCGATAGTCACCTGATCGTGGCGGCTATGCGCGGCAGTGCCGGGGCCAGTGGTGTGATTCTGGCTCTAATCGCCGACAAAGTTTGCGCCCGAACCGGGATTGTCTTGAATCCCCATTATCGGACGATGGGTCTATATGGCTCTGCGTATTGGACCTATTTGCTGCCACAACGGGTGGGCCAGCAAAGGGCGATTAGTTTGGCGACCAATTGTCTGCCCATGGGTGTGAAAGAAGCGTTTGCGATTGGGCTGATCGATACCATGTTGTCGGCTGATTTTGTGGATTGCGATATCGAACTACGGCGCATGGCCGAAGCGTTGGCGCACAGTCCAGATTATGAGCGGCGTTTAGCCCAGAAACGCGCCAAACGCTTCCATGATGAAAAGCTGAAACCATTGGCCGCGTACAGGGCAGAAGAATTAGCACAATTAAAGCACAATCTTTCGGATCTAGCCTATGATGTAGCGCGCTTCAATTTTGTCCATAAGATTGCACCAGTGGCAACCCCGTTACGATTGGCAAAACATCGCCAACACGGCCCGCCTGAAAGCGAATCGTCGGCAATAACGCTGCTACAACCGGTGGTTGCGCAGAGCTATTGGCGATGATGGCGGTCCCACGCCACCGCGCTACCTGTTCGTGGCGCCGCCATGTGGTTTAATTTAGCAAAACTTTGTGCACGGTAGGCTGGATAATTTGCGAAATAAGCCGAGTAATTCATGATAATGATGCAGTTTGACAAGCTATGACCAACCTGCTATAGTTTGTAAACAAATAAATAATGTGACTCTTATCCAGAGAGGTGGAGGGAACGGCCCAATGAAACCTCGGCAACCCAGCAGTCAGCAGGCAAAGATGCCATGCTTAGTGCTCAGGGTGCCAACTCCGGCAGAACAAGTTCTGGAAGATGAGAGAAAGCTGGGCGTTGCTTTCCTGCTCATCCCCGTTCGGGGATTTTCCACACCCAGCAGGTGACTGAACGAACTGTCTACACCCCTCTCATCATCCTCGATGAGAGGGGTTTTTTATAGATCCATAGTGCTGCTTTATGCGTTTGCGTGCTTTGCTCCCAGCATTGAAGTGGCATAAAGCAAAGCGATGTGATCGATGACTGTTTAATTGACTCAATCAACTACGGAAGGAACCTACTATGGCAGACGAACGAAAATATGGTTTTTCTACGCAGCAATTGCACGCCGGTCAGACGCCGGAACCGGGCACCGGTAGCCGCGCCGTGCCCATCTACCAAACCACCAGCTATCAATTTCGCGATACCCAACACGCCGCCAATCTCTTTGCCTTGGCGGAACTGGGCAACATTTACACGCGCATTATGAATCCGACGACGGATGTGATGGAGCAACGCCTTGCCGCTTTGGAAGGTGGCGTTGGCGCATTGGCCGCAAGCAGTGGTCACGCCGCGCAAGCAATGGCGGTCATGACCCTGTGCAGCGCAGGCGATCACATTGTCAGCAGCAGCCGCTTGTATGGTGGCACTTACAACCAGTTCAGTTACACGTTCCCGCGCATGGGCATTGAGGTTACGCTGGTCGATCCGAGTGATCCCAAGAACTTTGAGCAAGCGATCCGCCCCAACACCAAGATCATCTATGGCGAAACGCTGGGCAATCCCGATATCTTTGTCTTTCCCTTCGCGGAAGTAGGCGCGATTGCCAAGGCGCATAACATTCCTTTGATGATCGACAACACCTTTGCCACGCCCTACCTGTGCCGCCCGTTTGAACATGGGGCCAATATTATCGTCCACAGCACCACCAAGTTTATCGGTGGCCACGGCACCACCATCGGCGGCGTGATTGTCGATGGCGGTAACTTTGACTGGACAAGCGGGCGCTTTGCCAACTTCACCACGCCGGATCCAAGTTATCATGGCCTGAAATATGCCGATCTGTTGGGTATGGGGCTACCGCCTTTTATTATCAAAGCGCGCGTGCAAACTTTACGCGACATCGGTGCATGCCAGGCGCCATTCAACAGTTGGGCGACAATCCAAGGCATCGAAACCCTGAGTTTGCGTATGGAGCGCCATGTCGCGAATGCGCAAGCGGTAGTTGAACATTTGAACAGCCATCAATCGGTGGCGTGGGTCGCGCACCCTAGCCTAGCTAGCCACCCGAGCCATGAACAGGCCAAAAAATACCTGCCCAAGGGCGCAGGCGCAATTCTGGGGTTTGGCATTAAAGGCGGCGTAGAGGCCGGCAAGCAATTTATCAACCATTTGAAGCTGTTTAGCCATGTGGCGAATGTAGGCGA
>JBBREZ010000275.1:0-9419 GCA_038225095.1 Caldilineales bacterium
CGCTGTTTGACCCTAGAATCCCCCGGCTTTAGCCGTGGGGAGTATGTCAAGCCACTGATCAAATACTATTATACTTGATTTATAACGTTTGCACGAAGTAATCGAAGCTATATGAAAATCTCGCAAAGGGATATTTATGGAACGCTCTGGCGCAAATTATTCTGGGGTGGCAAGGTTCTCCATCCAAGACGACCAACTTATTATCAACTGGCGTGATGGAAATCAGAGTGCATACCATCCTCTTTGGCTGCGCGACAACGCCCCCGATGGATGCGATGCGCACAATGGGCAACGTTTGCTTGAATCGATTGACATTCCGGCTGATGTTCAGCCGGAGTCGGTCAAGTTGACGGACGACGGGCAAATCGAAATCGTTTGGGCAAAGGGTGGCGGGCGCAGCCTATTTGCACTTGATTGGTTATGGGCTCATGCGTATTCAAGCGACCACGCTGCTCAACCAAGTGGTCGGCGCGTGCTTTGGGATGGCACGTTAAATTCGTTGCCCAGGGCCAACTTTAACGCGATTGCCCAGGGTGGCGCTGCCTTGCGCAGTTGGCTGGACGCCATGCAAATTTATGGCTTTGCGCTCCTTCACGGTGTTCCGACCGAGTCGCAAGCGTTGTTAAAAGTGGTCGATCTGTTTGGCTATGTGCGTGAGACCAACTACGGGCGTTATTTCGATGTGAAGTCGGTCGTCAACCCCAATAACCTGGCCTATACCGGACTAGCGCTGAGTCCACACACCGATAATCCGTACCGCGAGCCAGCGCCGACACTGCAATTACTCCATTGTTTGGCCGCCATCGACAATGGGGTGATAGCACCGTAGTCGATGGTTTTTATGTGGCCGAAACGTTACACCAACAAGCCCCCGACCACTTTAAGTTGTTGACCACGCTACTCGTGCAGTTTCATTTTCAAGATCAAGCAAGCGACCTCCTGGCCGAAGCACCAATCATTTGCTTGGATGCACGCGGTGAGGTCGCAGCAATTCGTTACAATAATCGTTCGATTGCCCCGTTCCATTTTGCGCCAGAACAGATGGCGGCCTATTATGCCGCCTATCACGCCTTTGGTCGTATGATCAATGATCCTGCGAACCAACTTACCTTCAAATTGGCGCCGGGCGATCTCTTTATGGTTGACAATGAACGGGTCTTGCACGGACGCACCGGTTTTAGCAGCAGCGGCAGCCGCCATTTACAGGGCTGTTATGCCGATCGCGATGGGCTGGCTAGTACGTTGCGCGTGTTGAGCCGGTCAGGTTAAGTGGATGAGTAATGAGTGAAAAGTGATGTCATCTCTCACTTATCACTCATTACTCATCCCTCAGTTTCACTCCATTTACACTTTATGCTACGAGGAATCCATGTCGCAATCTAACGTTATCAATGAAATTTTTGACGCTTTTCATCGCCGCGGCCAGCAAACGTACGGCGAGCGCGTCAGCATGCAAGAACATATGCTGCAAACTGCCTATTTTGCCGAACAAGCCAATGCCACACCGATCCTGATCGCAGCGGCGCTGCTGCACGACATCGGCCATCTGGTCCATAATTTGGGCGAAGACATTGCTGATAAGGGCATTGATGCGATCCATGAAGAGATTGGGGCCGAGTATTTAGAAAAACACTTTATTCCAGCCGTTGCCGAACCGGCGCGCCTGCATGTGGCCGCCAAACGTTATCTCTGTGCGGTGGACCCCCAATACCTGGCCGAATTATCGCCTTCCTCGACGCAAAGTTTAGGGTTGCAAGGTGGTCCATTTAGCGCCGCCGAAAGCAAAGCATTTGAAACCTCGCCCTTCTTTGAAGCTGCCGTGCAACTCCGCCGTTTCGACGATATGGGCAAAGTGCCCGAGATGGTTACGCCAGATTTGGAACATTACCGGCCATTTCTAGAGGCAGGACTACGCAAGGATGGCAAGCAGACCGTAGGGGGCAGCATCGATCAATCGATGCTGCCCCCTACGTAGTAATTCTCCACAGTGAACGTGCTATTGACATCTTGGCTCTCATCTGTTGCCCTTTAATTGCCGCCTAGCACCACTGTTTGACCAGCATTTACGCCAGCGATAACCTCTACCTGATCTTCCCCTACAATCCCAACGGCAACATTGATTTGCCGTTGTTTGTCACCATCCTGGGCCAAGACATAATAAAGTTGATCTTTTTGGCGCAAGGCGGAACGCGGGATGATCAGGGCATTTTGTCTGCTTTGTAGGGCAGCACTAACCGCAACTGAAGTATTCTCGTTGAACCGAACGTTATCCTCAGCATTCACCAAGCCGACTTCTACTAAGGAGCCAGAACTGGTGCCAAAAGGGCGGGGTAAGGCCGTGATCGTGCCCTTGATCGTGGCACCGGCCAGGCTGGCGGCGCTAATTTCAACGGGCATGCCTTCGCGTAGTGGTTCTAATTGGGCGCGTGGTAGGTTGAGCTCAATTTGGAACTTTGCCGAGTCCACGACGCGCGCCACCGCCGCATAGGCCGCCGCAGCCACTTGTTCATCATCTTTGGGCAAATCGATAAACCGAACTTCGCCATCAAAAGGCGCCTTAATTTGCCCGTCTAATATCGTCTGTTTGATCTTGTCCACCCCAAGTTGCGCCCGTTTTAAATTAAGCGCCAGGGTAGGATCGATGGTGGCTTCGATGTTATCCAATGTTAGTTGTGCTAAGGTCAATTGATTCTGGGCAATCGAGGCTAAGGTTGCAGATGTAGTATTGCTGATGTTATTACTACCCGTCACGGATGGCATGCGTAATTTTGCAATGGCTACGTTCAACTCGGCCTGGCGGCGGTGATAGATTAAATCTGTTTTAGCCTGATCGAGACTCTGCTGGGCAATCTGGACGCCAAGTTGGGCTGATTCCAGATCGAGTTCAAGGGTGTCTTCATCCAGAACAGCGATCACATCGCCGCTCTTAACCTTGTCGCCATCCTTTACATAAACTTTTGCTACACGGCCACTGCGCCGAAAAAAGAGATCCTCCTGATGCGCCGCCACTACCCGCCCTGTATAGGTTTCGCGTTGAATTACTGCCCCGGTTTGGACAATCGCCGTGGCTTGATGTGCTGCGACAGGTGTCCCTTGCAGACTGGGCGGCAGGTTTGTCATAGCCAAGGGCGTTGGGGTTGCGCGCCGACCCAGACGGCAACCAGCCAACAACAGAGTGCAGCCGCATAACAAGAGTATAACCCAGAGAGTCCGATTGCTTTGTTTGCTCATATATTCATTTCCGTCAGTGTCCAACCAAATGTCAGTGTCCAATCAAATAATGTCAAATTCACCATCAAGCGCTGCCTCCTCATTGTTTTGCAGTGGTAAAGAAAGCAGGGCCGTCAGGGCTAGTAATAGCCAAGGAATAAAAGCCACTTTCGTCCCCCATGTGATCGAATCAACCAACCCATGCACCAGCATACTTACGAACGCACCTAGCGCGCCAGCGGCTAATGTCCAACGTAAGGCTGCCCGCCGCTTCGCTTGTTTGCGCAGCTGATGCCGCCGCCGAACGTTGCTAATCGAATCAATGCTGTGTTCATCCAACTGGCCGCCGCTGCGCAGAATGCCGATCAAAACACGCATAGCGCTTACCAACAACCATCCATAGGCGAGCAAGCCAGGTAGGCCCAAATCTACGCCAATTTGTAAAAAAAGGTTGTGCGCATGGGGAATCGTCGTGCCATTGATCTTGGCATAGGGGTAAAGTTTGGGGATGACCAGGTCGAATGTGCCAATGCCAATCCCGGTCAAGGGAAAATCACGTAGCGCATAAAAGGCGCGCTGCCAAACTTCGACCCGTCCAGACAATGAGGTGATCGAACCGGTGCTGCCAAGTGGTTGGTCGAAGAGCACAACACCATTCCAAGCAAGGACAACCGCGACGGCTAACGCAGGTATGACCAGTGCCAACCAGGCTTGCGGCCAGCGCAACAGGACAACCACGAGCAAGCCAAGCACCACGGCCAGATAAGCGCCCCGACTTTGCGTCAAAATCAAGGTGGCCAACATCATCAATGCAATGAGTCCCAGCCCAATGGGTAGCCAACGGCGCGTGGATTCGCCACCCCAATCCCAGCGCAATGCCAATGCCGCAAAGATCGGAATTGGCAACAGCAGCGCACCCGCCAACACGTTCGAGTTCATCGTTTCGCCCATGCCGAACAAATTGATCGGCTTCGATTGTCGGATGTCATTAGAAAATGTGAAAATCTTATCAGGAAGATTGGCGAGCAATGCGGGGCCAGTTGCCGTTAGCGCCAGACCGATCAAGCCCAGTGCACCCACAATCAACCAAGGATAGCGCTGCATAAGCGACCAATTCACCAGGGCGAAATACAGCGTAATCCCCAGTATAAGGTAACCTAGCGCATCCCAGGAGCGTTCTGGATAGGACGATGACCAGAGGGCAATGGGCGACCAAAGTAGCAGCAGTCCAAGTGGCCAGTTCAACGGTGTAAATGGGGCAAAGCGGCGTGTGGCCAGCAAGCGCAGCGGCCAAAAGAGAAAGAGCGCCCCTACCAGCCATGGCTGCACCCAGGGATCCCAGAGAAAATCGCGCAGCAGAATCGACGGCGCCATACTGGCCACCCAGATCGGTTCGAGCCAGAGCAGGCCAGCGATAAAGCGATAGATAGCTTGCTTAAATCCGGTTAATTTCGGTTTAGATTTCTGGGATGTGGAAAAGATCATACGCTAGATCACGTTATCTTAAAATTAGGGTTAGCCAAACTTATAAGTATAATAAGCCATCAGGCGTTCGTTAGGCAATTGTAAACTACTATCTGAGAATTAAACCTTACAGATTCATTGCAGTATACGCCCATGCAATAAGAGCTTACAGTTTCTTAGTTTTCATGTAACTACTCAGGTGGAGCGTTACGTTAGGTAAACAGGGAGCATGCCTTGTCTACGTGTTTACCTGTCTGCGTATCTACACGAGGGCTGAGTCGTTACGTTTTCACTATTTTATTACTGACTTGAGTCTGGCTAAATTTATCAAATGTGATAGAAGCAGGTTGCACAAAAACGGGTACAGTAAGGCAAATATTAACCACTTATCTACATCATACACCGAAAGAACTGACGCTTATCAGCGCTTTTTGTTCAAATTAGCAAAATATGAGTAAGCTATGCTCGTTAATCTACTTGCCATATTTATAAGGTGAAAAATTAATGTAAGAATGTTGTAAGCAAATTGTGGACTAACTTAGGGTTATACTACCTATGACCTGACAATAATTTGCTCACAGTTTTTGAGCTTAATCCGTTTTACCGTAATCCAACATGACAACTACAAATTGGAAATGACTGTGCAAAATCAAAATTTACCCGCTCAAAACCAGTTTTTTTCTGAACTTGATCTTAAAGTCTATGCACGAATTATCTGGCACTGGTGCTGGCTACTCATCCTCTGCACTGTCATGGCCGGCGCCAGCGCCTATGTGGTCAGCATTTTTTCCATGCCCGTCTATCAAGCTTCGACCACGCTCCTGGTAAACCAGGCGCGCGACCCAACCACAACCGATATGACGGGGCTCATGACGAGTGAACGAATTGCGCAGACCTATGCGCAGTTGCTGAAGCGTGACACCCTGATGGCTGAAGTTGCTGGCCAGCTAAAAATTGATCCTATTGTCTTTGACCAAGCGTTGACAAGCATTAATGTTACGCCCGTGCGCGACACCCAATTGATCCGGATTGATGTTGAGGGTACATCGCCCCAGTTGGTGGCGGCCGTCGCTTATACATTGCCGCTGGTTTTCATCGGCGAGATCAACGTGGTGCAAAGTGATCGCTTTGCTGCGGCAAAGAAGAGCCTGCAGGATCGCCTACAAGATGTAGATAATCAGATTCAACAGACCCAGGTCGCTATTGATAAAATTGGTGATTCGCACACGGCGGCAGAAGGCGCAGAGTTGGGTCGGCTGCGCGATCAATTGGCGCGTGCCCAGAGCCGCTACGCTAGCCTCTCGCAAAATCTGGAAACCATCAACCTGACCGAAGTTCAGTCTGGCGATCGGATTGCCGTGGTTGAGCCACCTAAAGTCCCCGAAGCGCCGATTCGGCCACGCGTTTTGATCAATACTTTGCTGGCTGCAATCGTGGGTGCGATGTTAGCATTAGGCATCGTCTTCCTGATTGAATATCTGGATGATCGCATTAAAACGCCCCAAGATCTCTATAACGTGATTGATATCCCGTTGTTGGGCACGATTGGTCGTATCAAGTTAAAACGAACCCAGAACAAACAACTCTCAGCCCTCGAGCAGAGTTTGATCACCATCTTAGAGCCGCGTCATCCCACGACCGAAGCTTATCGTGGCCTGCGCACCAATCTCCAATTTTCCAGGATTGACGACGCGCTAGATTCGTTGCTGATCACCAGCGCCTCGCCTGACGAGGGTAAAACCACTACCGCCGCCAACCTGGCCGTTGTAATGGCACAATCGGGGCGTTCCGTGATTCTGGTGGATGCCGATTTGCGCAAGCCTCGTCAGCATGTATTCTTTAACTTGTCGCAAAGTCCGGGGCTAACGGAAGCTTTGATCGCGGGCGATCTGGCATCTGCCAACTATGTACGCCCAACCCCGGTGCCCAATTTGAGTGTGTTAACCAGCGGCAAAATCCCACCCAATCCGGCTGAGTTGCTTGGTTCGCACCGGATGCAACAACTGATTGAACAGTTGCACACCCAGGCCGACCTGATTATCTTTGATGCACCACCCGTGTTAGCGGTGACCGATGCCCAGGTGTTAGCTAGCCAAGTTAAAGGGGTTTTGCTGGTGATTGATTCAGAACAAACCCGGCGGGCAGGTCTGGCGCGCGCGGCCGAAGCGCTCTTGCGGGCCAATGCTCGCTTACTGGGCGCAGTGCTCAACCGGTTGGTCCGTTCACCGCGTGGCTATTACTATTATGATGAATATAGCGCCTATTACACCGACAAAGTGGAAACGCTTGACGATACGCAAGCTAAACAGGGTAAAAATGTTCAGATCCCTGAACGCATTAAACCGCGCAGTCAAAATTTTTTGGACAAAGATTTCACCGCACAACCTACAACCAACGGTGTCTACCAAATCCGACATGAAAAGTCGGATTTGTGAGGAGGTTTATGCCATCGATTCTCTTTATTTGCACCGGCAACCAATGCCGGTCGCCGATTGCCGAAGTGTTGTTCAAGCGCCAAATTCAGCAATATCCAGCCACCGGTGATTGGCGGATCGAATCGGCTGGCACCTGGGCCTATTCGGGTAAAGCCGCCCATCCCCAGATGCGCTTGGTGGCGCAAGAAGTGGGGTTGGATTTGAGCCAACATCGCGCCCAACGCATTGAAGACGTGCCTGCGCTCAGCACCTTTAACTTAATCCTGACAATGGAACGCAGCCACAGCGAAAGCCTGCAAATTGAATTCCCGCAACTGAGCCGGCGTCTTTACCTGGTCAGCGACATGGCCGGCGTCGCCTATGACATTTCTGATCCGATTGGCGGCTCGCTCGATACCTTTCGCTATACCTTACGCGAAATCGATGTACTGATTCGCAAGAGTCTGCCGCGTATTCTCGAACTGGTTGCGACAAGCCCTGGCGTTGCCTTACCTGCATCATGAACCGCACGCGCACGCGCTGGCGACGAGGATGGCTGATCATGGCTGGTCTGGCCGGCCTCTTATTGTTCGTCGTGTTCTTCAAGGTTGTCCTAATTGGCCGCGCTGTCCAAGTCGCCTATCGTGATGGGATGAGCTTTGCTGAACTTGCCAAAGGGGGGAATCTGACGGAAACCCGCTTTGCGATGGCACAAGCCTTTTTGCAAGACACTGACCAAGCATTGGGCGATGCAAACCAGCAGATGGCCTTTTTTAACCCAGTGTTGGGGCAACTTGGCCGGCTACCTTTCTATGGGCCCAGCTTCGCCGCCATCCCACCCTTGCTCAAGACTGGGCATGAATTAGTCGATCTAAGTATTCAAGGCTTGACGGTGGCCAAACCGTTGCTGATGGCGTCAACGGGTACAACGGTCCAGGCCGCGCCGCTGATGCGCCTGACCGGCATCATCCACACTGCGCAGCCACAACTTGCCACGTTGACCCAACAGGCCACTGCGCTGCAACACACCCTGGATGCCATCTCGCCAGACAATCTGCTGACTGTGCTGGCTGAACCAGTGGCAGATTTGCAAGCAGGCGTCGATTTATTGGTTTCTGGTTTGCATCTAAGTGCGGCTTTACCCGAATTGCTAGGGGTAGAAAAAGCACAAACCTATCTGATTTTGGTGCAAAACAACCATGAACTGCGCGGCACGGGTGGTTTTGTGACCTCGATTGGCGCAATGACATTGCAGCAGGGAAAAGTGATCGACTTTAATTTTGCTGATAGCTATGCCGTTGGTCAGGCTGACGGGCCACACCCCAGCGCGCCCAACCCGATGCAACGCTACATGAATATCGACGTTATGCTGCTGCGCGATGTCAACTGGTCGCCCGATCTGCCGACTACGGCCCAAATTGCCCAGTCGATCTATGCGCAAGAGACCGGTCGTTTTGTTGATGGTGTGATCACGATTGACCTGCGCGCGGTCGAACTGCTGGTGGGGGCGCTTGAACCGTTGCTTGTCCCTGGCAATCCGACGCCGGTCACAGGTGACAATGTGGTGGCGCAGATCAAGCAAATGTGGGCGGCGCCGGTACAAAGTGAGCGTATAACCGTAGCCTCGCCAGCGGATGCAACCGCTCAAACCGACAAAGCCAATCAAGCTGACGCAGTCAATCAAGCTGACGCAGTCAATCAAGCTGACTGGTGGAAAAATCGTAAAGACTTTGTCCCCCAGATTGCAACAATTGCCTTTGCCCGTTTGCAGGCGGGCGAGTTTGATTATACCAACCTGGCGCGCGCGCTCCACAGTGCGCTCGATGAACGGGCTGTCCAAATTTGGAGCGCTAATCCCGGCATTGCCGCAAAATTAGCCGATTTACACTGGGATGGTGGCCTCCACCCTTCAGCGCAACAGGACTTTCTAGCCCTGGTGGACACGAATATGGGCTATAACAAAGTGGACGCGATTATGCAACGGAGCGTGGCCTATCAAGTTGATTGGCCGGCCGGTGTGGACAAACCGGCGCAGGCCACGGTCACGGTGACATACAAGCACCCGCTGCAACTGGCAACCTATGATTGTGACCCGCGTCCGCATTATGGTCAGACCTATGATGACATGATGGCGCGCTGTTATTTTGATTATGTGCGCCTCTTTGCTCCGGCGGGCAGCAAATTAATTGGCATCAATGGTGTCGAACCAGACTCAGTGAACAGTCAACGCGGCGAAGGAGGAACTGAATTCTTTGCCGGCCACTTTAGCGTAAAACCAGGCGAACAGAAAACGATTGTTTTCCAATATCAACTGCCAGATTTTGTCAAGCC
>JBBREZ010000276.1:0-9260 GCA_038225095.1 Caldilineales bacterium
CGGTGTTCGCGTTGCACCGTCATGGGCAATGGTTTGCGCAATTGGTGCAACAGCGGTGCGAATTCAACCGGGAAAAGCGCTTCTAAACGCGTCATAGCCAGAGTCAATTCCGGTCCTCCTATCCCCGAAATCTGTTGGGCAGCCTGGACGGTAATCAGTAAGGCCAGTGCTTCAGCCAAGTTATATTGCAAGGCCGGCAAATTTGGCGTCTCTGCAAAATAGTACCCTTCCGTTGTCCGTTCGAGCCGTAATTTCAACCCATGCTTAACGACATCCAAGTCTTTGGTAATCATGCGCTCACTCACAGCAAAGCGGTCGGCCAAGTGTTTGCGCCGATAACGGCGCGGGGCCGATGCAATGATTAACACGATTTCCAGGATGCGCGATGTGCGTTTTAGTTCTTCCATGTCTTTGCCTAAACTGGGTAGTTGATTACTCATCCCTTTTCTACCTTTCAACACCTTTTGTTTTCAGTATAGCGAGACAACGGGAACCCTGCGGTTCCCACAAAAATCTCCAACCTTAAAATTTTGAGCTATTTCTTTCGTGAAGCGGATTGGATAAAAAAGTAAATCTGGCTTACCCCCAATATACTTTAACTTATATGTTTTGTCTTCTTCATTGTCTTTGCGGTTTACTTACATTAAAACAACAATATTAGAAAACAAACATGGGTTATTTACTGAGATTTGCCGAGCAGACAGGTAAATGATAAATGTAACGGTTCCGCCCTTGTGTAAACAGGGAGACAGGAAAGCAGGTAATACGCCCTATCTCCCTATCTACCTGTGCTGTGCCACGCCTTACTCTCCAATCGGAGCCAACGCTACTGCGCATTGCCTCATCTCCCCCTATAGTCAGGCTACCGATCTGTTTTATCCCCCATTTTCACCAGGAGCAGCTATGCAACTAAACATCAATGGCGAAGTGCGCGAAATTGCCGACCACCCAGACGAGAAATTACTCTGGGTGCTGCGCGACGAACTGGCTATGACCGGCACCAAGTTCGGCTGCGGCGCAGGCATTTGTGGCGCGTGTACGGTGCAAATTGACGGCGTCGCCACCCGTGCTTGCTTGTTGCCGGTGGCGGCGGTGGTGGGCAAAGCGGTGCGCACGATCGAGGGGCTGGCGACGCGCAACGCGGATGGGACGCGCACTTTGCATGCGGTGCAACAGGCGTTTATTGACGAGCAAGTGCCGCAATGCGGCTGGTGCATGAGTGGACAAATTATGACGGCAACGGCGTTGCTAGCGAACAATCCGACACCCAGCGCCGAGCAAATTGATAACGCCTTGAGCAACAATTACTGCCGGTGTGGTTGCTACGTACGCATTCGGCGTGCCGTGGCCGTGGCAGCGGAAAAGCTCAATGCCAAAGCGCAAAGGTACGAAGGCACAAAGGAAGATCAAGTGATTCTATGAGCGAATCTCCAATCTCGAATCTCCAATCTCAGATCTCTGATTCCAAACAGTCTGGTTCGTCCACTCCGCACTCCCCGCGCTGGCGCATCACCCGCCGCGGCTTCTTGATCGGCGCGGGCGTGGCTGGCGTGGGCTTGGCGCTGGGCGTACCGTTCAGTCTGCCCTATGGTCGTCTGAAAATCGCCGAAATGCTCACCAGCGGCGACGGGCGGCCCGGTTCGTTTACCACCGATCCTTTTGCCTGGTTTGAGGTTACACCGGACAATCGGGTGCGCCTCTTCCTGACCAAGGTCGAGATGGGGCAGGGCGTGCACACGTCACTGGCGCAGATTGCGGCCGAAGATTTGGGGATTGCTTTTGGCGATCTAGAAGTGGTGCAAGCGAGCACGAGCCAAGGTCCGGCCGACGGCAACGGCACCACCGGCAGCACTTCGGTGGCCACGGTCTATCAACCGCTGCGTGAGGCGGCGGCGCTGCTCCAACAGATGTTGCGCACGGAAGCGGCGCGCGTGCTCGATCAGCCAGCCGACATGCTCAAGATCGAAAATCGCGCCTTTGTGGCCGGCGACAAACGCGTCGACTTTGGTCAGTTGGTAGCCAACCGGCAACAGTGGCAAATTCCTAAGCAGACGCCTGCGTTAAAGCCAATCAGCGCCTTCACCGTGATCGGCCAGCCGGTCAAACGGGTGGATATTCCGCATAAAGTCAATGGCGAAGCTGTCTATGGGTATGATGTAAAGTTGCCAGGCATGCTCTACGGGGCCGTGGCGCGCCCGCCGACCGTTGCCGCGCAAATGATCGCGGCTTATCCGGGCACGGCATATGCGATGCCGGGCGTCAAGCGGGTGGTGCTTGACAAAAATTTCGCTGGCGTAGTGGCAACATCGCGCGCAGCAGCGCATGCGGCCGTTGGCGCGCTGGAAATGATGTGGACCGCGGGTAAACCCTGGCAGCAGGCCGAATTGGAAACTATCGTAACGGTAGGCGACCGCGCGGCGGGGGAGCGTGACGGCATTACGATCCAGCGCGAGGGCGATGCGCCCAGCCTCTTACAAAAAAACACATCGTTCACGGCCGAATATCGCAGTCCCTTTGCCGTGCAAGCCTCGTTGGAGCCACAGGCCGCGCTCGCCGATGTCCAGCCTGGGCAAGTGCGTGTCTGGGTCTCCACCCAATTACAAACTTATGTGCGCAGCCTGGTGGCCGAGGCGCTTGGCGTGGACGCCGCACTTGTCGAGATTATCCCCACCTATGTGGGCGGTGGTTTTGGACGCAAGAGCGGCTTTGAGGTGGCGGTCGAGGCGGCGCGCCTTTCCCAGGCCGCCGGTGTGCCCGTGCATGTGGGCTGGACGCGCACCGAGGAGATGCGCTACGGTTATTTCCGCCCGCCGACGCATCATCAATTGGCTGCCGCGCTGGATGAGCAGGGGCGTATTGTGGCGTTGGAACATCGCCAGGCGAGCGGTGATGTAGCCTTTGGCTTCTTACCAGGTTTTCTCTCGGCGATCATGGGCGCAGATTTTGGCGCGTATCGCGGGGGGACGATCCATTATGCGGGCATTCCTAATCGGCATACCGTTGTCTGGCGGCGCGAACTGCCGGTGCGCACCGGGTGGTGGCGCGGCTTAGGGTTGCTGGCGAATACCTTTGCGGTGGAAAGTTTTATGGACGAACTGGCGCACACATCCGGCGCCGATCCGCTCCAGTTTCGGCTTGACCATCTAGGCAATGATAGGGCAGGCCAGCGGATGCGGGCGGTGTTGGCAGCGGCGGCCGCGAAAGCTGGTTGGTCAACGCGTGCGCCCACGGGTCGCGCGCGCGGGATTGCCTGTTGCACGGATGGTGGCACCGTGGTGGCGCAGGTAGCCGAGATTTCGCTGGACCCAGCCACCAATCGCATTCGCGTGCACCAGGTGACGGCGGCGATGGATTGCGGTTTGACGGTTAATCCCGACGGTGCGGCGGCCCAAATCGAAGGCAACATCATGTGGGGCGTGGGTTCAACCTTGATCGAAGAGATGCGCATCAAGGATGGTCAGGTGGACATTACTAATTTCGACAGTTATCCATTGCTCACCTTGCGCGATGCGCCGCATGTGGAGACGATCTTACTGGAATCGGGCGAGGGTAAGCCGCTGGGCGTCGGCGAGCCGCCGATTGGTCCGGTGGCGGCGGCGATTGGCAATGCTTTTTTTGCGTTGACGGGCAAGCGCATGCGCCAGTTGCCGATGACGCCAGAAAGAATCCGTGCGGCGCTGGCGTCATAAAAACTTTTTACCGTAGCGGGCGCAGAGAGAATCCGCTTTGCGCCCGCTACGGTTAAGCTACCTAGCTCCGATTGAAATCGAAGCTAGGTATATGAAACGTGTTAAAACACGTTAAGTCCAGGCATCAACCCGTTTCAACGGGTTTTCAATGTCAGACACCGAATGAATTCGGTGGTACTTTGGCAGCGGGCGCGTGCATTTGGCGACGTCAGAACTTTTGTGCTAAAATTCTAACATCGCTCGCTTGAACAAATTACCACTAAATCCATGAGAATTGCTCTTTCATCAGGTTGCTGCTTGCTCTTCAAGCCGAAAGGGAAAGCTGATTATGTCACCCGCCCAGCATTCACCAGTCACTTTTGAGACAGTCCGCACGTTGGCACTTGCCTTGCCCAAGGTCGAAGAAGGCACCTCGTACGGCACACCCGCTTTTCGGATTGGCAACAAGTTGTTGGCCCGTTTATGGGAGGATGGTCAGACGCTTGTGCTCAAAGTCGCCGAAGGGGAACAGGAAATGTTAATCGCCGCCGTCCCCGAAACTTTCTTTATCACTGATCATTATCGCGGCTACCCAGCGGTGCTGGTGCGGCTGACTACCGTGGATGAAAACGAGTTGCGCAATTTACTTGAGCGGGCTTGGCGGTGGCTGGCGCCTAAACGGCTTGTCGCAATGCAGCGGGGCAATTGATTTACTGACTCATGTTATGCAGGGTGCGTGTAGGATGGGTCAGCCGCACCAGCTGAGCGTTCAACCTATGATCGGGCTGCGGCTGACCCATCCTACACGCACTTACTGGCCGCTTCGCTAGGAGAGGGGATTGATCGCACAGCGCGCCCAGAGAGCTCCCGAAAGCGTCATCAAGGCAGGACGAAGCTGCTAGGTCTGTCCCTCATCAATTCCCTCCCTGTAGGGGGGTCGCACTAACATAACAAGTTTTGACAGATAGATTTATCCAGATTATGATTCTAGCCACGTTCCCTACGTGGCGGGTTCTGAGCCAATTTTAATCTTCCTTTCATATGCTATTGCCTAGCCTATGGATACAATTAGAATAGCTAAATCAATACAGGCTTCCGCCTTATCGTGCCACGCTATAAGACTTTGGGCATATGATGATTTTCACCTAAAGCTTATCCACTTACCATGCATAACCAAGGAGATCGAGCATGAACAATGTGAAAGGCAGTAGATTTTCGCGTCGTCAGTTTCTCCAGTATACGGGTCTAGCCACCAGCGCTGTGCTGTTGGCCGCCTGTCCTGCCCCGGCGGCACCAGGCGCGGCGTCCACCGGTGGTGGAGCCGCTGCGCCAGCCGCCGCCGCCAAGGAGCTGGAAGCCTGGTCGCGCATGACTGGTCTGGCGCAGGACTCGACCAAGGGCATTCTTGACAACTACAACAAGGCGAACAAGAAGGGTGTCACCGTTAAGTTTGTCTACATTCCTCAGACGCAAGGCAGCCAGTCAGATGAAAAGCTGTTAACTGCCGTCGCCGGTGGCAACCCACCAGCCTTGCATTATGCGGACCGCTTCACCGTGCCGCAATTTGCCCAACAAGGTTTCTTTAGCGATATCACCGATCTGGCCCAGACCGCCGGTTTGAAAGGGGCGGATTATTATCCCTTTGCGTGGGAAGAAGCAACCTATAAGGATAAAGTGTACGCACTGCCCTTTGACACCGACACACGCGCCCTGTGGTACAACAAGGATATTATGAAGGAAGCCGGGCTCGACCCAGAGAAGCCACCGACAACCCTGGATGAATTGCGCACCGTAACCAAGGCCTTGAACAAGAAAGACGCCACTGGCCAAGTGACGCGCTACGGTTTCAACCCACTTTACGACCAGGCCTGGGCCTACACCTGGGGCTTTGCGTTCAAGGGCGAGTTCCAAGACCCGAAAACCAAGAAGATCACTACGGCGCATCCTAACAATATCAAGGCCATGCAGTTTGTCAAGGATTTTGTCGATGAAATTGGTGTTGACAACGTTGATGCCATGATCTCGGCCTGCGCAGGCACCGCCTGTAACGACCAAAATGACTACTTCTGGACCGGCCAATCGGCCATGACCTGTAGCGGCAATTGGAAAGTTGCCCAGGCGCACAAGTACAAACCAGATGTCAAGTATGGTGTCGTGCCCATGCCCGGCCCCGATGGTCCAGCCCCGTTTGCCAGTTGGGCCGGTGGTTGGAGTTGGGCGATTCCAAAAGGTTACAAAGATCTCGCAGGTGCCTTTGATGCGTTGAGCTATTTGTGCGGCAACGAAGGCCAGTTGAAATATTGCAAGGATACCTATCACATTCCGACCAATATTAAGGCTTCGCAGGATCCGTTCTTCCGCGAAGACCCGTGGCACGCTGTGTTTATGGATCTGCTGCCGGTGTCACACACTCGTCCCCCAGTGCCCGTAGGTAGCTTGCTTTGGGATTCACTCTTTACAGCCTTCCGTGACGAAATTCCGCATGGCAAGAAGACACCAGAACAAGCACTGACCGATGTTGACACCAAGGTGAACGCAGCGCTGGAAAAGATTGGCTTCTTCGCTTAATCGAAAAACAAAGGAGGGGCACGCCATGGCGTGCCCCTAGCATCATCACACCGCAACAGAAATACACTGTGCCTTAGCCATGCTAAGGCACAGTGCGTAAGTGGAAGGGGAATTTGCATTATGGCAAGTCTAACCCAAGTGTTCGCACCACCGCGCCGGCGGCTTTCTGCAACGACCCGCAATACGATCAACGGCCTCTTATTTGCCCTGCCTTGGCTGTTGGGGCTACTCATGTTTTGGATTTACCCGATTTTTGCTTCGGCGTATTATAGTTTTACCGAGTTTAATGGGGTGCAAGACCCCAAATGGGTAGGCTTCCATAATTATGTCCAGCTCTTTACGAATGATCCTGATTTTTTGAAGGCGGTCGGCAACACCTTGTTCTTTGCGGGCATTTCGATTCCGCTTGCCGTCATTACTTCATTTGCCCTGGCTATGCTGCTCAACGCCAAGATCAAATTCCAGGTCGTCTATCGCACGATTTACTTTTTGCCGACCTTAGTTCCGGAAGTCGCACTGGCCCTAGTTTGGGTCTATTTGTTTACACCAGTAACGGGTTTGATCAACTTACCGTTTAATTGGCTAGGGGTCAGAGGTCCCTGTTGGTTGGCCTGTGAACGTTGGTCACGGCAAACCATGATCTTGCTCGCCTTGTGGATTATCGGCCAGCAGATCGTACTTTATCTGGCTGGTCTCCAGGATGTGCCCCAAGATTTGTACGATGCCGCCGAGGTCGATGGCGCTGGTTTTTGGCGCAAATTTCGCAATGTCACCCTGCCGATGATGACACCGGTGATCTTTTTCCATTTGGTCACCTCCGTGATTGGGGCGTTGCAGTTTTTTACCATTCCCTACATTATGGTCGGCGGCACTGGGGGTCCAGGGCAGTCACTCTTATTTTATTCGATTTACCTGTATAAACAGGCTTTTCAATATTTCAGCATGGGCTACGCCTCGGCGCTGGCTTGGTTGTTATTTATGGTGGCGCTGCTGATCACACTGTTGATCTTCCGTTCGGCGCGACTCTGGGTCTTTTATGGCGGCGCTGATTTTACGTAGCAGGGTGAATGAATTCACCCCCTGTATACAAAACATCACCCAAAGGGTTCCCGAAACGTGTTAACACACCAGTGCGTTTCTTCATGCAATGCACCCAAAGGGTTCCCGAAAGCGCCAACGCACTTTGTGTATCAGGCAGGGATTTCAATCTTTGCCATCCCTCTGGAATAATAACGCTTCTCAACTGACGAAACGCCGTCTTTTGGCGGATTCACTGAATAAAGGATGATTGGCTTTATGGCCGTCGAAACGCAGAAAGTCCCCCCAAGATTAGCCGTCCGGCGTCCCTGGATATCCCGCAAACGTGTGCGCAATCTACTGCGCAGCGTCTTGACCCATGCGGCGCTCATCCCGGCAGCTGTTATCTTTCTGTTGCCGTTTTTGTGGATGCTTTCCACATCGCTCAAGACGGATGAGCAACTTTTCGTCTTTCCACCCATTTGGATCCCGCATCCTGTCGCCTGGTGGAATTATCCGAACACAGTCACTTACATCACCTTTTTTCTCTATCTACGCAACACCTTGATTGTGGCGCTCACGTCAACAGTTGGTGAATTGATTGCCTGTTCGCTGGTGGCGTACAGTCTCGCGCGCATTAACTGGCCGGGCCGCCAAATTTTATTTATTATTACCGTGGCCACCCTGATGTTGCCATTTCAGGTTACCTTAATTCCGCTCTTTTTGCTCTTTAAAAGAATCGGCTGGGTTGGTGATTTTCGTCCACTGATCATCCCACATTTTTTTGGCAGCGGTTTGTATATCTTCTTGTTGCGCCAGTTTTTCATGACGATCCCAACGGAACTGTCCGAGGCAGCGCGCATTGATGGCGCCAGCGAGTTCAGAATCTACTGGTCAATCCTGCTGCCGCTGGCCAAAGCCGCACTGGCCACCGTGGCGATTTTTGAGTTTATTGCCCGCTGGCGTGATTATCTGGGGCCGCTGATCTATTTGAGCGATCAAAAACTTTTCGTACTTTCCTTGGGGCTGTATGAGTACAGTTCGCAATATGGCCGTGAGTGGGGCTTGCTGATGGCGGCTTCGGTGCTGATTACGCTGCCCATTATTCTGCTCTTCTTCTTCCTGCAAAAGGTCTTTGTGCAGGGCATTGCGCTGACGGGCATTAAGGGATAGAATATCCACGATTGTCCATCGATGTAGTTATCAATATTTGGAAGATCAGGAGTAAACACAATGGCATTTAGCGACTTTAAAACAGTTGAGCATGTACTCCGGAAATATCCACTCCGGTTGAAACGAGAAAAATTTCTGCCTGACATACACCTAGCGCTTCCATCCTGGTTTATCAACAACCTCAACTTTGCTCTAAAAAGACAGGCCGTCCAGGAAAGTGAAATATTTTTCCGAGAAAGTTTCATCTTTCCATTCTTGCAGCAAACTTGGCAAGGGCATGACAAACTAAAGCTCTGGGTTAATCAAGCGCTGGTTTATGACGATGTGTTGTTTGGTGAACCAGATTACCTGGTATCGATGTGGCCCGAAGGCGTGATCGACCGATTAGTCAACAAACCGTTGTTAGCTGTGATGGAAGCCAAAAAACAAGATTTTGAAGGCGGTTGGGGACAGTGCCTGGCGGTAATGCTTGCCTGCCAGCAGATCAATGCCGATGAGCCTTTAACCATTTACGGCATTGTCTCTACTGGTCTTACTTGGCGCTTTGGTAAACTAGAGGGTAATGTATTTACCGAAGATTTACTATCCTACTCGATTGACACACCAGAGCGAGTCTTTGGCCTCTTGGATTACATATTTGGTCAATGTGAAGAACAGCTTCTTTACACACCGGCCTGATCAGAAAGCGTTGTGAATTATAGGAAACGCCCCGTAAAACCCAATGTCTTTAGCTTTGGGATATAAGGGGCTATCATTGTCCGCTTGGCTACTACCAAGCGAGGCTTTAGCCTGACCCAGATTGCCCTTCTCTTCGCGTTGATGTTGCCGTCCTTG